>NZ_MVBK01000008.1:0-24033 GCF_002000365.1 Thioalkalivibrio denitrificans | reverse complement strand
GACAACTGACAACTGACAAAATGATTCCGTTCGGCGAAGCCAAGTTTCCCTGCCCTGTATGCGGGTATCTCGTCTTCGACATGCAGCCCGGGAGTCATCATCGCTGTCCGATCTGCTGCTGGGAGGACAACCTGGTGCAGTTGCGCTTCCCGCTGATGCCGGGAGGTCCCAACAGCGTGTCGCTGGAGCAGGCGCAGCACAACTTTGCGGAGTTCGGCGCCGCGGAGCGCCGCCACGCCGGCATGGGGCGGCGCCCCCTGGGCGAGCATCGCGACAGCGCCTGGCGGCCCGTGGACCCGGACCGTGACAACGTGGAAGAACCTGCCCGCGGCATCAACTACGCCGACAGCTACCCCACTCGCGACACCACCGTCCTCTACTACTGGAGCGACCACTACTGGCGGCGGGTCTCCGGCTAAAGTTCAAAGGCGTGTCTCTCGCAAAGCCGCGAAGCCCGCCAAGAAAACCGGATATCAAGTCGGTTGAGGACAGGGACGAACCCCAACATACGATGGTTGATCCCGCCCCACGATGTTGGGGTCCGCGTTGTTCACCCCAACCCACGCATTCTTCGAATTCCTTGGCGTGCTTCGCGGCTTTGCGAGAGACACGCCTTTGAATTCCTTCGTGGTTCAAAGGTTTTCGGTGGTTACCACTGAGCGACGAAATCCTCGAAATGATGCCACCCGTCGCCGCTTGCCGCGACGCGCGGGAATGCGAGCATCGGGCAATCGAGATAGGCCACGAGGTCTGAGGCGTTGTCCATGCCTTCGGGGCCGTGCGTGTCGTGGGCGCTCAGCACCACCAGCGCCAGGTCCAGACCGCGGTTGCGGATCGCCTCGGCGGTGAGCAGCACGTGGTTGATGACGCCGAGCCGGTCCGGGGCCACGAGAATCACCGGCAGACCCAGGGCCTGGGCCAGATCGGCGTTGAGGCCGTCGCGCGCCAGCGGTGAGTAGAATCCCCCGGCGCCTTCCACCACCAGGGTCGCCCCGGGGGCGTGCGCCGAGAGACAGGCTTCCCGCAGTGCCGAGATATTGAGGGCGCGCCTTTCGAGCCGGGCGGCCCGTTCAGGGGAGAGGGCATGACGGAGCCGGTAGGGGGTCACCACCGACAGATCAGGCAGGGGGTCGCCGGCCGCGTCTCGCAGGGCGGCCCCGTCGGCCGGGTACAGCGCATCACCCTGCGGTTCGCAGCCCGACTCCACCGGCTTCCTGGGATCGACATGGCGCCCCGCCGCACGCAGCGCCCGAATCAGCGCACAGGCCACCACCGTCTTGCCGACGCCGGTGTCCGTACCGGTGATGAAGAAACCATTAAGGGCCATTCAAGATTCAATATTCAAGATTCAAGAGACAAGCGCTTCGGTGTCTCGCCCGGTTCACCATTCTACGATGCATCTCCCTTGAATCTTGAATCTTGAATCTTGAATCGCCCCTATGCCGTCAGCCGCTCCAGGGCCTCGCGGTATTTGTCGGCGGTTTTCTGCACGATCTCGGAGGGCAGTTCCGGGCCCGGGGCCTGCTTGTTCCAGTCCAGGGTTTCCAGGTAGTCGCGCACGAACTGTTTGTCGAAGGAGGGCGGGCTGATGCCGGGGCGGTAGGTGTCGGCGGGCCAGAAGCGCGACGAATCGGGTGTGAGCGCCTCGTCGATCAGGTGCAGTGTGCCCTCGGTATCGAGGCCGAACTCGAACTTGGTGTCGGCGATGATGATGCCCCGCTCCAGCGCATGGGCGGCCGCCCGGTTGTACAGGGCGAGGGCCGTTTCACGCACCTGTGCCGCCAGTTCCGGGCCCACGAGTTCCGCCGTGTAGTCGAAGTCCACGTTCTCGTCGTGCTCGCCCACCGCCGCCTTGGTGGCGGGCGTGTACACGGGCTCCGGCAGACGGTCCGCCATCTGCAGGCCCGCGGGCAGGGTGATCCCACAGACCTTGCCGGTGGCCTGGTAGTCCTTCCAGCCGGAACCGATCAGGTAGCCCCGCACCACCGCCTCGATGGGCAATGCCTTCAGGCGCCTGACCACCAGGCTGCGGCCCTCCAGCGGCGCCCGCTCGGCGGCGTCTGGCACGGCTTCGACCAGGGTCATGTCCGCGAGCTGGTTGGGTACGATGTCGCTCAGCTTCCGGAACCAGAACTCGGAGATGCGCGTGAGCACCTCCCCCTTGCCCGGTATCGGGGTCGGCAGGATGACGTCAAAGGCCGACACCCGGTCGGTGGTGACGATGAGCAGATGGTCCTCGCCGACGGCATAGAGATCGCGGACCTTGCCGCGATGGATCAGGGGCAGGCTGGTCAGGTGGCTCTCGTACAGGGGCTGGGTCATGGTTGGGGCATCGATGGTGCGAATGTGCGTGAATTGTGAACAACCCGGGCGGAAGTGGGAAGTGGGGGATTGAAGTGAGAAGGGTGAATTTGGAAGTGGGAAGGCCCCACCCCGGCCCTCCCCCGCAAGCGGGGGAGGGGATTGCAAGGCTTGGGATCGGGGGTTCTCCCTCTCCCTCAGGACAAATCCGCCGGGAGCGGATTTGAACAGCCGACGGGCTGGCCCGAAGGGTGGAGGGCAGGACGCCCGGAATTTGAGGGCTGGGGTGAGGGTGGTCTTATTCGCACTTCCCAATTCACCCTTCCTACTTCATTTCCCACTCCTCAATTCAATGGGTTATCCTTACCGATCCTTCACTAACCGCGCCGATTGTCATGCCAAACGAGTCCCCCCTTGTCGGTGTCGTCATGGGCAGCCAGAGCGACTGGCCCGTCATGGCCCATGCGATTGACCAGCTGAAGGCCTTTGGCGTGCCCCACGAGGCGCGGGTGGTGTCTGCCCATCGCACCCCGGATCTGCTGTTCGAGTACGCGGAAACCGCCCGGGAAAGGGGGCTCGCGTGCATCATCGCGGGTGCGGGCGGCGCGGCCCACCTGCCAGGGATGCTGGCCTCCAAGACCACGTTGCCGGTGCTGGGCGTGCCTGTGCCGTCGCGGCATCTGCAGGGGCAGGACTCCCTGCTGTCCATCGTGCAGATGCCCAAGGGAATCCCCGTGGCCACGTTCGCAATCGGCGAGGCGGGTGCCGCCAACGCCGGCCTGTTCGCGGTGGCCATCCTGGCGGCCCGGGATGCGGATCTGGCGGCACGGCTGGCCGAGTATCGTCGCGAGCTCTCCGAGCAGGTGCTCGCCATGCAACTGCCGCCGGAGTCGTGATCCTTCCCGGTCAAACACTCGGGATGCTCGGGGGCGGGCAGCTCGGGCGGATGTTCACGGTGGCCGCCCGAACGCTGGGCTATCGCGTGATGGTGCTGGATCCGGACACCGGGAGCCCGGCGGGACGCATGGCCAACGAACATCTGCATGCGGCCTACGGCGATGCCTGGGCCCTTGAGCAGATGGCCCGGCGCTGTGCCGTGGCGACCACCGAGTTCGAGAACATTCCCGCCGAGACCCTCGAGACGCTGGCGCGCAGCATCCCCGTGCGCCCCGCATCCTCCGCCCTGGCCCATACCCAGGACCGGGGCCGGGAGAAGGTCTTCATCCGTTCCCTGGGCCTTGCCACGGCACCGTTCGAGGAGGTGCACAACATCGATGAGATGGCCGGGGCGTTCGCGCGCATCGGTGCGCCGGCGATCCTCAAGCGTGCCGCCCTGGGCTACGACGGCAAGGGGCAGGTTGCGGTGGAGTCCGCGCAGGCGGCGGAACGTGCCTTCCACGATCTGGGCGAGGTGCGCTGCGTGCTGGAGCATCGCGTGGACCTGGCGGGAGAGATCTCCGTGGTGCTGGCCCGCAGCGAGGACGGTGCCGCCTGCAGTTTCCCGGTGGCCGAGAACATCCACCGGGGGGGCATCCTGCACATGAGCATCGTGCCCGCCCGTATCGACAAGGCACTGTCTGCCGCGGCCACGAAGGCGGCCCTCGATATCGCCGTCGGGCTGGACTATGTGGGCATCATGGCGGTGGAGTTTTTCATTTCCGCCACGGGGGAACTGCTGGTCAACGAGATCGCGCCCCGCACCCACAACAGCGGCCATTACACCCTGGATGCCTGCGTGACGTCCCAGTTCGAGCAGCAGGTGCGCGCCGTCTGCGGCCTGCCGTTCGGTGATACCCGGCTGCTGTCCCCCGTGGTGATGGTCAATCTGCTGGGCGACCTTTGGAGCAACGGCGAACCGGACTGGACCGCCCTGCTGCGCAACCCCTCCGCCAAGCTCCACCTCTACGGCAAGGCCGAGGCCCGCCCCGGCCGCAAAATGGGGCACTTCTGCGTGCTGGGCGATGACCTGGAACGCGCGATCGCCGAGGCGGAGGCGATCTTCGATGCGCTTTGAAGGGCGAATTCAAGATTCAATATTCAAGATTCAAGGGGTGGTATGATCCTTCCGCCCTTGAATGTTGAATCTTGAATTTTGAATTATGCCTTCCCCCGACTACATCGCCAGTCTGCGCGAGGACATCGTATTCAGCGATACCCTGTGCGGGCACACGCTTACGTTCCACAGTACCTGGGGTCTGTTCTCCCCGCGAGGGGTCGACGGGGGCACCCGGCTGCTGCTGGATCATGCCCATGTGGAGGAGACAGACGACTGCCTGGACCTGGGTTGCGGCTACGGGCCTATCGGGCTGACCCTGGCGCGTAGGGCCCCGAAAGGGCGCACCTGCCTGGTGGACAAGGACTTCGTGGCCGTGGACTACAGCGCGAGGAACGCCCGGGTCAACGGCATCGCCAACGCCGAGGCCTTCCTGAGCAACGGCTTCAGCGCCCTGGAAGGCCGCCGCTTCAACGTGATCGCCTCCAACCTCCCCGCCAAGGTGGGCAAGGAACTGCTGTACCTCTACCTCTACGACGCCTTCGAGCACATGCACCCGGGCGGACGCCTGTACGTGGTCACCATCACCGGCCTGCGCCGTTTCATCGAGCGCGGCTTCAAGGAAGTCTTCGGCAACTACGACAAGCTCAAGCAGGGCCGGGAATATACGGTGGCTTTGGCTGTGCGGTAGTAGGTCCGGAGAACCCCGTTCAACCACGAAGCACACGAAGGGCACGAAGATAAAGGCAAAACATGTTTCTCTCGCAAAGAGCGCCAAGAACGCTAAGAAAACCTTAAATCAGGTAGGTTGGGGTGAGGTACGAACCCCAACAACATCGGCCGGGATCGCGCACCGCATGTTGGGGTTCGTACCTCACCCCAACCTACCGATTCTTTGACGTTCTTGGCGTAACTTGGCGCTCTTTGCGAGAGAAATGCCTTTGAATTTCTTCGTGCCCTTCGTGCGCTTCGTGGTTCAAAATCAAGAACGCGGAACGAAGCCCCCGAACCGCGCGTCCAAGGTACTGGTCGACTGACGTACGGAACCCGCCATGCTGCTCACCGCCGAACTGTTCACACCGGCGCCGCTGCTGATCGCGGCGGGAGGCTATGCGGCGATCATGTGGCGCGCGCTTCGCACCGCGCCCTGGTGGCAGCTGTATCAGCCGGGGCGGCTGTCGCTGTTCGCCATAAGCGTCACGGGGCTGGCTGTGCTCTGGAGCCTCAATGCCGGGGTCTCGCCCGGCTTGTCCCTGCACTACCTGGCGGTGACCACGGTGACGCTCATGTTCGGCTGGCAGTTCGCCCTTCTGGCCGTGGCCTTCGCGCTGCTTCCGGTGACCCTGTTCACGGCCCAGGACTGGGCCTCGCTGCCGCTGGCGGCGCTGCTTTCCGGCGTCCTGCCGGTATTCGTCAGTCACGGCGTGCTGCGCCTGGTGGAGCGGACGCTCCCGCCCCATCCGTTCATCTATCTCTACCTGTGTGCATTCGCGGGCGCGGCGCTGGCCATTCTGGCCAGCATGCTGGCGGTGGGCGGGCTGGTCTATGCACTGGAGATCTACCCGGCCGGCAAGATCACCGCGGAGTACCTGGCCTACCTGCCCTTGCTGGTCCTTCCGGAGGCGATTCTCAACGGCATCATGGTCACGGCCATGGTCATGCTGAAACCCGAGTGGCTGTGCACCTGGTCCGATGAACGCTATATCCGCGGTCGTTAAATCACTTGTCGGCCGTATGGATTTTAGGGGGTTGTTCGCGCCTGCCCGGTGCAGGCCGCCAATAACATGAATTTGAGTGCGGGTATGGTCGGACTTATTGACGACCGTCATTCGCATTCAGCCCGCGTTCAGCTTGCCTGATGTTTACTTGCACACAAGCTTACCGGATAATCCGTGCATTTTCGGGGCATGAATCCCGGGTGTGATTCCAAAACGAGACGGAGGAGTGTAAAGATGATGAAGTCTGTGCTGACAGGTCTGGCTCTCGGGGCCGCCATGATTGTGGCCGGCGCCGCCCAGGCGGGTGACGTGGCGGCCGGCAAGACCAAGTACAATGCGTGCATCAGCTGTCATGGTGCCCAGGGTCAGGGTCAGGCGATCTTCCCCAAGCTGGCCGGGACTCCCGCCGAGAAGACGACCGAGTTGCTGAAGAAGTATCGTGCCGGTGAGACCGTCGGCCCCAACACGCCTCTGATGGCGCCCCAGGCCGCCACGCTGTCCGACGAGGACATCGCCAACCTGGCCGCCTACATCGAGACCCTCTGAGGGTTTCGGTTCCAGTCTGGAGAAAAAGCCGCCTTCGGGCGGCTTTTTTGTGGGTTTTGATTTGCCACAGAGGCCACAGAGGTCACAGAGAAGGCCAATGAATTATTACTGCACCTCCCATGAAGGGACGGCGGTCCTGTCATGATGCCGGGTGCATGCCACAAGAGTCAGATGATGGGTCCTTGACTCTGTGACCTCTGTGCCCTCTGTGGCTAAAAGGTTTTAAATCACCACATAAGCCCCACCCGAAGCCACCGCAATCACCACCAGCCCGATGATCAGGTTGACGCCCACCAGCATGCGGATCTGTCCCAGCCTACGGCCCGCCTCGGGCCAGTTCTCCTCGGCGATGGCCTGCTTCATGCGCCGGAAGGGGGCGAAGAAGACGTGCAGATAAATGGCCATCATCACCAGACCCAGGCCGTTCATCACGTGCACGTAGAGGGGTGATGTGCCCATCCCGCCGAACTTGGCGAAGATCATCCAGTAGCCGGTCACCAGGAGCAGCACCACCGCAATCCACACCCAGGGGAAGAACCGGTTGAAGGTGTCGCGCCAGAGCGTGGTGCGAAGGGGCGGCTCCAGCAGGGCGGCGGCCGCCGGCCGCAGGGCCATGTAGGCGAAGAACATGCCGCCCACCCAGATGACGGCGGACAGCACATGCAGTGTGATGGCGATGGACATGCCGGATCCTCCTGATCTTTACGGTTGGGAGGCGCATCATAACTCATTGAAAGGTCGTCCGTTGTCCGTCGTCCGTGGTCAGTTGCCGAAAAGACGACGGCCAACGGACCACGGGCCACTGACAGCCCTCAGGCTTAATTTATCCGGCCGGATCAGGTAAATTGCGCAGTTCCGCGCGCCCTTTTGACCCGGCCCGCGGCAAACGGATAGTCACCTGCCGGGCCAACCGGCATGCACAGAGGCAGTGAAACCATGGCACAACCCGATCTCATCGCACCGTCCATCCTGTCCGCCGATTTCGCCCGCCTGGGTGAGGAAGTGGACAATGTCCTGGCCGCCGGCGCCGACATCGTGCACTTCGACGTGATGGACAACCATTACGTGCCCAACCTGACCATCGGCCCGCTGGTGTGCGAGGCCCTGCGCAAGCACGGCGTGACCGCGCCCATCGACGTGCACCTGATGGTCAGGCCCGTGGACCGCATCATCCCGGATTTTGCCAAGGCCGGTGCCAGCTACATCACCTTTCACCCCGAGGCGTCCGAACACATCGACCGCACCCTGCAGCTGATCAAGGGCGAAGGCTGCAAGGCAGGCCTGGTATTCAATCCGGCCACGCCGCTGTCCTACCTGGACTACGTCATGGACAAGGTGGACATGATCCTGCTCATGTCCGTGAACCCGGGTTTCGGCGGCCAGGCGTTCATCCCCGCCACCCTGGACAAGCTGCGCGAGGCGCGCAAGCGCATCGACGAGTCCGGTCGGGAGATCCGCCTGGAGATCGACGGCGGCGTTAAGGCCGACAACATCCGCGAGATCAAGGCGGCGGGCGCCGACACCTTCGTGGCCGGTTCCGCCATCTTCGGGGCCGCGAACCAGGACGATCCCAACCGCTACGACAGCATCATCCGCAAGATGCGCGACGAGCTGGCCGCGGCCTGAGACGCATGCCCGTGAGTTTCGCCCGCCCCCGTATGGTCCTGATCGACCTGGACGGCACGCTGGTGGACAGCGTGCCGGACCTGGCGTACTGCGTGGATGCCATGATGCGCGAGCTGGGCCTGCCCGAGCGCGGCGAGGCGGCGGTGCGCCAGTGGGTGGGCAACGGCGTGGAGCGCCTGGTGCAGCGCGCGCTCATCAACGGCGTGGACGGCGAGGCGGACCCGGCGGAATTCGAGCGCGCCCTGCCGGTGTTCATGCGCCTGTACCGGGAGAACACCTCCGGACGCAGCCGGCTCTATCCGGGTGTGCGGGAGGGCCTCGCGTACCTCAAACGCGCTGGGTTCCGACTGGCCTGCGTTACCAACAAGGCCGAGCAGTTCACCATCCCGCTGCTGCAGGACAAGGGCATTCTGGATGAATTCGAGTTCGTGATCAGCGGCGACGCCCTGCCGGTGAAGAAACCGGACCCCGCCCCGCTGCTCCTGGCCGCCGAGCGCATGGGCGTCACGCCCGCCGAGTCGCTCATGGTGGGCGACTCCCGCAGCGACGTGAAGGCTGCGCGCGCGGCGGGCTTCCCCATCGTGTGCGTGAGCTACGGTTACAACCACGGCGAGGACATCCGCAACTACGGGCCGGATGCGGTCATCGACCGGCTCGATCAACTCCAGGGGCTGCTGGAAGAGGCGGCATGAGACACATGGGCTTCCCCAGGCACGGTGCACGATGGCGCGGCTGAGCGTAACCGCTTTCAGCCTGTTTCAACGTGCCAACCCGGGAGTGCACCGTGAGCCCCGAACAATTCGATGAACTGATTCGCCAGGGATACAACCGCATCCCCCTGGTCCGCGAAGTGCTGGCGGACCTGGATACCCCGCTCAGCGTCTATCTCAAGCTGGCGGCCGCGCCGTACTCCTACCTGTTCGAGTCCGTGCAGGGCGGGGAGAAGTGGGGCCGCTACTCCTTCGTCGGGTTGCCGGCGCGCACCGTGGTCAAGGTGCGCGGCAGGCGCGTGACCGTGGAGGAAGGCGGTGCTGTGGTGGAGGACACCGAGGTCGCGGATCCGCTGGCCTGGGTGGAGGACTTCCAGGCCCGCCAGCGGGTGCCCGACATCGAGGGCCTGCCGCGCTTCACCGGCGGCCTGGTGGGCTATTTCGGCTATGACACCATCCGCTACATCGAACCGCGGCTGGCCGGCACGGAAAAGCCCGACCCGCTGGGCGTGCCGGATATCCTGCTCATGGTCTCCGACGAGGTGGTGGTCTACGACAACCTGGCGGGGCGGCTGTATCTCGTGGTGCACGCGCGGCCCGAAACCGGTCTGGCCGCCGCGCAGGCGCGACTGGAGGAACTGCGCGGGCGCCTTGCCGCACCGGTGGCCGCACCCGCGGCCACGGGCGATGCCCGCAAGGTGCACGAGTCGGATTTCGTCTCCGGCTTCACCGAGGACGGCTTCAAGGCCGCCGTGGCGCGCTGCAAGGACTACATCGTCGAGGGCGACGTGATGCAGGTGGTGCTCTCCCAGCGCCTGTCCATCCCCTTCGCCGCGCCGCCGGTCAATCTCTACCGGGCGCTCAGGAGCCTCAATCCCTCGCCCTACATGTTCTTCCTGGATCTCGACGACCACCAGGTGGTGGGCTCCTCCCCGGAGATCCTGGTGCGTCTCGAAGACGACATCGTCACCGTGCGGCCCATCGCGGGGACCCGCCCGCGCGGCGCCACCGAGGCCGAGGACCATGCCCTGGAGGCCGAACTGCTGGCCGATCCCAAGGAGCGTGCCGAGCACCTGATGCTCATCGACCTCGGCCGCAACGACGCCGGGCGGGTGAGCGAGACGGGCAGCGTGCAGCTCACCGAACAGATGGTGGTGGAGCGCTACTCCCACGTGATGCACATCGTCTCCAACGTCACCGGGCGCCTGAAGGCCGGCATGAGCGCCATGGACGTGCTGCGCGCCACCTTCCCCGCGGGCACCGTGAGCGGCGCGCCCAAGATCCGCGCCATGGAGATCATCGACGAACTGGAGCCGGTCAAGCGCGGCATCTACGCCGGCGCCGTGGGGTATCTCTCCTGGGCCGGCAACATGGACACCGCCATCGCCATCCGCACCGCCGTGATCAAGGACGGCCAGCTCCACATCCAGGCCGGCGCCGGCATCGTCCACGACTCCATCCCCGACAACGAATGGGCCGAAACCATGAACAAGGGCCGCGCCATCTTCCGCGCGGTGGCCATGGTGGAGGCGGGGCTCAGATGACGATTATGCTTGGTTAATCAACGCAGAGGACGCAGAGACGCAGAGGGCGCAAAGGAATGCGAAAACTGGAGAACGAGATTGCGACCGAGGTTATCGGTGCGGCCATCGAGGTGCATCGGACTCTTGGCCCCGGCTTACCATTATTGTCTGGCACGCGAGTTCATTTTTCGAGGCATCAGATTCGAGACAGAAGCACCCTTGGCCGTACGGTATCGGGAGGAGGTGGTGGATTGCGCCTACCGGATCGATTTCCTCGTGGAAGGCCGTTTGCTGGTCGAACTGAAGTCAGTGGAGCGACTATCGTCTCTGCACAAGGCCCAACTCCTGACTTATTTGAGGTTGTCGAATCGCAAGCTGGGGCTGTTGGTCAACTTCAACAGTGTGACGCTGAAGGACGGCATCGTGCGGGTAGTCAACGGGTTATGAATTTCTCTGCGTCCTCCGCGTCTCTGCGTCCTCTGCGTTCGTACGAGTATCCTGGTTTCTGACGAGAATCATGCCATGATCCTGATGATCGACAACTATGATTCCTTCACCTACAACCTGGTCCAGTACCTGGGTGAGCTGGGGGCTGAGGTGGAGGTGCGGCGCAATGATGCGGTGTCGGTGGCGGACATCGAGGCGTTGGCGCCCGAGCGCATCATGATCTCGCCGGGGCCGTGCACGCCCAACGAGGCCGGGGTGTCGCTCGCGGCCATCTCGCATTTCGCCGGCACGGTCCCGCTGCTGGGTGTCTGTCTGGGGCACCAGGCCATCGGGCAGGCCTTCGGCGGGCGGGTGGTGCATGCCCGCGAGATCATGCACGGCAAGACCTCCCTGATCCACCATACGGGGCAGGGCGTGTTCCGCGGTCTGCCCAACCCCTTCGAGGCCACCCGCTACCATTCGCTGGTGGTGGAGAAGGACAGCCTCCCTGATTGTCTCGAGATCACCGCCTGGACCGAGACACCCGACGGGCGGATGGACGAGATCATGGGGGTGCGCCACAAGTCCCTGCCCGTCGAGGGCGTGCAGTTCCATCCGGAATCCATCCTCACGCGGCACGGCCATGACCTGCTGCGCAACTTCCTGGCCATGGAGCGGGCCGCGCCCGAAGCACAGTGACCCCGGCGCATTCGCGCTGGCGCATCGCGCTGCTTATGACCGCGCTGGCCATGCTGGCGCCGTTCACGCTGGACACCTACCTGCCGTCGTTCCCCGACATCGCCGCCGAGTTCGGGGCGGGGCCGGCCGCCATGCAGCAGACGCTCAGCCTCTACCTGCTGGGGTTTGCCGCCATGACCCTGGTCTACGGCCCGCTCTCCGACGCCTTCGGCCGCAGGCCGGTGGTGCTGGTGGCGCTTATAGGCTACGTGCTCGCCTCCATCGGCTGCGCACTGGCGCCCAACATGGAGGTGTTTCTCGCCATGCGTGTGGCCCAGGGCATGTCGGCGGGTGCGGGCACGGTGATCGCCCGGGCGCTGGTTCGTGATCTGTATGCGGGCAACGAGGCGCAGCGGGTCATCGGTATGATGATGATGATGTTCGGCGCCGCCCCGGCCGTGGCCCCCATCATCGGCGGGCTGCTTCAGGACCTGGCGGGCTGGCGGTCCGTGTTCGTGTTTCTCTCGTTCCTGGGTCTCGCCGTCTGGGTGCTCACCCTCAAGCGCATGCCGGAGACGCTGCCGCCCATTGCACGGGTCAGCATCGCGCCGCGCTTCGTGCTGGGCAGCTACTGGGGCGCGATCCGCAACCCGCGCTTTATGGGTCTGACCCTGGCGTTCGCGTGCGCCTTCGGAGGCATGTTCCTCTACATCGCCGCGTCGCCCGAGATCATCTACCGGCTGCTGGGATACGGGGCCACCGATTTCTGGCGTCTGTTCCTGCCGCTGATCTTCGGCATCGTGCTCGGCGGCTGGCTCTCGGGACGCCTGGCCGACCGCGTGCCGCCGGCGCGCATGGTCATGGCGGGGCTCTCCCTGATGGGTCTTGCAGTGCTGGTCAACCTGGCCCAGGCACACTGGCTGCCTGTACACCCCGTCCCGGCCCTGGGACCCTTGCCCCTGTACTCGCTGGGCCTGGCGCTGCTCATGCCCAACCTGACGGTGCTCGCCCTCGACTGCTACCCGTACCAGCGCGGCATGGCCTCGGCCGTGCAGACCTTCCTGCAACTGGTGGGCAACAGCCTCGTGGCGGCGCTCATGGTGGCCCCGCTGGCGCGGCATCTGGCCGGACTTGCCGCGGGCATGGCCGTGCTCTGGCTGAGTGCCCTGGCGCTCTGGGGACTGTGGTGGTGGCGCTACAGGGTTACCCTTTCTATTGACCCCCGTAGCACCGGTCCGGAGAATCCCGCATGATCCGCAGCGAATCACGGGAACCCCTGACCATGGACATGCAGCAAGCCATCCGCGCCGTCACGCAGCGCCGCGACCTCTCCGAGGAGGAAATGACCGCCGTCATGGGCCTGATCATGAACGGCGAGGCCACACCCGCCCAGATCGGCGGTTTCCTCGTGGGACTGGCCATGAAGGGCGAGACGGTGGAGGAGGTGACGGCCGCAGCCCGGGTCATGCGCGACCTGGCCACGCGGGTATCGGTGAACGAAGAACACCTGGTCGACACCTGCGGAACGGGCGGCGACGCCTCCGGGAGTTTCAATATCTCCACGGCCAGCGCCCTGGTGGTGGCCGCAGCCGGGGGCAGGGTGGCCAAGCACGGCAACCGCTCCGTCTCCAGCAAATCGGGCAGCGCAGACGTGCTGGAGGCCGCGGGCGTGAACCTGGACCTCACGCCCGAGCAGGTGGGACGCTGCATCGACGAGGTGGGTGTCGGCTTCCTGTTCGCCCCGCGCCACCACGGCGCCATGAAGCACGCCATCGGCCCGCGCCGGGAGATGGGGGTGCGCACGCTGTTCAACGTGCTGGGTCCGCTCACCAACCCGGCCGGCGCCCCCAACCAGTTGCTCGGCGTGTTCAGCAACCGCTGGCTGGAACCCCTGGCCACGGTCCTCGGGCGCCTGGGCAGCCGGCACGTCATGGTGGTGCATGCCGAAGACGGCCTCGACGAGATCAGCATCGGCGCGCCCACCCGCGTGGCGGAACTCAGGAGCGGCGAGGTGAAGGTCTACCTGGTCTCCCCGGAGGATTTCGGCCTCGAGCGGGCAGACCTGTCGGTCTTGAGGGTCAACGATGCCGCCGAGAGCCTGGCCATGATCAGGGGCGTACTGGACGGGCGTCCCGGACCCGCCCGGGACATCGTGCTCCTCAACGCCGGTGCCGCCCTCTACGTGGCCGGCCTCGCCGACACCTTCGCCGACGGCCTGGTCAAGGCCCGTAAGACCATCGACTCCGGCGCCGCTGCCGCCAAGCTTGAACAGTTGGTGGCGTTTTCGAAGTCCTGCTGATGAAAAAAGCCTTCAACGCAAAGACGCGAAGGCGCAAAAAAGCGCAAAGAATTTTTAATTGGGGGCACAGCGCCTTCCCATTGCACCGCGGCTGGCCGTGTCCTTGGGAAGTTTCCGGCCCTTTACATAGAGATTCTTCTTTTTTGCGTTCCTTTGCGTCTTTGCGTCTCTGCGTTGGATTCTAAACTGCCGAGCTCACCATGACCGACATCCTGACGAAAATCCTCGATCGCAAACGCGAAGAGATCGCCGAACGCATGATGCGCACCTCGCTGGAGGACCTGCGCGGATTCATCGATGCCGCACCCGCCGTGCGGCCGTTTCTCGCGGCGCTCGAGGCCCGCGTCGATGCGGGCCGTGCGGCGGTGATCGCGGAGATCAAGAAGGCGAGTCCCAGCCGGGGTGTGCTGCGCGAGGATTTCGATCCCGCCGCCATCGCCCGAAGCTACGAGGCGGCCGGCGCCGCGTGCCTCTCGGTGCTCACCGACCATGATTTCTTCCAGGGCAGCGAGGCCCACCTGGAGGACGCCCGCGCCGCGTGCGCGTTGCCGGTGTTGCGCAAGGACTTCACCATCGATCCCTACCAGGTCTACGAGGCCCGGGTCATGGGCGCGGATTGCGTGCTGCTGATCGTGGCGGCGCTGGATGATGTCCGTCTGAGGGATCTGCTCATGCTCACCCACGAACTGGGCATGAACGCCCTCATCGAGGTCCACGACCGGGCCGAACTTGACCGCGCCCTGAAGCTGGACGCCGCGCTCATCGGTATCAACAACCGCAACCTGCGCACTTTCGAGACACGCCTGGAGACAACGCTTGATCTGCTCGAGATAATCCCCGGCAATCGGCTGGTGGTCACCGAGAGCGGCATTCACACCCGGGAAGACGTAGCGCGCATGCGCGCCGCCGGCGTGCATGCCTTCCTCGTCGGCGAGGCCTTCATGAAGGCCCCTGATCCGGGCGCGCGGCTTGCGGAGTTGTTTGATTGATTGTGCTTGTGATGTGAACGCGGAGGACGCGGAGGCGCAGAGGACGCAGAGGTCCTAAGTTAAAGAATCTCTGCGTCCTCTGCGCCTCCGCGCTCTCTGCGTCAGTAGCGAGACTTGCGGTCACAGGCGCTGAGAAACAAGAGATGTTTGACAGGATGAACAGGATTTCTCGGGATTTACAGGATTGAAAGCTGTCTGAAAATCGTTCTAATCCTGTCCATCCCTGGAAATCCTGTTCATCCTGTCCATTCAATTCTGTGTCTTCGGGGTGAAGGAGTGCGTAGGTTGGGGTGAGCAACGCGAACCCCAACGGTGTTGGCCAGGACCAGGCATCGCTTGTTGGGGTTCGTCCCTCACCCCAACCTACCTGGCTCCTTGGCGGGCTTTGCGAGAGAGACTCAGCCGGCGTCCGGTGAGCCCGGCAGCGGGGTGCTCAACCACAACGCACACGAAAGCCACGAAGCCATCAGGTCAGAAACCCTTCGTGTGCTTTGTGTCCTTCGTGGTTAAGCTCTTTTCTGTTTACCGAACCCCGAAGACCACGATGGTCTTGCCGTGGGCGGTGATGAGGCCGCGTTCTTCCAGGTCCTTGAGCACGCGTCCGGCCATCTCCCGGGAGCAGCCGACGATCTTGGCCAGCTCCTGGCGGGTGATGCGGATCTGCATGCCGTCGGGGTGGGTGAGGGCATCGGGCTGCTGGGAGAGTTCCACCAGCGTGCGCGCGATGCGGCCGGTGACGTCAAGGAAGGCCAGGTCGATGACCTTGCGGCTGGTGTCGCGCAGGCGAATGGCCAGCTGCGAGGCCAGCAGGAACAGGATCTGCGGATCCTGCATGGCCAGTTCCAGGAACTTGGGGTAGTGTATCTCGGCGGTTTCGGTGGGCGTCCGGGTGGTGATCCCGGCGCTGCGCGCCTGCGCAGAGAATATGCCCATTTCACCGAAGAACTGGCCCGGGTTCAGGTAGGCCAGCACCATCTCGTGGCCCTCGTCGTCCTCGATGGTGACACTCACCGAACCCTGAATGATATAGTAAAGCGTGTCAGGGCGGTCTCCGGCATGCACGATGGTCGATCGAGCCGGGTACTGCCTTCTGTGGCAGTGGCTCAGCAGCTTCTCCAGCGCTGGATCTTGCACGGGTTTTTGCCTTTGCAGGATGCTCATGTAGGCCTCGATGGGGTGGCCCGGTCACTCCGTTACCGGGTTGGCGCGGCCTGCCCGGGGGATAAAATCTCGCGCAACCCCTTTAGTATAAACGTTTTTTATTCGAAAACCCGCCGGCCGTCGGGCCAATGGCCCACTCCGACCAGTGGAACATAGCACGGAGCCGTTACCCCTGTCATGAACGTGCGTATCAAATGGCTTGACCACATGAGTTTCGTGGGCGAGACGGGCAGCGGCCACTCCGTGGTCATGGATGGGTCCCCGGAATTCGGCGGCCGGGATCTCGCCCCCCGGCCCATGGAGATGCTGCTGCTGGGCATGGGCGGATGCACCGCCTTCGACGTGGTGATGATCCTCAACAAGGCCCGCCAGGAGATCACCGACTGCCAGGTGGATATCGAGGCGGAGCGGGCCGACACGGAGCCCAAGGTGTTCACGCGCATCCACGTGCACTACATCGTCACGGGCCGCAACGTGCAGGAGCGGCACGTGGAGCGGGCCGTGAAGCTCTCGGCGGAGAAGTACTGCTCGGCGTCGGTGATGCTGGGCGCCACGGCGCAGATCACCCACGACTTCGAGGTGCGCGAGGCCTGCCCCGCGCAGGACGCATGAGTCTGCCCGAACGTCCCCCGGCCACCGCCGGGATGCGCCATCTTGCCCTGTTCGTGAAGGACCTCTCGGCCTGCGAGCATTTCTACGTGGATCTCCTGGGCATGCGCGTCGAATGGCGGCCGGATTCCGAGAACCTCTATCTCACCTCCGGTTGCGACAATCTGGCCCTGCATGTCGGTCCCGTGGCGGAAGGGGATTCGCGTCTGGACCACCTGGGGTTCATCCTGCGCCGGGAGGCGGATGTGGATCCCTGGTACGCGTTCCTCAAGGCCCATGGTGTGCCCATGGACACCGCACCGCGCACCCATCGGGACGGCGCACGCAGCTTCTACTGCCGGGATCCGGAGGGCAACCGGGTCCAGATGATCTGGCATCCGCCAATCGCAGGGGCCTGTCGCACGGGCGACGAGGCCGGCTGAAGGCCCGTGCACCGCGGCCGTTTTGATTGACTCGCAGGGCGCTGCCTCTACAATGCGACCTTTTGCGGGGACGGATCATTGGTAGGACCGCACAACAAGCGCATCAAGCTCCATGGGTTCAACAACCTCACCAAGAGCCTGAGCTTCAACATCTACGATATCTGCTATGCCCCCAGCGAGCAGCATCGCGGGGAGTATATCGAGTACATCGACGAGGCCTACAACGCCGAGCGCCTGACTCAGATCCTCACCGAGGTGGCCAACATCATCGGTGCCAACGTGCTGGACATCTCCCGCCAGGATTACGAGCCCCAGGGTGCCAGCGTCACCATGCTGATTTCCGAGGAGCCCATCGCCACGGAGAAGATCGGCTACACGGAGCCCCCCGGCCCCGGCCCGTTGCCGGAGACCGTGCTGGCGCACCTGGACAAGAGCCACATCACGGTGCACACCTATCCGGAGAGCCATCCGGACGGCGGCATCAGCACCTTTCGCGCCGACATCGACGTCTCAACCTGCGGGCGCATTTCCCCGTTGCGCGCCCTGAACTTCCTCATTCACAGCCTGGAGTCCGACATCGTGATCATGGACTACCGGGTGCGCGGCTTCACCCGCGATATTCGCGGCAAGAAGCATTTCATCGACCACAAGATCAACTCGATCCAGAACTTCCTGTCCCGGGACACCAAGGACCGCTACCAGATGGTGGATGTCAACGTCTACCAGGAATACCTCTTCCACACCAAGATGCTGATCAAGGAGTTCGACATCGACAACTACCTGTTCGGCCTGGGCAAGGAGGACTACTCGGCCAAGGAGCTCAAGCGCATCGAGCGCCTGCTGCAGCGGGAGATGGGGGAGATCTTCTACGGGAAAAATATAGGGAAGATCTAGAGGCAAGATGCAAGATGCAAGAGGCAAGAGGCAAGAGGCAAGAGGGGGCTGGGGGTCGCCCCGCTGCCGAACCTGGGCACCGTGGCCCTTTCTTGCCTCTTGTATCTTGTCTCTTGTATCTGGCGCCTTCCTGTAGGTCGGGCTTCAGCCCGACGGCCGGGGCCAAAGTCGACCTTCGCGTCGGGCTGAAGCCCGACCTACACCCAATACGCGGTGCGGGTCATCACCTTCGACATCGCGGGCATCAGCACCTTTCTCACCAGCAGGGGTAGCGGCGAGCCGCCGAGCTCCGTGGCGATGGCGCCGTGGTGTGCCTCGTCGTGCTTCATCTGAGCCACCACGGCCCGGGAGCGTTCGTCCGCGGGCGGCAGGCTGCCCAGGTGTTCGTCCAGGTGGCGCACCACCTGGCGCTCGGTTTCGGCCACGAAACCGAGGCTCCAGCGGTCCCCCGCGATGCCGGCCAGGGCGCCCAGGGTGAACGAGCCCGCATACCACAGCGGGTTGAGGCAGCTCTTGTGGGCACCCAGCGCGTTCATGCGCAGTTCGCACCAGCGCAGGTGATCGTTCTCCTCCTCGGCCGAGTGCTCCATGGTGCGCCGAACTTTCTCGCTGCGCGCCGTGATCGCCTGCCCCTGGTACAGCCCCTGCGCCGATACCTCGCCCGCGTGATTGACGCGCATGAGGCGCCCCGCATGGGCGCGTTCCGCGTCGGTGAGTTCCGCCTCGGGCAGCCCTGCGCCCGGCACCGGCCTGCCCGTCCCCGCGGGCGTGGTGAACAGCGTACGCAGGGCATTGTCGACACCGCTCAGCAGGCGGTCGGTGAGGGTCAGGGAGCGCATTGTTTGTCAGTTGTCAGTTGTCAGTGGATTGTCGCATTTTTCAACGGACCACTGTCCACTGACCACTGACAAGATCCATTCAGCGGGCGTCAGGACAGGCACGTCCAACCCCGCTTTGCGAAGCCCCGCCTGAAAATGCAGGCTGCAGCCGATGTTGGCGGTGACGATTGCCGCCGGGGCCAGTCGCCGGACGGCCTCCACTTTGGGCGTGAGCAAGGCGTCGGCGGCTGCCGGGTGGGTGATCATGTGGCTGCCCGCGGCGCCGCAGCAGCGGTCGTTGCCGTCCAGCTCCACCACCTCGGTGCCCGGCACCCGGCGCAGCAGTTCAAGCATCGCACCCTGCTCACGCAGCACATTGCGCAGCGTGCAGGGCAGATGCACCGCGATGCGCACGGTCGTATCCCCCGTAGGAGCCCGGCCCTCCGGGCGAACCGGATCGCCTCCGCGAGCCGCCCCGGGGTCCGGGCCCCCGCGGGACAGATCGAACAACTCACTGCCTTGCTCCAGCAGAAACCCGCACAGGTCCTTCACGCGCCCGGAGAAGGCAATTGCCTGCTCGCCCACGAGCACCGGGTATTCCCGAAGCTGTGTCCGGCAGCCGCTGTTCAGCGCAATCACGGGCACACCCGAATCCCCGAAGCCGCGAAGATTGCGTTCAGCCACTTCACGGGCCTCGGCGGTGTGGCCGGAATGCAGATCCAGGGCGCCGCAGCAACCCTGTCCCGCGGCCACTTCCACCTCATAACCGAGATGCACCAGCAGATCGCGGGCCGCCGTCAGCGCGTTACCTTCAAAGGCAGCACCCGTGCATCCCGTAAACAGGTATACGCGCCCCCGGGGATCGCCCGAGGGTCGGTACAGACCCGGGGACGGGGCGGCCACTGTCCGGCGGGGCAGCATGTCCAGGGCACGGCCCAGGCGGCCGGCGGACAACCCGGGAAGGCGTGTCACCAGTGCGTGAATCCCCGTGCGCTGGTAAACGCGCAGCATCGAGGCGGCCGCCCGTCCCGCCCCGTCGGCGCGCAGCAGGGGGCGGACCAGGGCGGGCAGGGCCGGCCCTTCGCCGCGCTGCTCGTGGAGCAACGCGCGCGCCTCGTCCATCAGCCGCCCGAATGGCACACCGGACGGGCACATGGCCTCGCAGGCCCGGCAACCCAGGCAGCCATCCAGATGCGCACTGATGCGCGCATCGGCCTCCAGGCGTCCACTGGCCAGGGCCTGCATCAGGCTGATGCGTCCGCGCGGCGAATCCCCCTCGTTGCGCGACAGCGCATAGGTGGGGCAGTGGGGCAGGCACAGGCCGCACATCACGCATCGATCCGTGTCCTTTAACCCTGAATTCATGAAGTGTTTCCGGAGTGGTGTACGGACGGTTTGTTAGGGTAAAGCCCGAATGTTCACGTCAAACGGGAGGTGCATGTGCTGCTGAACGAGCGAGTGAAGGCACATTCTATCAGTCCGCTGTGTGTCATCCTGCTGCTGTTGGCGGGCGCGGCCCAGGCAGGCGACTGGGGCGACGAGGGCTGGAGCGGATTCGGCGAACTTGGCGCCGTGGTGACCCGGGGCAACACCGATGCCGAGACCATCAATGCCAAGACCCGCGTCCGTTACGAGGAGGAACTCTGGCGTCACACCCTGCAGCTGGAGGCCCTGAAGCGCGCCGAAGAGGGCGCCACCACCGCCGAGCGCTATCTTGGCAACTTCAAGAGCGACTGGAAATTCCGCCCCCGGGAGTACCTGTTCGGCGCCCTGCGCTACGAAAACGACCGGTTCTCAGGCTATGAGTATCAGGCCTCCGCCGCGGTGGGCTACGGCCGGCGCGTGATTGACACCGAGCGCACCCGTCTCGAGCTGGAGGCCGGTGTCGGTGTGCGCCAGAGCAAGGTGCGCGACGGCGAGCGTGACGACGACACCATCCTGCGCGGGGCCATGTTCTTCGAGCGCCGCCTGAGCGAAACCGCCCGCTTCGGGCAGGACCTTCTGGTCCAGGCAGGCCAGGACAACACGGAGGTCGAATCGGTCACCTCGCTCACCGCGGCCATCAACGACAGGCTGGCCATGCGCCTGTCGCTGACCGCCAAGCACAACACCGACGTGCCCGAGGACAGGGAAAAGACCGATACCATCACCGCGGTCAGCCTGGTTTACAATTTCTGGTGATCGCGGGGGCGGAGCCCCGCGGCGTCCACCCCGGGGAATCTCCATGTCCTATTACCAGCGCCACCTCTTCTTCTGCACCAACTGCCGGGAGGACGGCAACTGCTGCGAAAACTACGGCGCCAGCCGGATGCGCGATTATGCCAAGCAACGCTCCAAGGAACTTGGCATCGCCGGCCCGGGCGGCGTGCGGGTCAACATCGCCGGCTGCCTGGACCGCTGCAACGAGGGCCCCGTGGCCGTCGTCTACCCCGATGCCGTCTGGTACACCTACGTGGACGAGGAGGACGTGGAGGAGATCGTCCAGGAACACCTCGTCAACGGGCGCGTGGTTGAACGCCTTAGAATCTGAAGGCTGGTCAGTTGTTAGTTGTCAGTTGTCAGTTGTCAGTTGTCAGTTGTCAGTTGTCCGTTGTTTGGGGTCCTTGACCGCTGACCGCTGACCGCTGACCGCTGACCGCTGACCGCTGACCGCTGACCGCTGACCGCTGACCACTGACCACTGACCACTGACCCACCCATTGAACTTTTCCCGGGCAAGGGCCGTCGGATAGGGCAGAGGGGCGTGTCCGGGCCCTCAAAGCGACCGCCTGTACCCGATTTGCGACCGCTCGTCGGTCCCGGACGGAAATCCGGTTTTGTGACAGAATTCCACTTGACACTAATACGTTTATATTAGAAACTACTCACATACTGAGTTCCGCCCCCCGGAATTCAGTGGACTCCTCCATCCTCCTTTGGTGGTTATTGGCGCGGCCTAGAGCCGCGCTTTTTTTTGGCCCGCATTAAGAGCAGTAGCAAGTGGCAAGTCTCAAGTGGCAAGGGAAACCACCCTCACCCCGGCCCTCTCCCTGAGGGAGAGGGGGTAAAGCTCCCTCCCCCGCTTGCGGGNNNNGCTACTTGAGACTTGCCACTTGCCACTGCTCCTAAGCCACTTGAGACTTGCCACTTGCCACTGTATTATCCCGCTCTTTCCTGAATCGGACGTGCCCTTCTGGAGTATTGCATGAAGACCTTTAGCGCCAAGCCGGCGGAAGTCCGACGCGACTGGTACGTGGTGGACGCCTCGGGCAAGACCCTGGGCCGTCTGGCCACGGAAGTGGCCCGTCGTTTGCGCGGCAAGCACAAGCCCGAGTTCACGCCCCACGTGGACACCGGCGATTACATCGTGGTCATCAACGCCGACAAGGTGCGCGTCACCGGGAAGAAGGCGCAGGACAAGATGTACTACAAGCACACCGGCTACATCGGCCACATGAAGTCCATGAACTTCAGCCAGCTCATGGAGCGCGCCCCCGAGCGCGCCATCGAGTTCGCGGTCAAGGGCATGCTCCCCAAGAACCCCCTGGGCCGGGCCATGTTCAAGAAGCTCAAGGTCTACGCCGGCGCCGAGCATCGCCACGCCGCGCAACAGCCCCAGGTACTGGAAATCTGACAACCCCGGCGCTTCGCGCCCCGTCAAGCTCAAGAATCGGCAGAACACTATGGCAACGACTCAGAACTACGGAACCGGACGCCGCAAGACCGCCTCCGCCCGCGTCTTCCTGCGCCCCGGCAAGGGCCAGATCCAGGTCAACGGCAAGGCCCTCGACGAGTACTTCGGCCGCGAGACCTCCCGCATGGTGGTCCGCCAGCCGCTGGACGTGGCCGAGGCCGGTGACCGTTTCGACGTCATCGCCACCACCGAGGGCGGCGGCGCCAACGGCCAGGCCGGCGCCATCCGCCTGGGCATCGCCCGCGCGCTGGTCGAATACGACGAAACCCTGCGCGGCACCCTGCGCGCCTCTGGCTTCCTGACCCGCGACGCCCGCGCCGTGGAACGCAAGAAGGTCGGCCTGCGCAAGGCCCGCCGCGCGACGCAGTACAGCAAGCGTTAAGATCAGGTACAAGGTAAAAAGTACAAGGTACAAGGGGGGTGCGAAGGCATGGAGGCCTTCGAGAAGCTTGAGGTATGGAAGCGCGGTTCGCGGCTCTGTGTGGATCTGTAGAGGGCGATGGTGCATTGCCGCGATCGGGGCTTCAGGGAGCAGATTACTCGATCTGCCCTTTCGGTGCCTTCGAATATTGCGGAAGGTTACGAACGCAACTCCCGTCCGGATTACGTGCGTTTTCTCAAGATTGCCAAGGGATCTTGCGGCGAACTCAGAACCCAACTTTACATAGGGTCGGAAGTCGGATTGCTGCCCCGGGAGTTTGCCTTGGATATGGTCAGGGAGTCGGTGGAAATCAGCCGAATTCTCCAAGCCATGATCAGCAAGCTTTCGGAGCCAAATTAGAGGTTTGCCCCTTTCCCCTTGTATCTTGTACCTTGTACCTGCCTTTAGTGGGGGATCGTCTAGCGGTAGGACTACGGACTCTGACTCCGTCAACCCAGGTTCGAATCCTGGTCCCCCAGCCAAATAAAAAGGGGCCCGCGACAGCGGGCCCCTTTTTATTTGGCTTGAGTGCACGGCATGAGAACCTGGCCCCGGGTTCGACCGATTCGCCGGGAGCGAATCGGCGCGACCGAAGGGAGCCCGGAGGGTGAGGCCCATGGATGGGTCGAACAATCCTGGTCCCCCAGCCAAATAAAAAGGGGGCCCGCGACAGCGGGCCCCTTTTTATTTGGCTTGAGTGCACGGCATGAGAACGTGGCCACAAGTTCGATATGGTAGGAGCCCGGCCCTCCGGGCGAACGGGCTCAGGTAGAAAAGGCCGTTTCACCACGAAGCCCACGAAGAACACGAAGGAAATCGGGGTGCGGGGTTGCGCGGCTCCCGGAGAGGCTGCGGTCGAGTCCGCACTCACGGGCTTCGGCAGGCACCGCATGGATTCCTCTCGCCAAGAACGCCAGGCCCGCCAAGGAAATCCTGATAGGGCGGGCCGCGCCCGCCGCATCGCCGTGGATATACGCCCGGCGGCGCCCATGGGGCGCCCTATATTCAGAGCTCTTCTTGGCGGGCTTCGCGTCTTCGCGAGAGAAATCCATACGGTGTCCAACGAAGCCCCGAAGCGCGGGTTCGACCCCGAAAGCACGTCAACCCACGTATACGCATCCGGGCAAGCCTGGCGCTTGGTGAACGTGTCGGCCTTTGCAAAAAATGTCTCTCGCAAAGCCGCGAAGCCCGCAAAGGAAAAACTCGGATAGAAACTATGAAGGGCC
>NZ_MVBK01000007.1 GCF_002000365.1 Thioalkalivibrio denitrificans | reverse complement strand
ATGCAACATTGGGGCTAGACCCGGACCGGGAACCACAGGCCGATGGTTCCTCCATGGGCATGGGCATCGCAGCAGCCCCACAGCAGGTACAATGACCGCAATCCGTTATCCGGAGGGGACCCATGGCCATGCATGCGCGTAAGAGTTCGCTGAAGCAGACCGCGCACCGCGACGCCTGATTCCCGTGTCGGGGCACGGATCGGCGGTACTGGACCTGGTGATCCCCGGTCTGCTGGACCGGGTCGGGGAATGGCAGTCGGATGACGGCGATGTCGGTCGCTATCCGTCGCTGGAGTGGCTGCTGGGCCGGGCCAGAACGAGGGTGCAGGGTGCCGTGGGGATGGAAGCGACCCTTGGGGGGCTGTTCGGTTACCACGGCGCGCTTCCGTGCGCCGCGTTGCGACGGCTGGCCCTGACCGGCGAGCCGCACACGGGCCGCTGGCTGTGCATGGATCCGGTCCATCTGGAACCGGGTATCACGGACCTGATCCTCTCCGGTCCGGATGTGCTATCCATCGATCCGCAGGAGGCGCAGGGGCTGGTGGACCGCATCAATGCGCATCTGGCGGACGAGGGGCTCGCGATCGAGGCCACCCGGGCCGATCAGTGGCACGTGTGCCTGCCTGAAGGGATGCCCCTGCCCGAGACGGTGGCCCTGTCCCGCGTCCTTGGTCGGCCGGTCAACGCCTCGCTGCCCGGTGGCAGCCAGAGCCGCTACTGGCACCAGTTGATCAATGAACTGCAGATGCTGCTTTTCGACGCACCCGAGAATCAGGCCCGGGAAGCCCATGGCCTGCCCGCGGTGAACAGTGTCTGGCCCTGGGGCGGTGGTGCCCTGCCGGAATCGGTGCAATCGCACGTGACACATATCTACTCGGATGATCCCGTGGTGTCGGGGCTCGGACGGCTGGCCGGGGTCCCGGTGGAGCCCCTGCCTGAATCCGCCGAAGCGGTGCTCCGGGCGAACGGCCCTCGTCTCGTCTGGCTCGATGTGCTGTGGGGAGACGTGGTGAGGGACGATCCCGACGCGTGGCGGGCAGGTCTCGACGGCCTGGAACGGGCCTGGTTCGGGCCTTTGCGCAGGGCCCTGGGTGGGCAAGGCCTGTCGGCCCTGCGCGTGTACACGGCCTTCGGACCGGTGTTCGAGGTGACCGCCGCGGCCCGCTGGTGTTTCTGGCGCCGGTCCCGGTCACTCGCGGAGTGCCTGCCGTGAAGGCGGTGCGCCGTATCCGCCGCCGGCAGCCGCCGGACGGCGCCGCGCTCCCGGATGACGTGCTGGCGCGCGTGCTCGCACTGCGAGGCGTGCTGGATCCCGCGCAGTGCGAGTACGGTCTGGGTGGGCTGGCGGCGCCGCATCTGCTGTCCGGTATCGATCGGGCTGTGGATCGTCTGGAGCGTGCGGTTACGGGTGGCGAGCGCATCGTCGTTGTGGGTGATTTCGACGCCGACGGGGCCACCAGCACCACCGTCGCCCTGCGGGCCCTGTCCGCCATGGGTGCGCTGGACGTGCATTTCCGCGTCCCGAACCGCTTCGAGTACGGCTACGGTCTGACGCCCGGGATCGTCTCGGACCTGCGTTCCCTGGAACCCGGGGTGCTGGTCACGGTGGACAACGGCGTCTCCAGTGTGGACGGCGTGGCGGCCGCCCGTGCCGCGGGGATGTCCGTGGTGGTCACCGATCATCATCTGCCGGGTCGCGTCATGCCGGACGCCGATGCCATGGTGAACCCAAATCTGCCGGGCGACCCGTTCCCCAGCAAGCACCTGGCCGGGGTCGGCGTGATCTTCTACGTGATGCTTGCTCTTCGGGCTCGCCTGCGCAGCATCGGCTGGTTCGAGCGCCGCGCAATCGAGGAGCCCAACCTGGCGGAACTCCTGGATCTGGTCGCGCTGGGTACGGTGGCCGACGTGGTGCCGCTGGATCACAACAACCGCATACTGGTGGAGCAGGGCCTACGGCGCATCCGCGCCGGGGCGGCGATTCCGGGTATCGCCGCGCTGCTGCAGGCGGCCAATCGAAATCCGGAACGCACCGTGGCGACTGACCTGGGCTTCGCCGCCGGACCCCGGCTCAATGCCGCCGGACGCCTGGACGACATGGCGCTGGGCATCCGTTGCCTGTTGGCCGACGATCCCGCCGAGGCCCGTGCCCTGGCCGCGGCGCTGGACGAGCTGAACCGGGATCGCCGTGAGATCGAGGCGCAGATGCAGTCCGAGGCTGTCGTGAGCCTCAACGCACTGCCGGTGGACAGCTGGGCCGACCGTTATGGGGTGTGCCTCTTCGAGCCGCGCTGGCATCAGGGGGTGATCGGGATCCTGGCCGGCCGCATTCGCGAGCGCATTCAGCGCCCTGTGATCGCCTTTGCCGATGCCGGTGACGGCGACCTCAAGGGATCCGCCCGGTCCATCCCGGGTCTGCACGTGCGCGATACGCTGGACCTGGTGGCGGCCCGCCATCCGGGGCTTGTCAGCAAGTTCGGCGGACACGCCATGGCCGCGGGCCTGACGCTGCCCCGGGCCCATCTCGACGCCTTCAGCGAGGCCTTCGATGCCGCGGTGGCCGAGCGTATCGACCCCGCGGACCTGGAGGGCGTCATCCACAGCGACGGTGAACTGGCCCCGCACCAGCTTGGCCTGGAGACCGCCATGGCCCTTCGCGATGCCGGACCCTGGGGGCAGGGCTTTCCGCCACCCGTGTTCGACGGGGTATTCCGGATCCTGGACCGGCGTGTGCTGAAGGACCGTCATCTGCGCCTGCGGTTGCGCGCCACCCCGGACGCTGCGCCCATCACCGGCATCGCCTTCAACGTGGACTGGGAAGACTGGCCGGAGGATCGGCAGGACGTCCGCCTCGCCTACCGGCTGGAGGTCAACGAATACCGCGGTCTGCTCAGCCCCCAACTCCAGATTGAGCATGTGGAAGGAAGCTGAATTCAAGATTCAAGATTCAAGATTCAAGGTTCAAGGTTCAAGGTTCAAGGTTCAACGGCCGTCGGACGTACTTGCTTTGAATTTTGAATCTTGAATCTTGAAGTGCCTCCCGCGACCAGGTCGCGGGAGGCACTTTGGTGTACAATTACGCGTTTTTCAAGCCCGAAAAGAGTGCCATGGAACTCAATCCGCTTTACACCCAGATCGACGATCTGCAAGGCCGTGTCGAGGCCTTGAGGGGGTATCTTTGACTACGATGCCAAGCGCGAACGCCTGGAGGAAGTGAGCCGGGAACTGGAGGATCCCGACATCTGGAACGATCCCGAGAAGGCGCAGGAGCTGGGAAAGGAACGTGCGCGGCTGGAAGAGGTGGTGCTGCTGATCTCGCGCATGGACAAGGCGCTGGGTGATGCCCGTGACCTCCTGGCGCTGGCGGACGAGGAAGACGACGCCGATACGGTGGGTGCGGTGGAGTCCGATCTGGCGGCGTACGAAGAGGATGTGGCACAGCTGGAGTTTCGCCGCATGTTCTCCGGCGAGATGGACGAGAACAACGCCTACCTGGACATCCAGGCCGGCTCCGGCGGCACCGAGGCCCAGGACTGGGCCAACATGCTGTTGCGCATGTACCTGCGCTGGGGTGAACGGCGGGGTTTCAAGACCGAACTCATGGAAGTCTCCGAGGGCGAGGTGGCCGGCATCAAGAGCGCCACGGTCAAGTTCGAAGGCCCTTATGCCTACGGCTGGCTGCGCACCGAGACCGGCGTACACCGCCTAGTGCGCAAGTCCCCCTTCGATTCCGGCAACCGGCGTCACACCTCGTTTGCCGCCGTGTTCGTCTCGCCCGAGGTGGACGACAGCATCGAGATCGAGATCAACCCGGCGGACCTGCGGGTGGACACGTACCGCGCCAGTGGTGCCGGCGGTCAGCACGTAAACCGCACCGAATCCGCCATCCGCATCACTCACATGCCGTCCGGCGTGGTGGTGGCCTGTCAGGCGGAACGTTCCCAGCACAAGAACCGCGATACGGCCATGAAGCAGCTCAAGGCCAAGTTGTACGAGCTGGAGCTGCAGAAGCAGAACGCCGAGAAGCAGGCCCTGGAGGATTCCAAGTCCGATATCGGCTGGGGCAGCCAGATT
Organism: Thioalkalivibrio denitrificans; assembly: GCF_002000365.1. Classification (GTDB taxonomy): domain Bacteria; phylum Pseudomonadota; class Gammaproteobacteria; order Ectothiorhodospirales; family Ectothiorhodospiraceae; genus Thioalkalivibrio_A; species Thioalkalivibrio_A denitrificans. The sequence goes on along the minus strand of NZ_MVBK01000007.1, from coordinate 27,105 downwards.
CGCTCGTACGTACTCGACCAGTCACGCATCAAGGATCTGCGCACCGGCATCGAGGTGGGCAACACCCAGGCAGTGCTGGACGGAGACCTGGATCAGTTCATCGAGGCCTCATTGAAAAGCGGCCTCTAATCCAAGGCTGACCGCTGAGTGCTGAGTGCTGAGTGCTGAATGCTGACCGCTGAGTGGCAAGCGCCAAGCGCCGAACCCTGACCGAAGAACGAAATGACCAGATGACTGACCAAGAACAACCCCAGGACGAACACAAACTGATCGCGCAGCGCCGTGAGAAGCTCATGAAACTGCGCGAGCGTGGCGTGGCGTTTCCCAACGACTTTCGCCGCAATGTGATGGCCGGGCAGCTGCATGCCGAATATGGCGACAAGCCGGCCGGGTTCTTCGAGGAGAACTCGATCCGCGTGGCGGTGGCCGGGCGCATGATGGCCAAGCGCATCATGGGCAAGGCGAGCTTCACGCAGATACTGGACATGTCGGGACGCATCCAGCTGTTCGTGCAGCGGGACAGCCTGCCGGAAGGCGCTTATTCCGACTTCAAGACCTGGGACGTGGGCGACATCCTGGGTGCCGAGGGCACGCTGTTCAAGACGAAGACGGGCGAACTCACCGTGAACGTCGATACGCTCAGGCTGCTGACCAAGTCCCTGCGCCCGCTGCCGGAGAAGTTCCACGGTCTTTCCGACACCGAGACCCGCTATCGGCAGCGTTACGTGGATCTGATTATGAATGATCCGGTGCGGGAGACCTTTCGTACCCGTACCCGGGTGATCCAGTTCATGCGCCATTTCCTGGACCAGCGCGGTTTCCTGGAAGTGGAGACGCCCATGATGCAGGCCATTCCGGGGGGCGCCACGGCCAGGCCCTTTGCGACCCACCATCATGCGCTGGACATGCAGCTGTTCCTGCGCATCGCACCCGAGCTGTATCTCAAGCGCCTCGTGGTGGGCGGGTTCGAACGCGTCTACGAGATCAATCGCAACTTTCGCAACGAGGGGCTATCCACCCGGCACAATCCGGAATTCACCATGCTGGAGTTCTACGAGGCCTATGCCACGTACCGGGACCTGATGGACCTCACCGAGGACATGCTGCGCGATCTCACCCTGGAGGTGCTGGGCACCACGGTGGTTCATTACCAGGGGGAGTCCTATGACTTCGAGCGCCCCTTCAACCGCATGACGGTCAAGGAGTCCATCCTGCATCACAATCCGGACCTGAGCGAGGCGGACCTGGAGGACCTGGCGCGTGCCCGCACCGTGGCTGCGGGGCTGGGTATCCCGCTCAAGGAAGGCTATGGTCTCGGCAAGATATGGGTCGAGATCTTCGAAAAGACGGTGGAGGACAATCTTAAGGACCCCACCTTCATCACCGCCTATCCCACGGAGGTATCACCGCTGGCCCGTCGCAATGACGAAGATCCCTTCGTCACCGACCGCTTCGAGTTCTTCGTGGGCGGGCGCGAGATCGCCAACGGTTTCTCGGAGTTGAACGACTACGAGGACCAGGCGGAACGTTTCCGCAGGCAGGTGCAGGAGAAGGAAGCGGGGGACGACGAGGCCATGCACTTCGACGCCGACTACCTCCGCGCCCTGGAACACGGCATGCCCCCCACCGCCGGCGAGGGCATCGGCATCGACCGCCTGGTCATGCTGCTCACCGACAGCCCGTCCATCCGCGACGTGCTGCTGTTCCCGCACATGCGGCCGGAAAGCTGAATGGCGATTCAAGATTCAAGATTCAAGGGGATGATGCCTCGCTCCGACGCCGGGAGGAGACAACGCATTTCCTTTGAATCTTGAATCTTGAATCTTGAATAGTGACCTTTGAATCGCCTCATCATACGAGGCGAAAATACCCCGCCACCACCAGCACCGTCATAACGCCACCGACGATATAGAGGATGTTGGACAGGCGCTTGTTGTTGGGGCGGCTGAAGAACGCCGCCCAGAATACGAGCAGGATCAGGACGACCAGGAAGAAGAGAAACCGCATCAGGAGTCTGCCTGTTCAAAGGAATAGGGGAGGTCCTCCAGGTTAACGCCGGGGGCTTCCTCCGTGGCGAGGCGAAGGCCGCCGGCCTCGGCAGCGGCGATCTGCAGGACGGCCAGGGCCGAGACCATGCCGTCGGGATGCGACTGTGCGTCCACGATCTGCCCCGCGGCTTGGCCCGGCTCGTCGTCGCCGGTTGCCGCTGCCGCCAGGATCTCCGTCCCCGGTGCGGGCGGTTCGCCGGTCTCGATGGAGACCCGATACATGCGCCGCTTGAGCTTGCCGAGATAGTGCATGCGGGCCACGACCTCCTGGCCGGGGTAGCAGCCCTTCTTGAAGCTCACGCCGCCGATCAGTTGCATGTTGGCCATCTGGGGCACGAAGGCCTCACTGGTGGCGGGGGTCACCGTGGGGATGCCCGCCAGGATGTCCAGCAGGGCCCACGGACCGGCCCCGACCGGGGCGCAGCGCACGTTGAGTTTCTCCCAGAGCTGCATCATGGGTTCCAGTTCCCCGTAGCACTCGAACCGAGGATGCGGGCCGGGCACGCGAATGACCGTGATCTCACCCGCGTGGACCACGCCGTTGATCGAATCCGGACCGGACCGCCCCAGGGCGGTCTCGAGCTCACCGGCTGCATCGGGGCCCGAGACACCGAGGCGCACCAGGGCATCGTCGGCGTCCTCCAGGGTCACACGGGAGCGCAGCACGAACATTCGCAGGCGCTTGAGCACCGGCTCAACCATGTCCCGGGGCAGCCGCAGGTAGTAGCTCTGACCGCGCACGAACAGGCGAAAATTGGCCAGCATGCGCCCCTTGGGGGTGCAGTAGCTGTTCATCTGGCTCGTGCCGGTATCCAGGCTCAACACGTCGTTGCTGAACTGGCCCTGCAGGAACTGGCCGGCCTCGTCGCCGTGGGCGGCGATCAGGCCCCAGTGGGAGAGGTCGCAGATCACGTTGCCGGTGGTGACCACCCGCCGCTCACGCTCGTCGTTGCCGAAATGGGCCACGCGCCCGTCGTCGAACTCGGCGCCGGCGTCGGTGAGAAACGCTCTCCATTCCGGTTTCATGGCTTCTCCTGGCACGGAATCAATGATCCGGCATATTAGACCAAAGGGAAAAACGGTGTCAGCTACTGACACGGACGAACTAAGGCGTTAACCTTGGGTCGGAAGACAACGATACGCATCGCGTGTCGACACCAGTCAGCTACCGGTCCAACAAGAACCACAGGAGCCTCCCCGGATGCGCCGTGACGGTCGGCCCGTATTCCTGAACCTGTTCCAGATTCGACTGCCGATTCCCGGGGTTGTTTCCATTGCCCACCGAATTTCCGGCGTCCTGCTGTTCCTCTCCATCCCGCTGTTTCTGCTGCTCTTCCAGCGCTCGCTGCAGGGCCAGGCCGGGTTCGAGCAGGCGCTTGGCTGGCTGCGCAATCCGGCGGTCATGCTGCTCACGCTGATCCTGGTCTGGAGCCTGCTGCATCACTGGCTGGCGGGGATCCGGTACCTGCTCATCGACGTGGACGTGGGTCTCGAGCGCCAGATCGCGCGGCGTACGGCCTGGACGGTGCTCGTGCTGGCGCCGTTGCTCACCATCATCCTTCTGGGGGTGTTATGGCTGTGAGAGGCGGCATGAGCGGCATGGGCGCGTGGCTCTGGCAGCGGCTGACGGCGCTCTACCTGGGGCTCTACATTCTCGTCCTGCTGCTGGTCCTCGTATTCAGCGGAGGGGCGGACGCGGCTCAGTGGCAGGGCTGGATGCGCCAGCCCCTGGTGTTGCTGGCCACGGCCCTGTTCCTGGGGGCCTGGCTGTGGCACGCCTGGATCGGCCTTCGTGACGTGGTGGTCGATTACATCCATCCCTTCGCCGCACGGCTCACGGTGCTCATCGCGGTGGCGGCGTTTCTCCTGACCTGCGGGGTCTGGGGTATCTACATTCTCATTCAGGCGGCATCCTCATGGGCGTAACGGTACGCAGGTTCGACGCACTGATCATCGGCGCCGGCGGGGCCGGCCTGCGTGCGGCACTCCAGCTGGCCAATGCGGAGGCCAGCGTCGCCGTGGTCTCAAAGGTGTTTCCCACCCGTTCGCACACGGTGGCGGCCCAGGGCGGCGTGAACGCGGCGCTCGCCAATGTCCTGCCGGACAGCTGGCACTGGCACATGTTCGATACCGTGAAGGGCAGCGACTACCTGGGCGATCAGGATGCCATCGAGTACATGTGCCGAGCCGCCCCCAAGGTGGTCTACGAACTGGAGCATTTCGGGGTGCCGTTCTCGCGCCTGGACAACGGCAACATCTACCAGCGCGCGTTCGGCGGACAGAGCCAGCACTTCGGCAAGGAACAGGCGGCGCGCACCTGCGCGGCAGCGGACCGGACCGGCCACGCCATCCTGCACAGCCTCTACCAGCAGAACATCCGCGCCAAGACCCATTTCTTTGACGAGTATTTTGCCGTCGATCTGCTCAAGGACGAGTCCGGCTACGTGCTCGGCGCGCTGGCCTTCGAGATCCTTACCGGCGAGCCCATCGTCATCGAGGCCAAGACCACTCTGCTGGCCACCGGCGGGGTGGGGCAGCTCTATCGCACCTGCACCAACGCCCTGATCAACACCGGCGACGGCATGGGCATGGCCTTGCGTGCGGGGATCCCGCTGCAGGACATGGAGTTCTTCCAGTTCCACCCTACGGGCGTGGCCGGGCGCGGCATGCTCATCACGGAGGGTGCGCGCGGGGAGGGCGGCTACCTGCTCAACAACGACGGCGAGCGCTTCATGGAACGCTATGCACCCAACGCCAAGGACCTGGCAAGCCGGGACGTGGTGAGTCGCGCCATCTATACCGAAGTCAAGGAGGGCAGGGGCTGCGGCAAGGACAAGGACCACGTGATGCTGCAGCTGACCCACCTGGGCGCCGACAAGATCAAGCAGCGGCTGCCCGGCATCCGGGAGAGTTGCATCACGTTCCTGGGGCTCGACCCCATCGAGCACCCGATTCCGATCTATCCCACCGCCCATTACATCATGGGCGGCATCCCCACGAACCGCTTCGGGCAGGTGGTGACGCCCATGAAGGACACGCCGGAGGACCCGGTGCCCGGTCTGTATGCGGCGGGCGAGGCCGCCTGCGTCTCCGTGCACGGCGCCAATCGGTTGGGTGGCAACTCGCTGCTGGATATCCTCGTGTTTGGCCGCGCGGCGGCCAATCACATCATCGATTTCCTGAAGGACAACCGGTATCACCGCCCCTTGTACCAGCCGGCCGTGGATGCAGCGCTGGAGCGCTACCACCGCTGGGATCGCAAGGGCGATGGCGAGCACGTGGATCAGCTGCGCCAGGAACTGCGCAAGGTGATGGAGGACCACTGCGGTGTGTTCCGCACCGAAGAACTGATGGCGGAAGGTGTGGAGAAAGTGAAGGCCATTGCCGCACGGGTTGAGGACGCCGTCCTTCGGGATCACAGCAAGGTGTTCAACACCGCCCGCGTGGAGGCCATGGAACTGGAAAACCTGGTCGACTGCGCCCTCGCCACGGTGCGTTCGGCGCTGGGCCGAAGGGAGAGCCGCGGCGCCCATTCGCGCATCGATTATCCGGACCGGGATGACACCCACTGGCTCAAGCACACGTTGTATTTCAAGAATTCCGACAGTCTCGATTACAAACCGGTACGTACCAAGCCCATGACGGTGGAAAGTTTTCCGCCAAAGGTCAGGACGTACTGATCGGGAATCCCCGCGCGTCGAGTCACGCGGGTGGCGAATTCCCGGCCTCTCCGGACGAGTGGCGCAGTCCACCGCGGCCGGTGCGAACGCGCGCCGGCGACCCAATTCTCCAACGGAGGGTTTCCTTGACCGACATCCTGGATCGTATTGATGTCCTGAAGCAGGTCCTGTCGGCGCTGCCTGTCGGTGTGTGGGTCATGGATGCCGAGGGCGTGATCCGGTACGGCAACAAGGCCGGCCGTGAGGTCTGGCAGGGCGCGCGCTACGTGGGCCCGGATCAGTTCCATGAATACAAGGGCTGGTGGCTCTCCACGGGCGAACCCATCAGGGGCGAGGAGTGGGCGGCTGCCCGGGCGATCTCCAGGGGAGAGACCTCTCTCGACGAGGAGATCGAGATCGAATGCTTCGACGGCAGCCGCAAGATCATCCTCAACTCGGCCATGCCCATCAAGGCAGATGACGGTGCCATTGAAGGTGCCATCGTCGTCAACATCGACATCACCCGGCGAAAGCGCATGGAGATGCGCCTGCGCGAGCTCTCCGAACAGGACTATCTCACCAATACCTACAACCGGCGCCAGATGTACCGGTTGCTGAGAGACGAACTCGAGCGCGCCAGGCGTTACGGGACCCCGCTGGCCGTGATGATGTTCGACGTGGATCATTTCAAGGTCATCAACGATAACTTCGGCCATATTGCCGGCGACACCATTCTGACCCGCATGGTGGATGAGATTCACGGCCAGTTGCGGGCATCCGACCATTTCATCCGCTTCGGCGGGGAGGAGTTCATCCTCGTGCTCCCGGGGATCGATGTGGCGGAAGGGGTGAAGCTGGCGGAACGCCTGCGCGTGCTGCTCAAGGATATCGATTTTGGTTTCACGCGAGGCGTGACCTGCAGCTTCGGCGTGTGTGAGCCCGCTGAGCATGATGATATCGACGGCCTGATCAGGCGCGTGGACCGGTTGCTCTACAAGGCCAAGCATGGTGGACGTGACCGGGTCGAGGCCGGCTGAACCTGGCTGTCTCGCGCCGTCTTCCCGAAGGGATGTTGCCTGGACGCAACAGGTAGAAATCCTGTTATCTCAATGGCTTGCTCAAACTTGGCCACAGGACGTGGTCGATCGACGACACCCGAGTTTCGGGCTTGTACCGACAACCGCCCGACGGGCGTCGCGGACAGGCGACAGCCAGACACACGATGAGCGGTCGCCGGGAGCGATGCACATGTAATTGTCCTCAGAGAACAATAGGTTATGACCATCCCCTGAGGTTCGCGAGAAGCTGGTGTCTTTCTTGCTAGTGCTGTTCGGAGTCAGGACGAGCGAACAGGTGATCCCTGTTCAGGGCCGTTCTGGCGACCCAAGGGCCCTGTCCCATGACATCCGCACAATCACTTCAGGAGAAGACAGCCATGAGAATCGTTGCACCCCTCACCATCCTTGCTGGCCTGGCTGTGGCAGGTCTGCTGTTCCAGAGTCATGCGATCGCAGATGAGGACCCCGTTGTCGGTACTCGCGGCTATGTGGTCGACAGTCAGGGGTACGTGGTACGCAACCAGTTCGGTGACTGCTGGCGGTCGGGTCAGTGGAGCGAGGAAGTCGCGGTGGAGGCCTGTGATCCGCACCTCTTCCCCGATCGAGCCGAGGCCCCGGCGCCGCAACCCCCGCCTGCCGCAGTTCAGGCGGCTCCGGCGCCGGCCCCGGCCCCCGAACCGGCCCGGGTCGAGGAGACCCGCGTCCTGGGCGGGGCGCCCCTGTTCGCTCTGGACGACGACTCGCTCAGTGCCGAAGGCCGGGCGCAGCTCGACCAGCTCATGCGTGACGTCGAGCGTCTCGACGAGGTGGAGCGCGTCGTCGTCGTCGGGCACACGGACAACACCGGTGAGGCCGATTATAATGAGGACCTGTCCCAACGCCGGGCCGCCAGTGTCAAGGACTACCTGGTGGAGCAGGGCATCGACCCCACGCTGATCGTCACCGAAGGCCGGGGGCTCACCGAACCGGTGGCCAGCAATGAAACGCGCGAAGGGCGGGCCCAGAACCGGCGCGTGGAGATCGCGATCCGTGGCAAGGAGATCGTGACGCACTGACCGGCGTTTGCCCAGCCGTGTAACGACGACGCCCGGGTGTCTGCAAGGAACCCGGGCGTCGTTTTTTCGTGCCGTGCAGGGCCGGGACATTGCGCCAGGGCGGACGGTTTCGATGCAGCGGCTCCTCGGGTGAATCCCAGGGGCATCATCTGTTCTTAGCAGGCTGTTGAAAAAGCCTCCGGTGGATGCCAGGCAAGGCGGAAAGCGGCGAAAAAGCGCAGTGTACATGCTAGTACATGAGCATTTTGAGCCGCTTTCCAACGCAGCATGGCGCCGCCCGAGGGTTTTTCAACAGCCTGCTAGCGGCTCAACCTTGTGGGGAGAGAGGCTTGCCCGTCGGCCATCTGCTGATCATCCAGTACTGCACCGTCCTGGTCATGGCGGCGCTGTATGCGCCGCAACCCCTTTTGCCGCTGCTTGCGGAGGCCTTCGGTGTGGGTGAGGCCCGGGCCTCTCTGCTGATCACGGTGACTCTCCTGCCGCTTGCGCTCGCGCCCATTGCATACGGACTCCTGCTGCAACGGGTTTCGGCGCGGCGCCTGCTGATGGTCTCCATCTGGGTGCTGGCCGCCAGCCAGGCCGCCGTGGCCCTGGTCAATCATTTCGAACTGTTCCTGCTGCTTCGCCTGATCCAGGGGTTGGCGATCCCGGCCATGCTGACCGGGCTCATGACCTATCTGGGCGCCAGTGCCGGGCCGGGGCGCATTCCCCAGGTCATGGCCATGTACGTGGCATCCACGGTCATGGGAGGGTTCCTGGGCCGGGCGGTGGCCGGTGCCGTGTCGGCGGGTTTCGGCTGGCGCTGGTCGTTCGCGGTGTTCGGTCTCGCCACGGTGCTTGGGGCCCTGCTGCTGCAGCGGTTGAGATCCGATCCTGCCGTCAGCTTCCAGCGGCTGCGCTTCCGCGCGGCTCTGGAGGTGCTGGCCAAGCCCCGCTTCCTGCGTCTCTACGTGGTGGTGTTCTGCGCGTTCGGGGCGTTTGCGTCCCTGCTCAACTTCCTGCCTTTCCGGCTCATGGAGCTGGGGCTCGGCCTGAGCGAACGGGGGATCGGCCTGATGTACTCCGGCTACCTTATGGGCGTGCTGGTAGCGCTGACCTCGCTTCACCTGGCCGCCAGGATCGGCGGTCCTCGAAATGCCATGCTGGTAGGGGTTCTGGTCCTGCTGGCGGCGCTGTTGTTCTTTTCCGCCGGACACTTCTGGGTGCTGTTCACGGGCATGTTCGTGCTGTGCGCGGGCATGTTCATGATTCACTCGCTGGCGCCCGGGGTGTTGAACCAGGCCTCAGGAGACAACCGCGGTGTGGTGAACGGGCTCTATATAGCGTTCTATTACGCTGGCGGGACGGCGGGGTCCTTTCTGCCCGGATTTATCTACCACGGCTTCGGGTGGACTGCGTATCTGGCGAGCCTGGCCGTACTGGTGGCACTGGCCGGTTGGTTGCTTTGGGGTCTGCGCCCCCGAAACGCCGTCCGGTCGGGTATCTGAGGGTCCTCAAGGGCATTTGTTGTGCTATTGTTACACAGGCTGCACCAAGGGAATCACACCCGCACGGATGTTGTTGAGTCATTCATCAAGCCGTGATGGTCGTGGACCTCTTCCGGGGGTGCCATGGCCAAGGCACCGCGTCCGGCGGCGCCAGGCGGCGGCACCGGACAATAATAACGGAGAGGGTCACATGTCATCGTTAAAATCACGTTTTCTAAGCACTTTCATTGCGCTGGGCGCTACGTTCGCGCTCACGGTGGCGACCATTGCGCCCGCTGAAGCGCAGCGCCAGACCATTCGAATTGCCACGTCCAGCACCGGCTCCTACGGGTATGCCGTGGGTACCGTGCTCTCCGAGACCATTCAGCGGGGCCTCGGCCGGGGTTTCGAGGTGGTGGTCCAGCCCTATCCATCCACCTCGGGCGCCATGATCTCCGTCATGAACGGCGAGGGTGAGTTCGGCTACACGGCCGACGTGGGCATGCGCAGCCTCTACGATGGGGCGCGTCCCTACGACGATTTCAGCCCCCGACGCGGCATGCTGGTGCACAGCCTCTACGTGTACCCCATGGAGACCTTCATGCTGGTACTGGATGCCCGCAAGGACGAGTTCAACTCCTACGCGGACTTTGACGGCAGGCCGGTCTTCTTTACCCCGGCGGGCTTCATGAACTGGCTCAACATGCGCCGCATCTTCGCGGCCCTGGGCTACGAGTTCAATCACGTGGAGATCGACAGCGCCACGGTCGCCGACGCCTACCAGGCACGGTCCATCGATGGCTCCGCGGGCTACACCACGGCGGGCCGCTCCCTGCCCACCTACTGGCGCGAAGCGGAACTGAGGGCCAACCTGGCCGCCATCAATCCCACCGAAGAGGAGAAGGAAAAGCTGCGTGCCGCCGGCCTCGTTCCGGTGGAGATCGACCCCTCGGTGGCGTTCAGCCAGGAACTGGGCGTCGACAGGATCTGGGGCGTCCCCATCTACTTCGCCTACAACGTGCGTGCCGACTTTGACGCTGACCTCATGAAGCGGATCCTGGAGATCCTGCATGAGAACGTGGAAAGGCTGGTGGACGGCGATCCGGGCTTCGGGCCGCTGGCCGCCGACTTCGTCGGTACCCAGGCCGCCGGCGTGGCCGCCAACCCAGACATCCCGGTTCATCCGGGTCTCGCCGCGTTCCTCAAGGATCATGGCCAATGGGATGACAGCTGGACTATTGCCGGGCAGTAACAGGCAGTCCATGTGAACCACAGGGCGGGAAGCGTGTGATCGTTCCCGCCCTTTTTTTGTGTACTCAGGGAACCGGGGGCGGTCCGTGTCTTTCCTCAAGAACATCCTGACGCTGCGAAATCTGACGTTCGTCGTAGGCGCGATCCTGCTGGGCTCCCTCCTGCATTTCTTCTTCACCGGCGCCGGGGGGCAGCGCTACCTGGCGGTGCGCCTGGTGCCGCTCGCCCTGATCCTGCAGATCCTTTTCGTCTACCAGGATCGCTGGTTCTATCCGCGCCTGCCTGCCTTGGTGAACCACATCGCTGTCTTGGCGTATCTGGGCATTGCCCTGTACGCCATGTACTACCTGACCCAGAACTACGAGGACATCGCCATCTGGCGCCAGGCACGCTACACGCAGCACGATTTCATCGTCGGCGTGCTGGTCTTCCTGCTGGTCATGGAGTTGTCCCGCCTGATTCATCCGATCCTGTTCTGGGTGAACGTGGTGCTGGTGCTCTACACCCTGTTCGGACAGCATAGCCCCATCGATTTCTTCTGGCATCCGGGCATGCCCCTGGATCGCATCATCACCTCCAGTACGGTGGAATTCTCCACCGGCGTGTTCGGGCGGTATTCCCAGCTTGCCCTGACCCTGATTGCCGCCTTCCTGTTGCTGGCGGCGGCGGCCAGCGGATTCGGGGCACAGAAGGCGCTGGTGGACGTCATGCGACGGCTGGCCGGACGTTCGAGGCACACCATTCCCCAGACCGCGGTGCTGGCTTCCGTCTCCGTGGGCATGGTGAGCGGCTCGGGCTCCGCCAACACGGCCGTGACCGGCAGTTTCACCATTCCCCTGATGAAACGATACGGCGTGCCCGGCACGTTTGCCGGCGCCGTGGAGACCTCGGCCTCCATGGGCGGACTGATCATGCCGCCGCTGATGGCGGTGGCAGGGTTCATCATGGCCGAGTTCCTCGGTGTGCCCTATTGGGATGTGGTGGTGCGGGGCTTCGCCGTGGCCTTCGTGTATTTCGTGTCGCTGGTGCTGGCGGTGTATCTGCTCAGCGTGCGCCTGCTTCCGGCCACGCCGATCCAGATACCCACGGTCCCGCTGTATTGCTGGCTGCGCACGGTGATTTTCTTTGCGGGCATCATCTACCTGATCCTGCTGATGAGCACCTTCGGTGTGGGTGCCATGCGTTCGGCGCTGTATACGTCCGGCGCTATCCTCGGTCTGCTGATCCTGACCTGGCTGTATTTCCGCTATGTGCTCAAGGATCCGGCCGTGATGGGAGAGAGCCTGCTCGGCAATCTGCGCACTGCCGTCGAGACCCATGCCGAGATGACGTCCTACCTGACGCTGCTCATGGCCACGCTCGGCATCATGATCGGCCTGTTCACGGTGACGGGTTTCATCACGCGCATGGGCTCCCTGCTGCTGCAGCTCGGTGAATTCCACATCATCGCCACCATCCTCATGGCCTGGGTGTTCGGCTGGCTGGTGGGTACCGGCCTGCCGCCCACGGCGACATACATTATCGTGGCCGTGATCATCGTTCCGCCCCTGCGGCAGCTGGGCGTCGACCCCTGGGTGGCCCATTTCTTCGCCTTCCTGCTGGCCATCTGGGGCGAACTGTCGCCGCCGACATCGCTGACGGCGGCGGTGGCGGCGAAGATTGCCGAATCCTCGTTCATGCGAACCATGTGGGAGGCGCTCAAGATCTGCCTGCCCATCACTGTCATGTCGTTCGCCATCTTCGTGCGATCTGACATGGTGGTGAACCCTGGATGGGACCAGATCGTCGATACCCTCCTGGTGGCGGTGGGTACCGCGGGTGTGACCTATGCGGTCTTCGGGCGATTCTTCTCCGCCTGGTGGCCCATGGCGGGAACGCGGCTGGTCTTCCTGGCCCTCGCCATTCCGGTGGTCTTCCATCCGGATGACAATGTCGCCATCGCCTGCGCGGCCGTCCTGCTGCCCCTGATCATGATCGGCGTGCACCGGCACCGCAAGGTGGCGCCGCGCCAGGAGCTTCAGGAAGGGGTTGCCTCGGAGCCGGCAAAATGAAGATCGTGATTCCCGACGATTATCAGGATTGTGTGCGGACACTGGCGTGTTTCGCCCGTCTCGCCGATCACGAGGTCACCGTCTATAACGACACGGTGCGCGATGTGGAAACGCTCGCGGAGCGGTTCCGGGACGCGGAGGCCCTGGTGCTGATCCGCGAACGCACCCCCATCACGGATGAGCTGCTGGAACGCCTGCCCCGCCTGCGGCTGATCAGCCAGACGGGCAAGGGCATCGCCCACGTGGACCTGGAGGCGTGTACGCGGCGCGGCGTCGCCGTGGCCGTGGGAACGGGTGCCCCCTTTGCGGCCGCCGAACTCACCTGGGGCCTGATCATTGCCGCCATGCGCCACATCCCGGCGGAGGTCGCGGCCATGAAAGCGGGCAAGTGGCAGACGCGGCTCGGCACCGGTCTGCGCGGACGCACCCTCGGTATCTTTGGCTACGGCAAGATCGGCAGCCTGGTCGCCCACTACGGGCGCGCGTTCGCCATGCGGGTGCTGGTCTGGGGTCGCGAGGGCAGCCTGGAGCGGGCGGCGATGGTCGGATTCGACACCGCGAAGAGTCAGGAGGACCTTTTCGCCCGCTCGGACGTGTTGTCACTGCACCTGGCCCTCAATGAGGGCACTCGCGGAATTGTCACCGCCGATCACCTGGCAGCCATGAAGCCGACGGCGCTGCTGGTCAACACCAGCCGGGCGGAACTGATTGCCGAGGGCGCCCTGGTGGATGCGCTCAAGGCCGGGCGGCCGGGCATGGCGGCGGTGGATGTGTACGAGAACGAGCCTGTACGGGACCACCCGCTGCTGCACCTGGATAATGCCCTGTGCACGCCGCACCTGGGTTTCGTGGAACGTGACGGCTACGAACTCTATTTCGGCGCGGCATTCGACAACCTGCTTGCCTTCGCGGACGGGTCGCCGCGCAATCTCGCCAACCCCGAAACCGTGTCCTGACCCTGCACGGGGTGTTTGCGGAGTTTCCCCCATGAAAGACCCTCTCAATCCCGACGGCCTGGCCACGCGCCGCCAGGTGCTGGGCGATGAATACGTGGATCGCGCACTGGACAATGCGGATGCTTTTTCCTGGCCCCTGCAGATGCTGGTGACCGACGTCTGCTGGGACGGCATATGGAACCGGCCGGGACTGGCGCGCAAGACGCGGAGCCTGATCAACCTGGCCATGCTCATGGCGCTTAACCGGCCCCACGAACTCAGGATCCATCTCATCGGTGCCGTAAGAAACGGCTGTACCGCTGCGGAGATTCGCGAGGTGTTGTTGCAGGGGGCCGTCTATTGCGGGGTGCCCGCCGCGGTGGACGCGTTCCGGGTGGCGCGCGAGGCCCTGGCTGAGGCAGGGGCGGATCTGTCCGGGCTGGAGGACGGTGATCCGCCGTGATCCGTATCCGTGCCCTGGATCACCTAGTGCTGACCGTGGCGGATATCGAGGCCACCTGCGACTTCTACGTCCGGGTCCTGGGCATGGAGGTGATCACCTTCGGTGAGGGTCGCAAGGCCCTGCGCTTCGGTGCCCAGAAGATCAACCTCCACGAGGCCGGCAGGGAGTTCGAGCCCAAGGCTCTGCGTCCCGTGCCCGGGTCGGCCGACCTGTGCCTGCTGGCCGAAACCCCGGTCACGGCCGTGGCAGCCCACCTGGAGGGCTGCGGCGTGGCCCTGCTGGAGGGGCCGGTGCGGCGCACCGGCGCCACGGGGCCCATCCTGTCGGTGTATTTCCGGGATCCTGACGGCAATCTGATCGAAGTCTCAAATCCGGAATCCGCCTGAGATTAGGCTGAGGACGTGCTAGTATGGATTCGATGGACGAAATGGCCCGGCCAAGGGGGGGCGGGCGCTGCTGAGGGCACATGATCATGGATACAGGGAAAGGTTCGATCGTCTTCGAGGATCGCCGTCGCGCGATCCGTCTTCCGCCAGGCACCACTGCCCGTTCGCGCATGCCGATGCGGGCACGGGCACGCACACCACAGCGTCATCGGGTGTTGCTGGCCGAGCACAACCGCATCAGTTGCCGGCTGCTGGGCCGCATGCTCACCCGGCTGGGTCTCGAGGTGGTCTCCTTAGCCAGCGTAGACGAGGCCTTGCAGGTGTTCCGTCAGCGCCCCGGGGATTTCTCCCTCGTGGTGCTGAACCTCAAGTCGCCTCTGGAAGGCGGTATCGAGTGGTTGCGGACATGGGCCGCGGAATCGGACGCCCAGGCCGTGCCCGTCATTGCCCTCGGCACTGACCCCACCCCGTTGGCGCGCGAGGTCTGCATCAGGGCCGGTGCGCGCGCCTACCTCACCGAGGCCCTGGGTGATGACAGGCTGTCCGCCGTGGTGAGGTCACTGCTGACGATCCCCCGGGCCCGGCCGGTTCAAGAGGCACCGAAGGCGGTGCCGGAGGCGCCGGCCGCATCGCCGCCCGCGGTGCCCGAAGCGGTTGGGTTGCTGGACGAAAAGACCTTTCGTTCCCTTCTGGAACTCAGTCCCGATCCGGGGTTTATCGAGGAACTCATGGCGGATTTCCGCCGCGACGGCAGCGGCTACTTCGCACGCATGCAGACGGCGCTCAAGCGGCGGGATGCACTCGAGTGGCACGAGGCGCTGCACGCGCTCAAGGGTTCCGCCATGGGGCTCGGCGCCAGGGGCCTGTCGCAGTTGTGCGCCCGTCACGAGGACCTGTCCCGGGAGGCGCTGCGCGCCGGGCAGGGCTACTCCGAGTACGCCTATATCCTGGAGATGTTCAACCGTACCGTGCAGGCCATGCAGTCCATGGCGCAGGAGGGCGGGGCGCTACCGGACCTGAATTCGGTCACGGCCGGCGGCTAGCCAGGTCACCAGTCGTCGTCGGGTATCCCTGTGTCTGCGCCGGGCGGCCGCAGGCGGATCACTTCGTACCCCAGGGCGCGGAAGTCGTTGATGCGCGCGGGTGCCGATTCGGCCACCTGCACATAGTCCGGGAAATCCTCCGGCGAAACGTCCCGCCAGCCCGCGTAGGTGGCGCACACGGCCACTTCCACATCGGCGTCCCGCACCAGACCCTCCACCGCCGCGTGCAGCTCTGCGCGCGCATCGCGTTGTGCCCGTGTGAGGCTGAACTGCTCGTTGCCGTGGCTGACCACGGCCATGCCCATGTCCGGGTGGCGCGCCCGCAGCGCGGAGATGTACGCCCTGATGCGGGGCAACAGGGTCTGCAGCGCCTCATGATCGTTTTCCACCAGCTCGAAGACCACGCCGGGTGGCGGCGTGTCCCGGGCGAGCAGGGCATTCACCGCCGCCTCGTCGGCTTTCGGGGCCGCACTTGCCAGTAACAACAGTGTCAGTACTGTCGCGATCCGGTACATCATCGTCCCCTGAAGCGCAGGCGGACGCCGTCCTCCACGTCCCGGTCGGGATGCACGATCACTTCGTCCCCGTCCTCGAGTCCATCCAGGACCTGAGTGTGGATGGCGCCGCGCCGGCCGATCTCCACCCGTACAAGCTGTGCGCGGTCATCGTGGACGCGAAACACCCCCCAATCACCATCGTGGCGGAACAGGGCGCTGGTGGGCACGCGCAGAACATCCGCCTCCTCCCAGATGAAGAATCGTGCATTGACACGATAGTTGTCTCCGAGGCGTGTCCAGTAGGCCGGATCCGAGGTGATGTCCGCGATCACCCACACCCGCTGTTCCTCCACGCCCAGCGCCGAGATCTTGGTAAAGCCCGTGGGTTCCACCCGTCGTACGCGCCCCTCCAGTTCCTGGACATCGCCCCAGCGCTCGAACAGCACCCGCATGCCGGACTCAATGCGCACGGCATCCGACGACAGGACGTCCACCGCGACCTCCAGGCGGTCCGGGTCGCCGATCTCGAGGATCGGGTCCCCGGGGTGCACCACGCGTGCGCTTTCGAAATGGCGCCGCAGCACCCGGCCCGACACCGGTGACCTCAGCTCGAGGATCCCGGTCGCCTCCGGGTCCTCCGCATCCGCGTGGGCCAGGGCCGCACGTGCGGCATCCCGCTGGCCGATGGCCGTCTGCACGCGGAAGCGGGCTGAACGGAGCAGGGCCTCCGACTGGTCGGCGTCCGCCGCCGCGCGGTCGACGGTACTGCGGGACACCAGTTGGCGTTCCGCCAGTTCCCTGAGCCGCTCGTGTTCCTCCCGGGCATACAGGGCCTGTGCGGCCAGCGCACGCACGTCAGCGCGGGCCGTCTCCAGCGCCGCCTCTGCTGCGGCCAGCCGGGCGCGGGCCTCCTGCAGCGTGCGCGGATCCAGGGCGGGGGAGGGCGGGGCGTCCAGGGTGACCAGCACGTCGCCCAGCCGGACCTCATCACCCACCTCCAGGCGGATGCGCCGGGCCTGCGCCGTGATGGGTGCCGAGACCTCGTAACGGTCGATCACACGTGTCCGACCTTCCTCCTCGATGGTGACTGCCAAGGTCCCCCGGGTGACCTGTTCGGTATCCACGAGCACAGGAGCGGGCCGGAAGCCCCAGGCGAGAAACCCGATGACGGCGACGGCAATCAGTGCAATGAGGATCTTCTTGATCATGTAGTCAGATGCAGAGACAGGTTCGAAGTAACACGATACAGGAAATGCCCATGGGCACGGCGCATGACGTCACCACCCTCCCTTCTCACTTCCCAATTCCCACTTCTCACTTCTCACTTATTCCCGTGTCTTGAGCACTTCCACCAGGTCCAGCCGGTTGAGGCGGCGGGCGACGACCGCCGCGGACAGGGCGGTGGCCACGAGGATGGTGGATGCGGCGATGGCGTAGACGTCAGGTGTCAGAAAGAGCGGCACCCGGTACAGGTCTGAATCCAGGGTGCCCACCAGCAGGTACACCAGGCCCAGTCCGATGAGGAACCCGGGCGGGATCGCCACCAGGGTGATCAGGAACAGTTCACCCAGGAGGATGTAGCGGATCTCGCCCCGCGTCAGTCCCAGCACGCGCAGGCTGGCCAGTTCGCGCGCCCGCTCCGTGAGCGCGATGCGCGCGCTGTTGTACACCACCCCGAACGCGATGCTGCCCGCCAGCACCGTGCTGAAGAACGCGAAGGTCAGCACAATGTTCGCCATGGAATCCCAGAAGTTCTGGATCGCCGTGAGCCGGTCGGTCACGCCCGCCACCCGGGGTACCTCCTTCAAGTCGCGGACGATCGCGTCGCGGAAATCCGCGTCCACGGCCAGCCAGACGCCGGAAATGGCCGTCCCCTCGCGCATAAGGCGGTTCAGTGCGTCCAGATTCATGTAGGCGGACGCGCCGGTAAACTCACGCACGACACCGGCGACGGGCACCGCGACCCGTTCGCGCCGACCCTCGAGGAACTCCACCCACACCGTGTCGCCGGCGCGGGCGTCCAGATATTCCGACAGGAAATCGTTGAGCACGAGCCCTTCCCGGGGCAGGGTGACCACCTGCAGTTCGTCATCGAGAATCCTGCGCAGGCGGCTTTCCGGTTCAAACCCGTGGATCCCCGTGCGGTAGGCGGCGGTGCCTCGCGACAGGCGCACCCCGGCATCCCGAAACGGCTCTGCATGATCGACGCCGTGCATTGCGGCCAGTTCATGCAGCGCGCGCCGGGACGTGGGCTCCGTGAAGGTCACGGTCAGGTCATCGCGCTGCACCTGGCCGTACTGCACCTGGATCAGATAGCCCACGGCCCCTTGCTGGAAGGTGCCGATGGCCATGATGCCGCAGGCGAATGCGATGCCGGTGGCGGACAACAGCGCCTTGACGGGGCGGCGCTCGATGTTGCGCAGGATCATGCGCGTGGGCTGATCGAAGAGGCGCTGCAGCCCCAGACGTTCAACCAGCGTAGGGCGAAACACCGGCGCCGGCTCCGGGCGCATGGCCTCCGCCGGCGGTATGCGCGCCGCCCGCCAGAGCGCGGCGAAGGTCCCGCCGGCAGCGGCGGCCAGCGTCACCAGTGTGCCGATGGCCAGGCTGCGGGTGCTGATGCGCCATTCCAGGTACGGGAAGCGGAAGAAGTCGCGGTAAAGTTCCGACAGCATCTGACCCAGCCACAAGCCCATCCCGGTGCCAATGACCAGCCCGATGGCGACGATCACCATGACCATCTGGGCGTAATGGAGCCCTACGTCCACGTGGCTGTAACCGAAGGCCTTGAGGATACCCATCTGCTCCCGCTGGCTGTGAATGAGGCGAGTCAGCACCACATTGAGCAGAAATGCGGCCACGGCCAGGAAGATGGCGGGGAACACCGTCGCCATGGTTCGCAGCTGGTCCAGTTCCAGTTCCAGGTATCGGTGCGACAGCTGGTCGCTGCGATCCAGCGCGCCTTGGCCCCCGAAGGGGGCCAGCAGGGCGTCCAGGCGCTGGATCACGTCGGCGCTGCGTCCGTCGCGGGTGAGAGTCAGCACCACGTCGTTGAAGGCGCCGTCCATGTCGAAGGCGGCCTCCAGCTGTGTGCGGTTCATCCACAGCATGCCCATGCGGGCGAAATCCGGAAACAGATCGCCGGGTGCCACGTGGTAGATGTACTCGGGGGACAGCCCGATACCGACGATCTCCAGTTCCTGGCGCCGACCGTTGATGACCGCCCCGATCCGGTCTCCGGGTCTGAAGCCGTGTTCTTCCGCGAAGGCCTCGTTGACCACTGCCTCGCCGGCACGTCCCGGCTCCGGCAGCCGTCCGGTGCGCAGGAACAGGCGATTAAGTTCGGCGTTGCGCCCGTCCGGCAGCGAGATCAGGATGCCCACGGCGGGGTCCGGAAAGTCCGGGATGTCCAGGTTGGCGTGGGACACCACCCGGGTTTCCACCTGCTGCACGCCGGGGATCGCCTCCACCGGTTCCCGAAGGGACTCCGGCGCCCGTTTCAGCGTCGCGAACACGTCGGCGAAACGGTAATCCCGGTAATAGGTATCACGGGTGTCCACCAGCGTGTCCAGCGTGGTCAGCGACATCACCAGCGTGGCCATGCCGCCGGCGATCACCACGGCAATGGCCAGTACCTGCCCGCGCATGTGCCACAATTCCCGCGCGAGCTTGCGGTACAGGATGCTCACCAGCTGAGTTCCCTCGGGGACTTGCGCACGGCGGGCGTGTCGATCCGGTCGATGTGCCCGTCCAGGAAGTGGACCACCCGATCGGCCATGTCCGCAATGGTGGCGTTATGGGTGATCACGGCCGTGGTGGTCCCCAGCTCGCGGTTGATGCGCTCCAGCACCTCCAGCACCACGATGCCCGTCTTCGAATCCAGGGCGCCGGTGGGCTCGTCGCACAGGAGTACTGCCGGTCGTTTGGCGACCGCGCGGGCGATGGCGACGCGCTGCTGTTCCCCCCCGGAGAGCTGCGCCGGGAAATGATCCACACGCTCGGCCAGCCCCACCAGCGCCAGCGCCTCCTCCGGAGGCATGGGGTCCCTGGCGATCTCGGTGACGATGGCCACGTTCTCCCGCGCCGTGAGGCTGGGGATCAGGTTATAGAACTGGAACACGAAGCCGACGAAATGCCGGCGAAATGCGGTGAGTTCCCGGTCACCGGCCTGGACCAGGTTGCGCCCCTGGCAGATGACCTCGCCGCCCGTGGGCGCATCCAGGCCGCCCAGGATATTCAACAGCGTGGACTTGCCGCTGCCCGAGGGGCCCAGCAGCACCACGAATTCCCCCTCGAACAGGTCCAGATCCACGCCGCGCAGGGCGTGCACCTCCACCTCGCCCATGCGGTACACCTTGGTGAGGCCCCGGGCACGGAACACCACTTTTCGGTCGGTTTCGGGGGCCTCCATGACCGGGTTCCCGGATCAGGTCCGGCCGGTGTCGGGTTTCTGTTCGGTTTCGGCAGATCCGTAGCCGGAGGCCGGCTGCGCATTGGGGGATTCCAGCTCGCCGCTGTCGTCCTGGCGGGGTGGTTTCACCGCCTTCTCGCCATCGCTGGGTCGGGATTCATCTTCGTCTCGGCGAGCCTTGACCGGCTCCTCGGGAGCTTCCTCGAAATCGACGCGCTCCGGGATGTGCGGCGCATCGCCCATCATGTCCTCCGAGTCACCGTCCGGGCCCGTCTTGCCAGTGGAAGCCTCCGACGGTTTCTGCCGCGGCGGTTCATCCCGGGGTTCCAGCGGTGGCTTGTAGGGCTGGGTGGGGTCGGCGCCTTTCGCCCTTTCGAGCAGGGCGCCCGGACGTTCTGGGAGCAGGCGATGCGCCGGGCTGTCGGTGAGTTCTCCGTAGCTTTCGCGCAGGTGATCGTAGAGCGCCCTGTAGGAGCCTGCCATACCGGTGAACAGCGTTGCGGTCTTCTCGAAGTGGTGGTTGACGGACTCCTTGTATTCGCTCATGGCCTGGCGGTTGTCCTCCAGTTCCTTCTGCAGGGCATCCACCTGGCGCTTGCCGGGCGCCGTGTTGCGCCCCGTGAAGAACCCGATGATGCCTGCGGCGGCCACGGCGATGATGATCAGGATCCATGCGGCGGTGGGAGACATGGTTACTCCATGGGTGCGATGACGATAGAGGGATGATGCGATCGAGTTTGACCCAGAGGCGATCACGGCTCAAGCCGCGCGCGAGTCCCCATCGTGTTGCAAGGCTGTTAGAATGCCGTGTATCGGCGTCCACGCATTACAGCGGTACTCCGGGCCACATGTGAGACCCGATCGGTATCAACATGTTCCGGCAGTTGCCCCTGCAGCGGTGCGCCCGGATGCCCCTCGGGGCCGAGCCGTGCCACCGGGCCGGCAGCGGGGACTGTGCCGCATCGCGGCCGTCCCGGACCCGATCGGGCACGGCGGATCTCGCCAACTCCCGGAGTTGGGGGGATGGGGTGGTGCTCGGGCGTCTGCAGATGGATTCGGCCACCGGCCTTTGTGTCGCCTTTGCTGAACGGGTAAAGGGGATTGCGGTC
Organism: Thioalkalivibrio denitrificans; assembly: GCF_002000365.1. Classification (GTDB taxonomy): domain Bacteria; phylum Pseudomonadota; class Gammaproteobacteria; order Ectothiorhodospirales; family Ectothiorhodospiraceae; genus Thioalkalivibrio_A; species Thioalkalivibrio_A denitrificans. The sequence goes on along the minus strand of NZ_MVBK01000007.1, from coordinate 5,673 downwards.
AGACGGTAGGCGCCCTGTTTCGGTCAACGAACGCGCTGGCGTGGCGCCTGCGCGTTCCAGGATACTCATGTCGGCCCCGCAACGCGGAGCCCGTATTCGGCCTGGAGACGATGCCCATGCGTTTTTCCATCTATCGCTACAACCCCGAGACCGACACCGAGCCTTACATGCAGGACTTCGAGCTGCCGGACTCCGAGGTGGAGCCCGGCATGATGCTCCTGGAGGCGCTGCTGAGGCTCAAGCGACAGGACGAAACCCTCAGTTTCCGGCGTTCCTGCGGTGAAGGGGTGTGCGGTTCCGACGGCATGAACATCAACGGCACCAACGGGCTGGCCTGCGTGACACCGCTTGCGGAGCTTAAGGAGCCCGTCACACTGCGGCCCTTTCCGGGCATGCCGGTGATCCGTGACCTGATCGTGGACATGGGCAACTTCTACAACCAGTATCGCGCAGCAAAGCCCTACCTGGTGGTCAATGATCCGATCCCCGAGGTGGAGCGCAAGCAATCGCCGGAAGACCGGGACAAGCTGGACGGACTGTACGAATGCATCCTGTGCGGTTGCTGTTCCGCCTCCTGTCCGTCCTACTGGTGGAATCCCGACAAGTTCCTGGGGCCCGCGGCCCTGCTGCAGGCGGCCCGTTTCATCCTCGACTCCCGGGACCAGGCCACGGGGGAACGCCTGGAACAGCTGGATGACGCCTACAAGCTCTACCGTTGCCACACCATCATGAACTGCGTGCAGGTCTGTCCCAAGGGGCTCAATCCCACCAAGGCGATCGGGGAGATCAAGAAGCAGATGCTCAAGCGCTCGGTATAGAGCTCACCGGGCGGACACCGGCTGGCGCGCAACAGACTGAAACATGAGGAGAATAGCTTGGATTGGCCGAAAATCTGAGCATGACAGACTGTTTCCGCCAGTATCCTATCGCGGTTCAGGCTCCTGACCATGGAGGCCCATCCGGGGATCAGAATTCAACGCGGAGACCGCAGAGGCGCGGAGGACGCAGAGGTTCTTGATTCAAATTCTCCGCGTCCTCCGCGTCTCTGCGGCCTTCGCGTTCCTTCAGGGAGCAGATCAGTCACCGCAGGCTAACCCGTATTGCACCAAGGTGGCCGCAGTAGAAGGGTGGTGAGATATGCAGGCTAGTGGGCAGAATGAAGCCGACGAGGAAGAGGTGAGACGGCTGCGCTGGAGCTGCCGGCGCGGCATGCTGGAACTTGACCTGCTGCTGGACGGTTTCCTGAAACACGGCTTTCTGCAACTGGACGCCCGTGGCCGGGAGACCTTCAGGCGGCTCCTGGACTATCCCGACACCACCCTGCTGCAACTGCTCATGGGGCAGATGCAGTCCAGTGACAAGGACGTCGCCCATGTGGTCCAACACATTCGCAACAGCGCTCGACGTTCGTCCTGAACCCTCCCGCCGGATCCTGTGGCTGGTCAGCGGCCTGCACTTTCTGGCGATCGCGGGTCTGCTGGCGGTCTCCCCTGTGGTGGCGACGTTTGCGCTGCCGGTCCTGGCCGGATCCCTGTACCTGCAGTTGCGGCGGTGCGGCTGGCTGGGCGGGCACTTGGCGATCACCCGTATCCGCATTGAACCGAGCGGCAGGTGGCGCATCCGGGATGACCGGGGTGCATGGCTGAGGGTGCGGGTGTCGCCCCACAGCGTTTGTGCCGGAAACTGGTGCCTGTTGCGCATGGAGAGCGACCGCCGTCGCCATGTGTTCGCCCTCGCGCCGGACAGTGCGGACGCGCAAGCCCTCAGGCAGCTGCGAGCCCGGCTTCTGGCGGTGCATGCGGATGCGCTCGTTGCCCCCCGGGGTTTTTTCGGGCAGCTTAGGCGCCTTGATATACTTCAGCGCCGGTACAACACAGAGGCGTTGCCCATGCCCACGCAACAGGAACGTCTCGAAGCGCTCCTGAGCGACGACCCCGATCACGTCTACAGCGAAGAGGAGCTGGATGCCATCGAGGCCATCGACGCCGAGATGGCGCTACGCATCGACCGTGTCCAGACCCTGGCGCGACGGCAGGGCGAGGCGGTCGTCGCCGAGGACCCCGTCAACGAGGCCCGCGTTCGCGAGGCGGTGGAGGAGGCGCGTCGCATTCTCATGCAGGACGGCGGAGACATCGAGTTCGTCGCCTTGCAGGACCGCATCGTGCGGGTGCGACTCAAGGGCGCGTGCGTCGGCTGTCCGCGCTCGGCGCTGGACCTCAGGAATGTGGTCGAACGCCTGGTGAGATCGAAGGAGCCAGGGGTGGCGAAGGTGGTGAATGAATTCTGAAAGCAGGTACAAGGTACAAGATACAAGGGCAAAGGGGTTGGCTACCCCTGTACCTTTACCCTTGTACCTTGTACCTGCTCTTATGTAATCACATCCGGCTTGTCCCGCCCCGTGTGCACGCGGATGCCGGCAATATCTTCAGCCATGCGGGCCAGATCGGCCAGGGCTTCCTGGGTGTCCAGATCGTGTTTCTCGGGGTCGGGTTCGAAGCGTTCCAGGTAGACGCGCAGGGTGGCGCCTTCGGTGCCGGTGCCTGACAGGCGCAACACAATGCGGGCGCCGTCCTCGAACAGAACCCGGATGCCCTGGTGCTCACTGACGGATCCGTCCACCGGGTCCGTGTAGGCAAAGTCGTCCGCGATGGTGACCACGCGCTCGCCGAATGTTCGGCCCCCCATGTTCGCGAGGCCTTCGCGCAGTTCCTGCATGAGCGTGTCTGCTCGTGCGGAATCCAGCGCTTCGTAGTCGTGGCGCGTGTAATAGTTGCGGCCGAAGGTGCGCCAGTGATCGCGCACGATCTGTTCCACGGAGCGGCCCTTGACGGCCAGCAGATTGAGCCAGAAAAGGACGGCCCAGAGACCGTCCTTTTCGCGCACGTGCCCGGAACCGGTACCGAAACTCTCCTCGCCGCACAGTGTGACGCGGCCTGCATCCAGCAGGTTGCCGAAAAACTTCCAGCCGGTGGGGGTCTCGAAGCACTCAACGCCCAGGCGCTCCGCCACCCGGTCCGCGGCCCGGCTGGTGGGCATGGAGCGCGCGATGCCGCGGATGCCGTCGCTGTAGCCGGGGAGGTGATGGGCGTTGGCGGCGAGTATGGCCAGACTGTCGCTGGGCGTGACGAAGAAACGCCTGCCGAGGATCATGTTGCGGTCACCGTCCCCGTCCGACGCGGCCCCGAAATCGGGTGCATCCCGGCCGTAGAGGGCTTGTACCAGTTCCCGTGCATGAGCCAGGTTGGGATCGGGATGTCCTCCGCCGAAATCCGCCAGCGGTTCGGCCCGCATGACCGTGCCCTGCGGTGCGCCGAGGCGCTCCTCCAGAATGCGCATGGCATAGGGACCCGTGATCGCATGCATCGCATCAAATCGCATCTGGAAAGCCCCGGATTCGAACATCACACGGATGCGGTCGAAGTCGAACAGAGACTCCATCAGTTCTGCATAGTCGGAGACCGGATCGATCACAGAGATGATCGTTTCACCCAGGCGCTGTTCACCCGGATGATCGATATCCACGTGAGCCGCCTCGGCAATGCGGTATTGCCGGATGTCCATCGTGGCCTGATGGATGGCGCCGGTGACGGATTCCGGCGCGGGACCCCCATTGGCAGTGTTGTACTTAATGCCGAAATCGCCCTCGGGGCCACCGGGATTGTGGCTTGCCGAGAGCACGATGCCACCGGCCGCGCCGTGCTTTCTGATGACGCAGGAAGCGGCGGGTGTGGATAGCAGTCCTCCCTGTCCCACGAGAATGCGCGCGACCCCGTTGGCGGCTGCCATGCGCATGATCACCTGGATGGCGTCACGGTTGTGATAGCGTCCGTCTCCGCCGAGCACCAGCATCCCGCCTTGAAGATCGCGCTGTGTGTCGAATATGGCCTGTACGAAGTTCTCCAGGTAGTGGGGCTGTCGAAACGTGCGCACCCGCTTGCGCAATCCCGATGTGCCGGGTTTCTGATCCTGAAAGGGACGTGTCTGGACGATGGAGATCTTCATGGTTCAAGTCCGAATCGATAGTTGGCGCAGTCTAGTGTCCTGAGTCAGAGAATCGTTGCATTTCAGAGCCCCGCACAAGACCCAAGGCAAGGCGCGGGCCGCAGGCAATGGCAAGCCCTTGGCAAGGCCCGCAACGCCGCATTGGGTCTTGTGCGGGGCTNNGCCTGTACGGGCGCGCGGCCGCGTTCCTCTCGCTCGGATGGGCCTGCCCGTCCTTCGCTCGAGCGCCTTGCCGCACACCCGTACAGGCCCGCTGAAATGCAACGATTCTCTGACTCAGGACACTAGGTGACGTTAGCAGAGTCGGGTGATGTTTTCCCTGTGATATGATCGATTCATGCTGATTCAGGACAAACAGCCGGCCTACCTGGAGCCTCGACCGCGAAGCTTTGCGGCGCTCATGGATCTTTACGAGGTGAATTACATCCGCCTGCGCCGGTTGTGTCCGGATCTGGCCGTGGCAGATGGGGAACGGGTATCCCGGGCACCCGGCGCCATGGATCTGCACCTGGTGGTGGTGGAACAGACGCCTTACACCACTACCGCACGTCTCACCTATCTGTTCGGCGCGCGGGGGCATCAACGGGCCAGTCCGGACGTGCTGGTACGCATGTACCACGATGCCCGGCAGGTGGAGGTGCTGGGGCGCCACTGCCGCCCGCTGGACCTGGAGATCAGCGTGGAGGATCTGCCCCGGTGGAGGGGGCTGGACTGCAAGTGGCGGTTGAATCGTTTCCTCTACAAGTGGCTGGGATACTGCCTGCGCCAGGGTCACGCCCTGGGGCGCGAGCGGGCTTCGACGGCAGCGGAGGGGCCCGGCACCCGCTGAACTACGCGCCTATCAAATATCTTTTATTCAATGTGTTGCATTGAAGTCCTCAGACATTATCTAGATTGATTCCCCGCCTTTCCCCGGTTGCTGCAGTGTTCTGCAATGTCGGAACAAACCCCGTCGGACTCGGTCTGAATTCTTGACTACAATGGTCAACTTTCAGCTATAATGCCCGAAAGTCCGACTATCAAGGTCGGAATTGGCTCACCTCCTCAACCCAACCGACAAGGGGTGGATTATGAAACTCTCGACGAAGGGACGTTATGCGGTGACGGCGATGATGGATCTGGCCATCCATGATCGAATCGGTCCCGTCACCCTGGCGGACATTTCCCAGTGCCAGGGCATTTCCCTGTCCTATCTGGAGCAGCTCTTCGCGAAACTGCGCAAGCAGGGACTGGTGGAGGGCGTCCGGGGTCCGGGCGGCGGCTACCGGCTGGCGCGTCCCGCCGACCAGATCACCGTGGCGAATATCATTACCGCGGTGGACGAAAGCATGGACGTCACCCGCTGTCGCGGGAACGAGAACTGCCAGGAGGGCGAACGTTGCCTGACCCATGAACTGTGGGACGATCTCAGTAACCGCCTCTACGAATTCCTGGACGGGATTACCCTCGCCCAGTTCGCCGATCGCCCGGAAGTGCAGGCCGTGGCCAAGCGCCAGGACCGTCAGGTCAACCGGCACCACTTCATCTTCCGCCGCAGCGCGGCGTAGAGGTGGGGGCGATGTCTCTGAAGTTACCCATATACCTGGACTATTCGGCGACGACGCCGGTGGATGATCGCGTGGCGGAGCAGATGTCGCGCTATCTGACGCGAGACGGGGTGTTTGGCAACCC
>NZ_MVBK01000006.1 GCF_002000365.1 Thioalkalivibrio denitrificans | reverse complement strand
GGGCTCGGGGGCCGGGGCCGGTTCGGGTGCCTTGCTGGCGCATCCGGCGCCCAGGAGCGCTAGAATAAAGACTGCGGCGGACAGGACCTGTCCGATGCGAGGCGAAGTGTTGGCGGACATCAATTCCCCCTGATCAATCGCTTGTTCGATGGCCCGGGTCCCGAAAACCCTGCTCCGGCCAGGTTGAATAGCCCGTGTCCGGCCGCATTATATAGTGTGTCAAGGCTGAACCGGACTCAGCCGGGTTCGGGAACCCTCCGGGGCTCCCTGCCGATCCGCCCGGAAGGCAATAGATCGGCCTGCACTGCCGCTTCCTGAGGGGACGTGGCGGCGCTTTCCCAGTATGATCACAACATTAGCAGAAAAACCTGCACTACTGCACGAATATTCCGCCGAGGCGGAGGAACAGCGGACGAGCGGTCATGGCCACACTAGAAATCCTGCATTTTCCCGATCCCCGACTGCGTAAACGGGCCGAACCCGTGGAGCGGGTGGACGACGACATCCGCCGCCTGGTGGACGACATGCTGGAGACCATGTACGACGCCCCTGGCATCGGTCTCGCCGCCACCCAGGTGAACGTGCAGCGCCAGGTGATCGTGATCGACCTCTCCGAGGAGCGCAACGCGCCGCTGGTGCTGATCAACCCGGAGATCCTCTCGCGCGAGGGCGAAGAGGAGATGGAGGAAGGCTGCCTGTCGGTGCCCGGCTACTACGAGACCGTGCGCCGCGCCGACCACGTGCGCGTGCGGGCCCTGAACCGCGACGGCGAGGCCTTCGAGATGGACGCCGACGGCCTGCTGGCCGTGTGCATCCAGCACGAGATGGATCACCTGGACGGCAAGCTGTTCGTGGACTACCTCTCGCCGCTCAAGCGCAGCCGCATCCAGAAGAAGCTGGAAAAACTGGCCCGCCAGGGCAACCTGCCCAAAAACACCGACCGCCAGCACGCGATTTAGCCAGTTGCATCCCGATCAGCGGCAAGCGGACCCGGTCCCCGGACAGGAAACCCGATGGAATTCATGGCATGGGCCGGAAACGCGGAGGACGCAGAGGCGCGGAGAACGCGGAGCTTTTTGGTCAAGAACGCTCCGCGTTCCACTGCAGGCACATAACGGGGCCCCAGGTGAAGAGACCCCTGATCACCTGGACAGCCACGGCGCCCGAGGTTGAACTTGGATCCCAATCGCAAGCTGCGCATCGTTTATGCCGGGACGCCGGAGTTTGCCGTGCCGGCGCTCCGGGCGCTGATCGATTCACCACACGAGGTGGCGGCGGTCTATACGCAGCCGGACCGGCCGGCGGGGCGGGGGCGCCGGCTTACGCCGAGTCCGGTGAAGCGGCTCGCCCTGGAGCACGGGATTTCGGTGGAGCAGCCCCAGCGGCTCAAGCCGCCGGAGGCGCAGGCCCGACTGCGGGACTACACGCCGGACGTGATGGTGGTGGCCGCCTACGGGCTGATCCTGCCCAAGGGCGTGCTGGACATCCCCGTGCACGGCTGTCTCAACATCCATGCCTCCCTGTTGCCCCGCTGGCGAGGTGCCGCCCCCATCCAGCGGGCGATCCTGGCCGGGGACACCGAGACGGGTGTGACCCTCATGCAGATGGCCCCGGGGCTGGATACCGGCGACATGTTGCTCAAGTCATCAACGCCCATCGGCCCGACGGATACGGCCCAGACCCTGCATGACCGGCTGGCGACGCAGGGAGCGGAGATCCTTATCCGGGGGCTCGAGGACCTGGTGGCAGGCCGCCTGACCCCGGAGCCCCAGGACGATTCGCTCGCCACCTATGCCGACAAGCTCACCAAGGCCGAGGCGGACCTGGACTGGTTCCTGCCGGCCGCACTGCTGGATCGCATGGTGCGCGCCTTCAACCCCTGGCCGGTGGCGTTCACGAACCTGGACGGACAAACCGTGCGCATCTGGGAAGCGCAGCCGGTGGATTCCGCCGTCACCGCCACACCGGGCACAGTGGTCGCCGAGGGCCCCGAAGGCATCGACGTGGCCACCGGCGAGGGCCTGCTGCGCCTGACCCGCGTCCAGTTTCCGGGGGGGAAGCCGCTGACCGCCGCGCAGGTGCTGAACAGCCGGTCACTGTTGGGAAAAAGGATGAAGGTGGAAGGATGAAGGTTGAATGAAAACACCCCCCCCTCTGAAAGGATGAAGGATGAAGGTTGAAGGTTGAAGGTTGAAGGTTGAATGAAAACACCCCTCCCTGGGCCTCAGCATGAGGGGAGGGGATTGAGGGGGGTGCGCTTTGCCTTCATCCTTCATCCTTCATCCTTCATCCTTCATCCTTCCAAAAAATGTCCCCCCGCCAGATCGCCCTCAAGGTCCTCCACAAGGTCGCCGTCAGCGGTGCGTCGCTGTCGGATGCGCTGCCACCGCTGCTGGCCGGTCTGCCTGACCGGGACCGTGCGTTTGTCCAGGCGCTGTGCTTCACGACCCTGCGCTGGCATCACCAGCTGGAGGCGCTTTCCCGCACCCTGTTGAGCAAACCGTTGCGCGCAAAGGATCGTGACGTCGGCCTGTTGCTGGAGATGGGGTTGTGTGAACTGCTGCATCTGCGCACGCCGGATTACGCGGCCGTTCGGGAAACGGCGGGGCTCGCGCGCGCGTCGGGCAAGCCGTGGGTGGTGGGGCTGATCAATGCGGTGCTGCGCCGGGTGCAGCGGGAGGGGCCGGCGCTGCTGGAGACGGTCAACCGGGACCCCGCCGCGCGCCTGTCCCTGCCCGGGTGGCTGCTCGAGGCGCTGCAATCCGCCTGGCCCCAGGAGTGGGAGGCTCTGGGCGAGGCGCTCAACCGTCAGGCACCCATGACCCTGCGCGTAAACGGCTCGCGCACGGATCGGGATACGTATGCCGCGCAGCTGCAGGCGGCCGGCCTGGCCGCCCGGGCGCATCCGGCGGTCGCTTCGGCCCTTGAACTCGACACACCGGTGGACGTGGCACAACTGCCCGGGTTTGGCGAGGGGCTGGTATCGGTCCAGGATGCCGCCGCCCAGCTCGCCGCGCCCCTGCTGGAATGCCGCGCGGGCATGCGCGTGCTCGATGCCTGCGCCGCGCCCGGCGGAAAGACGCTGCATCTGCTGGAATCCACTGAGGGGCGGCTGGATCTGACGGCGGTGGACGCGGATACCGCGCGCCTGGAACGCGTGCGCGAGAATCTCGCCCGCGGCGGATACGGCGCGCGGCTGGTGGCAGGCGACGCGTCGCACCCGGAACAATGGCACTCGGGGCCGCTCTATGATCGTATCCTGCTGGATGCGCCGTGCTCCGCCACCGGTGTGATCCGCCGTCATCCGGACATCAAGGTGCTTCGCAGGGAGACAGACATCACAGCCCTGGCACAACGTCAGGCGCAGTTGCTGAACGCTCTCTGGCCCCTGCTGGCCCCGGGGGGTATGCTCTTGTATGCCACTTGTTCCCTGCTGCCGCAGGAAAACGCGGAGCAGATCCGCGCCTTCCTGCACACGCATCCGGATGCGGCGGAATCCCCGATCTGCGGTGGCTGGGGGCGTCCCGGTCCGCCCGGTCGTCAGATCCTTGCCGGTGAGCAGGACATGGACGGCTTCTACTATGCCAGGCTGACGAAGAGTTGATCATTGCCCCCGGACATACCCTGCGCCTGGCCGGCCTGCTGCTCGCGGGATGGTTGATGGCGAGCCCCGGCGTCGCGGCCGAGCACGAGCCGCCGTTCTCCGTCGACTTCGCGCGCACGCAACTGGTGGACGGGGTCTACCAGCTCAACGCCGGCATTCGTTATGAATTGAGCCCCGCCCTTTTCGACGCGCTGCACAACGGGGTGACCCTGGTCTTCGAGGTTCAGGTGGACATCCACCGGCTGCGCGCCTGGTGGCTGGACGCCCACGTGGCCACGGTGACCCAGCGTTACAGGCTCGAGTATCACGCCCTCAGCCGCCTCTACCTGGTCACCCATCTCAACACCGGCGTGCAGCAGAGCTTCTTCCGCTTTTCGTCGGTGCTGGCGTTTCTGGGCGAACTTGATGCGGTGCCCCTGCTGGACGCGAGCCTGCTGGACAGCGATAGTGAATACGAGGGCCGCCTGAGGGCGCGCCTGGCCGTGGACGCCCTGCCCCTGCCGTTGCGGGTGCGGGCTTTCCTGTCGCCGGACTGGAGTCCGGCGAGTGACTGGTACACATGGTCGCTGCGCTGAAACGATTGTCCGTGGGATTGCTGCCGATGGCGGTGATCTTCGTGTTGCTCCTGGCGTCGCTGTACGTCATGGGGGATGCTGCGCGCCACTCGGCCCGTTTCGAGCGCCTCTACATCTGGCTGCTGCTGTTCAACACCCTGGCACTGGTGTTCCTTGCCGTGCTCATCGGCACCAAGGTCTACCAGGCCATCCGCCAGGTCGTGCACCGCGAGCCCGGCTCGCGTCTCACCCTCAAGCTGGTGGTCATCTTCGTGGTGCTGGCGCTCGCTCCGGTGTCCATCGTGTACTACTTCTCGATGAAGTTCCTCGACGAGGGCATCGACAGCTGGTTCGACGTGCGCGTGGAGAAGGCGCTGGAGGACGCCCTGGAACTGTCGCGAACCTCACTGGACCTGCGCACCCGCCAGCTCACGCGCCAGACCGAGGGTCTGGTGGATGACCTGGTGGACATCTCCGAGTCGCTCGCCCCGCTCACGCTTAATGACCTGCGCCAGCGTAGCGGCGCCGTCGAGCTCACGCTCATTGGCAGCAACAACCGCATCGTGGCCTCCAGCATAGGCGACACCCTGCGTCGCCTGCCGAGCCTGCCCAGCCAGGAGGTCTTCCTGGTGCTGGCCCAGCGCCAGACCTATGCGGCGCTGGAACCCGTCTATGACACGGGCCTTTACATTCGCGTGGTGGTGGCCGTGCCCGCACCGCGACCCGGGGAGGAGGGCCGCATCCTGCAGGCCATCTACCCGGTGGAGGGCCGCATGAGCGCGCTGGCCGACAGCGTCCAGGACGCCTTCTCCGAATACAAGGAGTTCGCCTACCTGCGCGAACCCCTAAAGCAGAGCTTTGCCATCACGCTTTCCCTGGCCCTGCTCGTGTCCGTGCTGGCCGCCATCTGGGCGGCGTTCTACTCGGCCGGCCGTCTGGTGGCGCCCATCCGCGAACTGGCCGAGGGCACGCGTCTGGTGGCGGCGGGCGAATACCACAAGAGGTTGCCGGTCAGCCAGCGCGACGAGCTGGGCTTCCTGGTGCGCTCGTTCAATGCCATGACCGCCACGCTGGCCGCCACCCGGGACGAGGCGGAACGCAGCAGGCGCCTCGCCGAGAGTCAGCGCGCCTACCTTCAGACGGTTTTGCAGCACCTGTCCTCCGGCGTGATCACCCTCGACCACCAGGGCGTGCTTCGCACCGCCAACACGGCCGCCGCGCTGATTCTCGAAGCGGACCTGGATGAGCTTGCGGGACGTTCGCTGGCCGATATCGGCCATGGCAACGCGCTGGTGGAGCGTTTCCACGAGCAGATCGTGCCGCTGATCCACCGCGAAGACCACGAATGGCACGCACAGATCACCCTGTTCGGCACCGGCGGACGCAAGGTGCTCATGTGCCGCGGCGTGGCCCTGCCGGCGGAGAGCGGCTCGCGTGGCGGCATCGTGATCGTGTTCGACGACATCACCGCTCTCCTGCAGGCGCAGCGCGACGCGGCCTGGGGCGAAGTGGCGCGACGGCTCGCCCACGAGATCAAGAATCCGCTCACGCCCATCCAGCTCTCCGCCGAACGCCTGCAACGCAAGCTGCTGCCGCACATGGACACGGATCAGGCCCGCATCCTTCAACGCGCCACTCACACCATCGTCCAGCAGGTGGAGGCCATGAAGAAGATGGTCAACGCCTTCGGGGATTACGCCCGGACCCCGCAGATGGCAGTGACGCCTCTCAACCTCAACGCCCTGGTGCGCGAGGTGGCGGACCTTTACGGCAGTGAACGGCGACGCCTGAAGCTCAAGCTGGCGGACGACTTGCCCGACATCCAGGCCGACGCCGGGCGCATGCGCCAGCTGCTGCACAATCTGATCAAGAACGGGCTGGAAGCGCTCGACGGTGTGAAGGACCCACGGCTGGAGATCGAAACCCGTTGCGTGCGCGAGGCGCGATGCACGGTGGTGGAGTTGTCCGTGCGTGACAACGGCCCGGGGCTGCCGGAGGAGTTCATGCCGCGGCTGTTCGAACCCTACGTGACCAGCAAGCCCAAGGGCACCGGTCTCGGGCTTGCCATCGTCAAGAAGATCGTGGAGGAGCACCATGGCATGGTCTGGGCGGAGAACCGCCGCAAGGGCGGGGCCTGCATCACGCTGCGCCTGCCCGTGAGCAGCGGGGTCGTCGCCGATCGTGAAGATGCCCGGGAGGCGGTATGACCGGATCCGCCATCCTGGTGGTGGATGACGAGCCCGACATCCGCACGCTGGTGCAGGAGATCCTGGAAGACGAGGGTTACGAGGTGGAGACGGCATCCACCCTCGAGGAGGCGCGTGTATTCACTCAGGACCGCACGCCCGCCCTGGTGCTGCTGGACATCTGGATGCCGGACGGAGACGGCATCTCGCTGCTCAAGGAATGGAAGGCGGGCGGCACCCTGGCTTTCCCGGTGGTCATCATGTCCGGGCACGGATCCGTGGAGACGGCCGTGGAAGCCACCCGGCTGGGCGCCTACGATTTCCTGGAAAAACCGCTCTCGCTGGCGAAGCTGATCCTCACGGTGTCCCGGGCCCTGGAGGCCGACCGCCTCGCCCGGGAGAATCTGGGCCTGCGTCAGCAGCTGGAGCGTTCCGCCTACCCGGAGGGCGAGAGCCGTGTCATGCAGGACCTGCGCGCCCAGGTACGGCGCATCGCGCAGCACGACACCTGGGTGCTGGTCAGCGGCGAGGCGGGCACCGGCAAGCAGACCTTCGCCCGCTACCTGCACAGCCAGAGCAACCGAAGCGCGCGACCCTTTGTCGAGGTGGCGGTGGCCTCGCTGGCGCCCGACGAATCCGCCGTGGAACTGCTGGGCCAGGAACAGGGCGATCGTGTCCGCCAGGGTCTGCTGGAGCGCGCCCATGGCGGCATCCTGTTTCTCGACGAGGTGGCGGACATGGACCTGCAGGTGCAGGGGCGCCTGCTCAACGCGCTGGAACAGCGCAGCATCACGCGGGTCGGTGGCAGCGAACCCGTGGCCGTGGACGTTCGCGTGGTGGCCGCCACGCAGCGGGACCTGGAGGAACTGGTACGCGAGGACGCATTCCGGGAGGACCTGTATTACCGGCTCAGCGTGGTGCCCCTGAAGATCCCGCCGTTGCGCGAGCACCTGGAGGACGTCCCGGTGCTGGTGGATCATTTCGTGGCCAGCCTTCATGAACGCGAGGGCCTGCCGCTGCGGCGTTTCACGTCCGATGCCATTCAGCGCCTGCGCCACCACGACTGGCCCGGCAACGTGCGCGAACTGCGCAGCGTGGTGCAGCGGCTGCTGATCCTGGGCAGCGGCGACGACGTCTCGGGCAGCGAGGTGGAGTTCGCGCTCTCCGGGCGCGGCCTGCGCGGCACGTCGGAAACCGTGGGTCCGATATCGACGGATCTGCCCCTGCGCGAGGCGAGGGAGGAATTCGAACGCGGCTACCTCCTGCAACAGCTGGAACGGGCCGAGGGCAACATGACGCGGCTGGCGGAACGCGTCGGGCTGGAGCGCACTCACCTGTACCGCAAGCTCAAGGCCCTGGGCATCGAACCGCGCAAGAGCCGGAGCGATAACTGATAGAATGCACCGGCCGATTCGCTTCGCTGAGGGCCGCGCCCAATGAAAATAATCATCCTCGGCGCCGGGCAGGTGGGGGCATCCGTCGCTCACAGCCTCGCCCACGAGGCCAACGACATCACGGTCGTGGATGTGCGCTCCGACATCCTGCGGGAGTTGCAGGGGCGCCTGGACCTGCGAGGCGTCACGGGTGTCGCCTCACACCCGGACGTGCTGGCACAGGCGGGCGCCAAGGATGCGGACATGATTGTCGCGGTCACCAACAGCGACGAGACCAACATGATCGCCTGCCAGGTGGCCTACACGCTGTTCCACACCCCCACCAAGATCGCGCGCGTGCGCGCCGCCGAGTATCTCAGCCGCAGCGAGCTGTTTTCCCAGGACGCCCTGCCCATCGACGTGCTCATCAGCCCCGAGGAGCTGGTGACCAATTACATCCGGCGACTCATCGAGCACCCGGGCAGCCTGCAGGTCCTGGATTTCGCCGACGGCAAGGTGCAGCTGGTGGCGGCCCGGGCCTACTATGGCGGCCCGCTGGTGGGCCACGAGCTGCGCGAACTGACCGAGCACATGCCCGGTATCCAGACCCGCGTGGCCGCCATCTTTCGGCGCAACACCCCCATCTTCCCCAAGGGTGACACCATCATCGAGGCCGACGACGAGGTGTTCTTCGTCGCGGCGAAGAAGAACATCCGCGCCGTCACCAGCGAGCTGCGCAAACTGGACAAGCCCTACAAGCGCGTAATCATCGCCGGCGGCGGAAACATCGGACGGCGCCTCGCCCAGGCGCTCGCGCCCAAGTACCAGGTCAAACTTATCGAGCACAACAAGGAGCGCACCAAGGAACTCTCCGAGGTGCTGAACGACGTGATCGTGCTCCGTGGCGACGCCGCCGACGAGGATCTGCTGCTGGAGGAGAACATCGACAACACGGACGTCTTCTGCGCACTCACCAACGACGACGAGGCCAACATCCTCTCCGCCATGCTGGCCAAGCGCCTGGGGGCCAAGAAGGTGATGTCCATCATCAACCGTCCCAGCTACGTGGACCTGGTCGAGAGCGGCGCCATCGACATCGCCATCTCGCCTCAGCAGGTGACCATCGGCGCGCTGCTCGCCCACGTGCGACGCGGTGATGTGGTGGCGGTGCACAGCCTGCGCCGCGGCGCCGCCGAGGCCATCGAGGCCGTCGCCCATGGGGACTCGAAGACCTCAAAGGTGGTGGGCCGGCGCATCGATGAACTCAAGCTGCCGAAAGGGTGCAACATCGGCGCCCTGGTGCGCGGTGACGAGGTGATCATCCCCCATCACGACACCGTCATAGAGACCGAGGATCACGTCATCCTGTTCCTGGTGGACAAGCGCCGCATCACCGAAGTCGAGCGCCTCTTCGCCGTGAGCGTTACGTTCCTATGAAGACGAAGGTACAAGGGAAAAAGTACAAGGTACAAGGAAACAGGTTTTTTCCCTTGTGCCTTTGCCCTTGGACCTTGTCCCTGCCTTCATGCAACTAACCGTCATCCAGCGCGTCCTCGGCCTGCTGATCATGCTGTTCAGCGTGGCGATGCTTCCGCCGGCCCTGGTGGGGTGGATCTATGGCGAGGCGGCCATGTGGCCGTTCCTGGAAGCATTCGGGCTGTTGCTGCTGGTCGGCTTCGTGATCTGGGCGCCAGTGTACAAGGTACGCCGGGACCTGCGGCTGCGCGACGGTTTCGTCGTGGTGTTCATGTTCTGGATGGTGCTGGGCGTGTTCGGGGCCTTGCCCCTGTACCTGGACCGGTCGCTGGACATCTCCGTCACCGATGCGGTGTTCGAGTCCATGTCGGGCCTGACCACGACCGGTGCGACGGTCATCTCGGGCCTCGACCACCTCCCGAAGGCCATCCTTTTCTACCGCCAGCAGCTGCAGTGGATGGGCGGCATGGGCATCATCGTGCTCGCCGTGGCCATCCTGCCCATGCTGGGTGTGGGCGGCATGCAGCTCTATCGCGCGGAGATGCCGGGGCCTGTCAAGGACACCAAGCTCACGCCACGCATCACCGAAACCGCCAAGGCGCTGTGGTACCTGTACCTGGGGTTCACCGTGGCCTGTGCCCTGGGATACTGGTTCGCCGGCATGACACCCTTCGATGCCATTGCGCACAGCTTCTCCACCGTCTCACTCGGGGGGTTCTCCACCTACGACGCCAGTATCGGGCACTTCGACAGCGCCGCCATCGAGGCGGTCGCCGTGGTGTTCATCCTGCTTGGCGGGATCAACTTCGCGCTGCACTTTCTGGGCTGGCGCCACCTGTCGGTGCGCCACTACTGGCAGGATGCGGAGTTTCGCACCTATCTGAAGATCATCGGTGTCGTGGCGGTCGTATGCGTCGGCTACCTGTACTACACGGCCACCACCGGCGGGTGGTCCGACAGCCTGCGCCAGGGGATCTTTCACGCGGTCTCCATCAGCACCACCACCGGGTACACCACTGCGGAGTTTTTCCTCTGGCCCGGTTTCCTGCCCGTGCTCTTGATCTTCGCCAGCTTCATCGGCGCCTGCGCGGCCTCCACCGGCGGCGGCATCAAGGTGATCCGTGCGCTTTTGCTGCTCAAGCAGGGGCAGCGCGAGGTCATGCGCCTCGTGCACCCCAACGCCGAGATCGCCGTGAAGGTGGGCAACAGCCCGCTGTCCGACCGCGTGATCGAGGCGGTGTGGGGATTCTTCTCCGCCTACGTGGCCGTGTTCGCCATCATCATGCTGGCACTCATGGCCTCCGGGCTCGACCAGGTGACCGCCTTCTCAGCCGTGGCCGCGACGCTCAACAACCTGGGCCCGGGGCTAGGCGACGTAGGCGCCAACTACGCGGGGATCAGCGACTTCGCCAAGTGGATGCTGTGCCTCGCCATGGTGATGGGCCGCCTCGAGATCTTCACCGTGCTGGTGCTGCTGACGCCGGCTTTCTGGCGCAACTGAGATTTTTAATGGACAGGATGAACAGGATATTTGAGGATTTACAGGATAAAGACAAAAAGGCTTTGAGGCAGAAAACATGCTGCAGATGATGATTCTTTTATAAGGTCTGTCAATTCTGTAAGTCATATTTAATCCTCTCCAATACGTTTTCATCCTGTTAATCCCGAAGAATCCTGTTCATCCTGTCCATTCAATACCGATATAACCTGCCCGATTCGATGCACGAAAAATGGGATACCCGTTACCGTGACGCGGACGTGAGCGAGGCTCGTCCGTGTCGTGTGTTGGCGGAGTTTGCGCACCTGCTGCCCGAACGGGGCCGGGCGCTCGATCTCGCCGCAGGCCTCGGCGGCAACGCGAAGCTGCTGGCAGAAGCCGGGCTCGATACCGAGGCCTGGGACATCTCGCCCGTGGCAGTGGAGAAACTCAATGAATACGCCCGTACTCGCGGATTGCCTCTCGAGGCCGTGGTGCGCGACGTGGAGAACGCGCCCCCCGTGGAACATTCCTTCGATGTGATCGTGGTGTCGCGTTTTCTGGAGCGTCCCCTTGTCCCGGCGCTCATCGGTGCCCTGCGCCCCGGGGGCCTGGTCTTCTACGAAACCTTCACCCGTGAGAAAGTGGACGAGACCGGGCCGTCCAACCCCGATTTCCGGCTCGCGCCCAACGAACTGCTCACGCTCTTCTCGCCCTTGCGTCTTGTGGCCTACCGGGAGGAGGGGGTCATCGGGGATACCGGTCGGGGCTGGCGCAACGAGGCGATGCTCATTGGAATGAAGGTCGATCAACCACCCCCTTTGAAAGGATGAAGGTTGAAGGTTGAAGGTTGAATGAAACCACCCCCTCTGGAAGGATGAAGGATGAAGGTTGAAGGTTGAATGAAACCACCCCTCCCTGGCCCTCCCCGTGAGGGGAGGGGATTGAGGGGTTTGCCTTCATCCTTCATCCTTCATCCTTCATCCTTAAACTTACCCCCCTATGTCCATGATCGAACAATTCCAAGCCATGCTCGATGCCGGGCAGGACAACGCCATGCTCCGGTTCTCCCTGGGCAACGCACTGCTGGGCGAAGGGCGTGCCGCCGAGGCGGTGGAACACCTGCGCGCCGCCGTCGGCCATGATCCGAAGTACTCCGCCGCGTGGAAGCTGCTCGGCAAGGCGCTGGCCGAAAGCGGTGATCATCGCGCGGCTATCGAGGCCTTCGACCAAGGCATTGCCGTGGCGGAGGAGAAGGGCGACAAGCAGGCCGCCAAGGAGATGCAGGTGTTCCGGCGCCGGGCGGAGAAGCAGATGGGCGGTGCCGATGGCTGAAGCCCGGTCCGCCCCCGCGCAAGCCTATCGCGCCCCCTTCCACGCCGGACTCCTGCACCCCCGCCACTGGCCCACCTGGGCGGGCCTCGGGCTCGTTGCGCTGATCAGCGTTCTGCCCCGACCCGCTGTACGTGCGCTGGCCCGAGCGCTGGCGGCGCTTATGTGGCGCTTCGCCCCGAAGCAGCGACACATCGCCGAGGTCAATCTGCGTCTGTGTTTCCCGGAACTGGATGAGGTAGCGCGGGCGGATCTGCTGCGCGGGCATTTTCGTGTCACCGCCCAGTGCTTCCTCGACTACGGGATGCTCTGGTTCCGCGGCCCGCAGGTGCACGCGCGGCGCATCCGCCTGAGCGGCGAAGCGCACTACCGGGCCTGCCGCGAGGCCGGGCGCCCGGTCATCATGCTGGCACCGCATACACCGGCGCTGGATTTCGGCGGGCTGCGCATGAGCCAGCTATACGACGGCGTCTCCTTCGCAAAACCCATGAAGAACCCGGTGGTGGAATGGATCAACCACCGCAGCCGCACCCAGTACAGCGGCGACATCTTTGCCCGGGAACAGGGTCTTCGCCCGGCCCTGCGCCATATCAGGAACGGCCGCTTCTTCTATTACCTGCCCGACGAGGACCTGGGCCCGGAGCACTCCGTGTTCGCGCCCTTCTTCGGCGTGCCCAAGGCCACCCTGCCCGCGCTCGGGCGCCTGGCGAAGCTCACCGGCGCCGCCGTGTTGCCGAGCTTCAGCATCTACCTGCCCGAAGAAGACATCTACGAACTGCGCCTCGAGGCGCCCATGCCGGATTTCCCCACCGGCGATCCGGTGGAGGACGCCGGTCGCATGAACGCCGCCATCGAGGCCGCCATCCGCCGCCACCCCGAGCAGTACTTGTGGACCCTGCGGTTTTTCAAGACGCGGCCTGCGGGAGAGAAGCGGGTCTATTGAAGTGGGAAGGAGCGCCCGTAGGTCGGCCTTCAGGCCGACTGCTGTGGCTTCGATGACCCGCAATGTCGGCCTGAAGGCCGACCTACATCTCGTTCGCTTCGTTGCCCTTGGTCTTGCGTGAGAAGCGCCTGTAACTCCACGCATACTGCTCCGGACACTGCCGCACCAGCGTCTCCACCGCACGGTTGACCGCGGCGGCGGCCACCTGCGGATCCGGGTCGTAGAGTTCCTCGGATGCGGGTATCACGTGGTAGCGGTAGCCGCCACCGCGAGGCAGACGCTCGGCGAAGCCGAAGAGCACGGGCGTGCGCCCCGGCGCCGCAAGGCGCGGGAGCAGCACCATGGTGTAGGCCGGGTGGCCGAAGAAGGGGGCGAACACGCCGCTCGCCCCCTTGGGCGTCTGATCCGGCAGCATGCCGATGAACTCGCCCCGCTCCAGCGCCCGACGCAGGGCCTTGATGCCACCGGGTGTCGTGGGTACGAGGCGCGCACCCGTGGCTTCACGGGAGGCGCGCAACAGGCCGTCCAGGGTCCTGATCCGGGGCGGGCGGTACAGGCTGGTCATGGGGCCGAGCGTGGCCAGATGCAGGCCGGCGAACTCCCAGCTTCCCAGATGGGGGGATACGAGGAACGCCCCGCGCTCCTCGGCGATGGCGTTGTCCAGATGAGCCTGTCCCTCCATCCCCCTGAGCAGGCCACGGATGCGTTGGGGGCCTGCACGCCACAGCCAGGGCGCCTCGGTGAGCGCCTTGCCGGTCTCCATCAGACTTGTCCGGGCGACACGTCGTTGCCATGCCGCATCTCGCTCCGGAAAACAGCGCGCCAGGTTGGCCAGGGAGACACGCCGCAGGCGCGTGGGCAGGACCCAGGCGATCCAGCCCAGGGAGGCACCGACGGCATGATTGAGCGCCAGAGGCAGCCGGGCCAGCAGGCCCAGCATGGCGCGCAGCAGGAATTCCCCCATGGACCGGTCAGGCCTGTCGGCGCACCGGCGCGGCCGGCGCCTGCGGGATGTCCTCCAGACCTTCGGACATGAGGGGCCTGAGCGTGGAGAGCAGATTGCGGAACAGACGCGGGAGCTGCGCCTCCTCGCGGGCCAGCAGCTCCTTCATGTGCTGGCGCTGGGTGGGCATGTCAAAGCAGGCCGGGCAGTTCTCGCTGATCACCGGCAGCCCGGCCGCACGGGCGAAGTCCGCGGTCTGGCGCTCGCGCACGTAGACCAGGGGGCGGATGACGCGCAGGTCCCCGGCGTCGATGCAGTAATGGGCCTTCATGGTCTTGAGGCGCCCGCCGTGGAAGGCGCTCATGAGAAAGCTCTCCGCCAGATCGTCCAGGTGCTGCGCCATGGCGATCACGTTGAAGCCGTGCTCCCGTGCGGTGCGGTACATCAGGCCGCGTTTCATGCGCGAGCAGAAGGCGCAGTAGGAGTCGTTGTCCATGTGTTCCGTCGCAAGCTTCATGATGGGCTCGCGCACGTAGTGGTACTCGACCCCCAGCGACTTCATGTAGGGGATCAGCGGCGAGGGGTCGAAGGCCTCGCTCTGGGGGTCGATGGTCACCGCCGCCAGATCGAAGCGCACCGGTGCACGCCGCTGAAAGTGGTGCAGCAGATGCAGCAGGCTCAGGGAGTCCTTGCCGCCGGAGAGGCCCAGCAGCACCCGGTCGCCGTCGGCGATCATGCGGAAATCGCCCAGCGCCTTGCCGGTGAGGCGGATCAGGGACTTGGGGGGTGCGGCGAATGCGTTCATCAGGTGACCGAAGATACGTGGCGCCGGGCGTCCGGGCAACCCTGTGGGGACGCACTGGAACGGAGTTTGCTTTGGTTTTTCTCCAACGAGGAAAACCAGGGAAACCCAGATGTCACAGACACAAGCCCGGGACGCGGTCCGCTTCCTGATGGCCGCCCGGCAGTGCGAGATCCAGAGCCTCAGGCATCTGCTGGCGGCGGGCCGCCTGGTGCTGGCCGTNNCAGGCGGCCGGTGTTACCGGGAGCCGCTGGAGGATTACACCCGCGAGGCGGTCGGCGCCGAGGCCGAACTGCGCGAGCGCCTGGAAGGCTGGCTGGACCAGGAACGCTGTCCCCATGGCTGCGCGCGCCTGTTTGCCCGGCTCGCCATAGTGCTTCAGGGTCTGGCGGGCCTTCCGGACCTGCGCGCCCGCATTCGCGCCTGCCGCATCGAGACGCAGCCTGCCATGGGCAGCTTCAACGAGCTTATCCGCGGATTGCTGGCGGTGGTGTTCGAGGCCGCGGACGCCGCCACCGATCCGCAGATCTCCCGGGCACTGGTGGCCCTGTTCAACTTCATGCAGGGCAAGGAGCTGGCCGGACAGGAGCGGGCCATCGGCGCCGCCGGGTTCAGCCAGGGCGGTTTCTTCGAGGGGCTCAGGCAGGCCCTGCTGCACCGCATCGACGCCCAGGAGCGCTGCTTCCAGGTGTTCACGGAGTTCTGCGACCCCGGTTCCCTGGCCGCCTGGCAACAGGCACTGGCGGCACCCCACACCGGGGAGGTGGAACGGCTGCGGCGCATCGCATGCACCCGGCAGGTGCCGGACGCGGACGGCGTGGAGCTGGCCAAGATCTGGTTCGAACAGACCACCCTCCGAATCGACGCCATGAAGCGCGTCGAGGAGGGCCTGGAGGCACACCTCCAGCAGTTGTGCGAGTCGCGCATCGAACGCGTCGGCTCGGAACTGGCCGCGG
>NZ_MVBK01000005.1:347-24274 GCF_002000365.1 Thioalkalivibrio denitrificans | reverse complement strand
TCCCTCCGTCCCCTTTTTCGTTCCTGGTCAGCTTTTGCGCACGTAGTAATGCAACACCCCATCGACTTCATCCGTGTCTACCAGGGTATGCCCGGTACGTTCACACCAGGCAGGTATATCCGTTCGGGTACCGGGATCGGTGGCCACGACTTCCAGAACCTCGCCGGACTGGATCGTTTTCATCGCCACATTGGTTTCAACTATCGGCATGGGGCAGCACTTGCCGGAGGTGTCCAACTGGCGGGTAACGGTGATCTTGTTCATTGCTCGACTCCTCAAAAGTACTGACAGTGTTCGGCTTGCGCCGCCTTGTCATTCAGGAACCAGGATGCCCCGACGATGCCGGATGCCTCCGGGATGAGGTTGTCCTCGTTCACCCCGAAGATGCTGGCCGCAAGGCTGCAGGCATAAAAATTGACGTTGCCGGTCGCCTTGAGGGCCTGGATCACGTCGTAGATGTCCGGCGGCAGGCCGGCCTTGGCCACCTGCTCCCGCACCCAGGCATCCCGGGTGGCGTGTTCTCCCTGGATGCGCTGCTGGCGGGCGCCTTCCTCGGTCAGCGCCAGCACGGCCCAGTTGACGAACAACATATCCACCTGGGTGCCCTCGGAACCCTGCAGATAGGCGAATGCCAAGGGGGTGAGCAGCTTGTCGTACCCGTCATCACGAACCACGATCGCCAAAGATTTCATCATCGCCTCCGTAGAACGAACATTCGTTCTAATTGCAGATCAAAAAAAAGCCGGTCGCGAATCCTGAGGAAGCCTCAATTCGCAACCGACCGCCAGGCACAGGCCCAGATTTCATCCAGGTACTCCGTAAGCGGTTTGTCGAGCACGCCGTCCAGGCGCAGCTGTATCAGGCGCAGGGTCCCACCGAACACCGACGCGGCCGCCACGATCGGCGCCATGGTTCTGACCTCGCCCGTCTTCATTCCGGCGCTCACCATTTCACGCATCTGGACGAAAGGGCGTGACGAACACACCGGGGCCAAATCCGGGATGAACTCACCATGTCGGGAGAACAGCATGAACCTCATCACCTCCGGCTCTTCCTCGGTCAGCCGGAACAGCAATTCAATGACCGCGCGGCAGCGATCATGCGCGCTCCGGTGCCTGGCCTCGATGTCGGTAAACGCCGCCTGCATGCGCTCGACCAGGCTGTCATACAGACTCCTGGCGATGCCCTCCTTGTCGGAGAAGCGGTGATAGATGGAACCGGTGCTGACCGCCGATTCCCGCACGATATCCGGTATGGACGTATTGAAATAACCCTGGCGGGTGAACAGACGCAGGGCAGCCTGCATCACCTGCTCCTTGGCGGCAGCGCTACGCTCGGCCGTGGCCCTTGTTCTGGATTTGACTTGTGACATATTCCAAGACTAGAACGAATGTTCGTTCTAGTCAAGTAACTGACCCGGAGATTGCACCGATCCGGCCCGCGGCTCGGAGCTTTGGCGGGCGAAGCGTCATGCGACCATGCAGACACCACCGCGGCGGCTGTCGCCGCACCCGACGAACCCGCCACCGGACTGGCGCACCACCGTGTGGGCACCGCCGAAGAACAGGTTCCTGTCCGGCCAGACCCGGACGTTGGGATGCGCCTTCTCCAGTGCCTCGACCGTACCCAGGGGCATCCCGCCCTCGACGTTGAGGAGGTCGCCTTCGAAGTGCACACGGGGATGCTCGACTGCGTCGGGCGCATCCAGGCCATAGTCGATGAGGTTGACGAGTACCTGCAGGATCGCGCTGCGGATCCGGTTGGACCCGCCGGAACCCGTCACGATGGCGCCGCCGTCCCCGGTGAAGGCCAGCGTGGGCGCCATCATTGACGCGATTCGCCTGTTCTCCGGCCAGTTGTGAAAGCCGTGAGGATTGATGTCCTCCTCGCCCAGCATGTTGTTCATCATGATGCCGGTGCCCGGGATCACATAACCGCAGCCTTCCCCGTTCGAGACCGTGGTGCCGGCAAGATTGCCGTCGCCGTCCGCCACACTGATGTGCGTGGTACCGCGCGGGAAGGGGTGATGCGAGTCCATGATGTCCAGGTACTCCTGCACATAGGCGGCCTCCAGGATCTGCCGGCTCATGGCGTCGTCCAGCGCCCTGTCCACCCGCCTTTCACGCCGCAGCCGCTGGGTCAGTTCCTGGGCTCTGACGACTCGCGCCACGTGCATCGGCCTGGACGGCGAGGCGTCGGCCATGCGCTCGGGCTGCAGGAGTGACAGGGCGAACGCGATCAATGTGCCGCCGACCGACGGTGCGGGATTGGTGAAAAGCCGCGCCCCGTGGTAATCCAGTTGGAGCGGCATGCGTACCACCGCCTCGTATCCGGTCAGATCGTCACGGGCCAGGCATCCACCGTGGTCCTGCGCATCCCTGACCAGCCGGGCGCCGATGTCGCCCTCATAGAAGAGCCGGTCCCCCTCGCGGGCCAGCACCTCGATGGTGTCCGCAAGCTCGGGCATGACCACACGCGCGCCCTGCAGGGCAATTCCAAGACCATCTGCGTCGCCATCGCGAGGACGATGCAGGGCGAGCGCCTGCGGCGCAGACGCGATGATCGGTGATACCAGTTCGGAGATGTAGCGCTGCAGGGCATTGACCACCACCCCCTCGCGTGCCGCGGCGCATGCCGGCTGGACAATCGCCTGCATGGGCAGTCTCCCCAGCCTGCGGTGAACCTCGAAGAGCCCCCTCACGAGGCCTGGCGTGGCCATTGCGCCCATGCCGATATGGAATTCCTGCCGCGCGGAACCGAAATCCACCTCGACCGGGTAGAAATCCACTTGGGATGCCGGTGGTCTGCGCCTGGGTGTGTGTGCGAAGAAATCGTGCAGCGCCGGCTCGCCACCGGCCGGGTGCGTCAGCATGAACCCCCCGCCGCCCAGGGAACACAACACCGGCTCCGCGACGCAGCCGGCGAAGACCGCGGCGACCGATGCATCGAAGGCATTTCCACCCTCGCGGAGAACGTCGACGGCCGCTTGGGCAGTCACTTCGTGACCTGCGGCCACGATACCTCTGAACACGCTCATGTCGTCGGCATCCTCCCGGCCTCAGCGTACCGTAATCGGCAAAACGGGAACAACGCAGGGAGTCCGGGCTCAGCGGCAGCAGGTTGAGGCGACGAGAGGTCCGGCGAACGCTACCGGACCAGCCTCCTTCGAATGAATATCGTCGCAATCATCAAACCGGCTACGCCGTACACCGCGATGACCGCCAGGTGCAGCAGGACCTGTGTCGGTATCCCCCCGGTCAGGAGCGGCCGCACCAGTTCCACGGAATGGGCCAGCGGCAGCAGGTAGGCCAGCGTCTGCACCGGCGCGGGAAACTGCTCAAGGGGGAAGAACACGCCCGACAGCAGCAGCATGGGCGTGATCGCCAGGGTGAAGTAGTACAGGAAGAAGTCATAGCTCTTCGAGAATGCGGTCACCACCATGGCGCATGCGCCAAAGGTGAAACCCGTGACCAGCAGGACCGGGAGCGCCAGCAGCGCCCGGGCATCCGCGACCAGACCCAGGACGGCGGCCACCACCAGGATGGCGCCCGCGCTCATCAGTCCCTTGGTGGCCGCCCAGGCCACTTCTCCGAACACGATGTCGGCGACCGTCAGCGGCGCCCCCAGCATGGCGCTCCAGGTCTGCTGGACCTCCATGCGTGTGTAAGCCGAATACATGCCCTCGAAGCTGGCCGTGAACATAGCGCTGGAACAGATGATCCCCGAGGCCAGAAACACCATGTAGGGCATGTCCCCCAGATCCCCCACCAGCATCCCGAACCCGTAGCCGAAGGCCAGCAGATACAGCACCGGCTCCCCGAAGTTGCCCAGGATCGACGGTATCAGAATCTTGCGCCAGACCCGCAGGTTGCGGCGCCAGACGTGAACGAAACGGAGGCTTGGGGACATGGGGTGGCTTTGGAGATGTGTGGTGGATGATTGATCTTTGTGGCTTCGATGACGGCGTCAGTAAGGATGAAGGTTGAGGGATGAAGGATGAATGAAACCACCCCTCCCTGGCCCTCCCCATGAGGGGAGGGAAGATCCGGATCGATTCATCCTTCATCCTTCATCCTTCCACCTTCCTCAGGGCTCAGTCCCTGAGGTCATGTCCCGTCAGTTTCAGAAACACATCTTCCAGGTTTGCCGGGCGGTGCAGGTAGCGAAGGCCGTCGGAGTCCAGCCGGTCGAGCAGCGGGCGGGGGTCATGGCTGTAGAGCAGCGACGCGTCGCCGACCCGGTGCAGGCGGGCGATATCCGACACGTTCCCCTGCGCGTCCAGCCAGACGGTGGCGGCATGACCGGACAGTTCCAGCACGTGGGGCTCGATGTGCGCACGGATCAGGGCTCTGGGAGTGTCGCAGGCCACCACTCGGCCCTGGTCGATGATGGCGAGGCGATCGCACAGACGCTCCGCCTCTTCCATGTAATGGGTGGTGATGATGAGCGTGGTGCCGCGGGAGAGCAGCATGCGCAACCGCTGCCAGATGTGATGCCGGGCCTGGGGGTCCAGCCCGGTGGTGGGTTCATCGAGCACCACCAGTTCCGGTGCATTGATCAACGCACGGGCCAGGGTGAGACGCCGCTTCATGCCGCCGGACAGTGCCTGGATCGGCACCGACTCCCGGCCGCGCAGGTTCGCGAACTCGATCAGCTCCTCCACCCGCCGGCTCAGTGTCTCGCCCCGCAGGCCGAAGTAGCTGGCGTAGGTGGTGAGGTTCTCCCGCACCGTGAAGTCCGGATCCAGGTTGTCGAACTGGGGCACCACACCGATCCGGGTGCGGGCCTCCCGTGCCCTGGCGGGGATGGGCTCGCCGAGCACTGTCAGTTCACCGCCGTCGGGCGGAGTGAGCCCCAGGAGCATGCGCAGGGTCGTCGTCTTGCCGGCCCCGTTGGGGCCCAGCAGTCCGAAGCATTCGCCCGGCATCACGTCCAGATTCACGTGATCGACCACCAGGCGCCCGTCGTATTGCTTGATCAGACCCCGGGCCGACACGAGAGGTGTCACGGGAATGGGCTGGCTTTCAGGCATCTGTCGTGCAAGTGGTTGGCCAAAACGCGTCATGGTACCCGGCCGACTCTGGGTTTGGAACGCACGCAGATCGCGTGTCAAGGGCCGATCCCACGGATGATGAATTCTGTGGTGTCAATCCTGTGATTTTGCCAGGCGGCTGATACCATTGCCGCGCGAATTGGCCCTCGGATCATCCATGCATCGAATGTCCCCCGTTCCTTCCCGCCGCAAACCCCGCCTCCGGGCATCCCGTATCCCGGACTGCCGCCCATGAGCAACGGGGCCGAGACGGTGCTCCAGTTCAAGGGACGCATGATCACGGTCACCATCCTGCGCCTGCTGGCCCCCGGGCCAGAGGCTGTGGCCGCCGCGCTGGACGAACGGTTCCGGGATGCCCCGGGTCTGCTCTCCGGCCTGCCCACCGTTCTGGATCTCGAGGCACTGGGCGAGGCGCCTTCCGGGTTGGACCTGAAGGCACTGCAGGATCTGCTCAGGGCGCGAGGGGTGCCCCTTATCGGACTGCGCGACAGTGGTGAGGCGGTACGGCGCCTGGCGGCGGTGGGCGGACTTCCGGTCCTAAAGCTCGATGGCGGGCGGGAAGTGCCTCGCCAGGAGTCGGGATCCGCGGCACGTACGGCCTCGCAAGCTCCGACGGGATCGTCGCAGACACTCGTGGTGACCCAACCCGTGCGCTCCGGTCAGCAGGTCTACGCCCGCGGCGGGGACCTTGTGCTCACGGCGGCCGTCAGCGCTGGCGCCGAGGTCCTCGCTGACGGACATATTCATGCCTACGGACCCCTGAGAGGCCGGGCTATGGCCGGCGTCGTGGGCGATACTGGGGCCCGCATCTTCTGCCGCAGGCTCGACTGCGAAATGGTGGCCATCGCCGGGCGTTACCGCCTAAGCGAGCAGATCACCGATGCGGAACGGGAAGGTCCCGTACAAGTGCGGCTCGAAGGAGACAGCCTGGTGATCGAGAGACTTTAGGGCGAGTACACCACGAACGGCACGAAGCAGTTGAAACATCATGTTGCCAGACTTTATGTTCCTTATTAGCTTCGTGGTTTAATGAATTGTTTTCAAAATGTTTAATGGAGGCACGCAAGTGGCGAAGATCGTCGTAGTGACTTCCGGCAAGGGCGGGGTGGGCAAGACCACCACCAGCGCCGCCATATCCACCGGACTGGCCCGGGCCGGACATCGTACCGCCGTGGTGGATTTCGATGTGGGCCTGCGCAATCTGGACCTGATCATGGGCGTTGAAAGGCGGGTCGTCTATGACTTCGTGAACGTCATCAACGGGGATGCCAACCTCAAGCAGACCCTGATCAGGGACAAGCGCGTGGACGGGCTCTACATTCTTCCGGCATCCCAGACCCGGGACAAGGACGCTCTGACCACCGAGGGTGTGGAGCGGGTGCTGAATGAACTCTCGGAGGACTTCGATTACATCATCTGCGACAGCCCGGCGGGCATCGAGAGGGGTGCTTTGATGGCGGCTTATTTCGCCGACGAGGCCATCGTGGTGACCAATCCCGAGGTGTCCAGTGTGCGCGATTCCGACCGCATCCTGGGGATCCTCTCGAGCAAGACCCGCCATGCGGAACAGGGCAACGGACCGATTCCGGGGCGTCTCCTGCTGACCCGCTATTCACCGGAGCGAGTGGCCAGGGGCGAGATGCTCAGCGTCGAGGACGTGCAGGAGATCCTGGCCGTGGATCTTTTGGGCGTGATCCCGGAATCGCGGGCCGTTCTGAACGCCTCCAACGCAGGCACCCCCGTGATCCTCGACGAGGACTCCGATGCGGGCCAGGCCTACGCCGATGCGGCGGCTCGCTTTCTGGGCGAGGAGCGTGAACACCGCTTCCTCGACGTGCCGCGCAAGGGCCTGTTCGGCCGGCTGTTCGGGAGCTGACGCGATGAGTTTCTTCGACTACTTCCGCTCCCGAAAGACGCGCTCCGCCCAACTGGCCAAGGAACGCCTGCAGGTGATCGTCGCCCGCGAACGCGTGCACCGGGACGGCCCCGACTATCTGCCTCGCCTTCAGGAGGAGATCCTCAACGTGATCCGCAAGTACGTGCAGGTGGACGAGGACGCGGTGAGCATCCAGCTCGAGCGCGACGGCAACTGCGAGGTCCTGGAGCTGAATGTCACTCTGCCGGAGCAGCGTGTGTAGGCGGGATTGAACCACGAAGCACACGAAGGGCGCGAAGGCAGTACAGGCTGAAGAACGGTTCTCTCGCGAAGGCGCAAAGTACGCGAAGAAATCTTGAAGAGAATCTCTCTAAACGATTAAGGCAGATGACTCTCAGATAGGCCCGAACGACTGCGGCTCAATGATTCTTGGCATTTCTCTGCGAGCTTTGCGCCTTCGCGAGAGACGATTGTTTCATCTGTTCTTCGTGGCCTTCGTGTACTTCGTGGTTCAAGCGTTATCATGTTTTTTCCCGAACGTACGCGAAACCGGATATCCATGACGCCTTCCCAGAACCAGCCAGAGATCTACGTTTCCACCGACATCGAGGCCGACGGTCCCATCCCCGGTCCCCATTCCATGCTGAGCCTCGCCTCCGTGGCCTATGACCCGGAGGGCCGGGAACTGGACAGCTTTTCGGTGAACCTGGACACCCTGGAAGGTGCCCGGGCGCACCCGCGCATGGAGCAATGGTGGGCACAGTTCCCGGAGGCCTGGGCCGAATGCCGTCGCGATACGGTGGCGCCTCAGCCGGCCATGAATGCCTACGCGGACTGGGTCGAGGCCCTTCCGGGCCGGGCGGTGTTCGTGGCCTGGCCTGCGGGTTGGGACTTCATGTGGGTGTACTGGTATCTGATGCATTTCACCGGGCGGCGGCCCTTCCATGAGAACGCCCTGGACATTCGCACCTACGCCATGGCCATGCGTCGGCTTGAATACCGGCGCAGCGGCAAGCAGTATCTGCCCAGGCGCTGGTTCTCGGAGGAGCGGCCCCACACGCACGTGGCACTGGATGACGCCCGTGAGCAGGGGGAACTGTTCATGCACATGCTCCGGGAAAACCGGCGGAACGATCCATGACGGAGACCTACAGCGGCCACAAGGAGGCGGCCATGGAACAGGCAAGAGCGGTCCTCAGAAGCACCTTCGGTTTCAACGATTTCCGGCCGGCCCAGGAAGAGATCATCCGCCACCTGGTCAACGGCGGAGAGGCCCTGGTGCTGATGCCCACCGGGGGCGGCAAGTCCCTCTGTTACCAGATTCCGGCGCTGGTGCGGGAAGGCACGGGCGTGGTGGTTTCGCCCCTGATTGCGCTGATGCAGGATCAAGTGGACGCCCTCAGGCAGGTGGGCGTGCGCGCGGCCTACCTCAATTCCACCCTGGATGCGTCGACCGCCCGGGCGACGGAGCAGGCGCTGCTTGCCGGTGAACTGGACCTGCTCTACGTGGCCCCCGAGCGGCTGATGACGGAACGCATGCTGGAGCTGTTGGCGCGCAGCCGACTGGCCCTGTTCGCCATCGATGAAGCCCATTGTGTGTCCCAGTGGGGTCACAACTTCCGGCCGGAATATCTCAAACTCTCCGCTCTGCACGAGCGCTTCCCCGAAGTGCCGCGCGTGGCGCTCACGGCCACTGCGGACGCGCCCACCCGCAAGGAGATCGCCGAACGTTTGGGTCTCGTCCAGGCACGGCGTTTCATCAGCGGTTTCGACCGACCCAACATCCGTTACCGGGTCACCCAGAAGCATTCAGGCACCCGCAACGAGCTGTTGTGCTTCATTCGCGACCACCACGATGGCGAGGCAGGCATCGTCTACTGTCTCTCGCGCAAGAAGGTGGACAGCACGGCGGACTGGTTGAGGGAACGTGGGCTCACCGCGTTGCCGTACCACGCCGGCCTGACCAAGGACGAGCGCCAGGACCACCAGACCCGTTTCCTGCGCGAGGATGGTGTGGTGATGGTGGCCACCATCGCCTTCGGCATGGGCATCGACAAGCCCGACGTGCGTTTCGTGGCCCACCTGGATCTGCCCAAGAGCCTGGAGGCCTATTACCAGGAAACGGGGCGGGCCGGGCGGGACGGACTGCCGGCAGATGCCTGGATGGCTTACGGCCTGCAGGACGTGATCATGCTGCGGCAGATGCTGGAGTCCGGCGAGGCGTCGGAGGATTTCAAACGCATCGAACGGGCCCGTCTGGAGGCCATGCTCGCCTATTGCGAGCTCACCACCTGCCGGCGCCAGCGCCTGCTGGCCTATTTCGGTGAAGCGCTGCCCGAGCCGTGCGGCAACTGCGATATCTGCCTCGAGCCGCCGGAAACCTGGGACGCCACGTTGGCGGCACAAAAGGCACTCTCCTGCGTGCACCGCACGGGGCAGCGCTTCGGCGTGAATCACGTGCTGGCCGTGCTGCTTGGCAAGGACAGCGAGCGCATTCGTTCGCTTGGGCATGACCGCCTCAGCACCTATGGCATCGGCACCGAACTCGATGCCACCGGCTGGCGGGCCGTGTTCCGGCAACTGGTGGCTGTCGGAATGCTCACCGTGGATGCCGAGGGTTTCGGGGCCCTGAAACTCACTGACGCCTGCCGGCCCGTGCTGCGCGGCGAACGCAGGATCTGGCTGCGCAAGGATGCGCGGCCCGCGCGTCGCACGCGGCGCCGGGAGCGTACGGAGGCACGTGGCGAGGCACCGGGCGACACGGCCCACGATCCGGCCCTGTTCGAGGCCCTGCGCGGCCTCCGGCGCCGGCTCGCCGATGCCCAAGGCGTACCTGCATACATCATTTTCAACGACGCCACCCTCCGGGAGATGGCCGCCGCCCGGCCCCGGAGCCTCGACGAACTGGCGCAGATCTCCGGCGTGGGGGAGCGCAAGCTGACAAGCTATGGAAATGACTTCCTGGACCTGATCCGTGACCACCTGCGGGGGCCGGCCGGGGAGACGGCGGCCCCGGGCACCCAGACAACGTGACATCCCTGTCTTCGGGGTCCGGGCGAGAACGCATTGCGGGCACTGTGGTCTATGCTAAGAGAAACATGTAACAGACTGATATGATTTGGCGCCCCCGCAGGCGAGGAGGAGAGCGACCATGCCGTCGACACTGCCCTTTCGCTACACCAGCCCTACGGGGGAGCGTTTCGAACTGGATTTCAGACTCCACCCGGACACCGTATCCGCAATGCGCGTCAGCCAACTGCTGGACCGTCTGCTGGAAACACTGGACCAGGAAATCGGCGTCCTGGGTGACACGGCCAACGGTGACGTGCTTCAGGCCCTGACCATGGCGCTGGCCGTGAGGGCAGGGCTGATTCACGCGGACCAGCAGCTGACCGGCCGTCTGTGTGACGATCTGCTGCGCCGGTCGCTCGCCAGCCTCTCAGAGGCGCGTCGGCATCACGCGTTGTCCGGGCGTGCCTGACGCGACCCGGGGTATCCGATGCATGACAGCTCGTGAACGTGTGTGGCGGGCGGTTGACATTGCCGGACGCCCGATCCGTCAGGCAGATATTCGCGGCACTGATGCTGCTCGCCCTGGCCGGTTTCTACGGCGAAACCGCTGCCACGGCGGAGTCGCTCCTTGGCGAGCTGAAGCGTCCCGGCCACGTCCTTGTACTCCGCCACGCCTACGCACCGGGTACCGGTGATCCGGGCGGGTTTACGCTCGATGACTGCAGCACGCAGCGAAACCTGTCCGAAGCGGGTCGCGCGCAGGCGCGCAACCTGGGTGCGAAGCTTCGCAACGCGGGTGTCGAAGCCGCACACGTCTACTCGAGCCGCTGGTGCCGCTGTCTGGAGACAGCGCAAGCACTGGGTATGGGCGCCGTCACCGGGCTACCGCTGCTGGATTCGCTGTTCCTGTCCGAACGAGTCGAGATCGAGTCACGCACCCGGGAATTAAAGGCATTTCTGGCAGACCGGAAACATGCCGAACCGGTGATTCTCGTGACACATCAGGCCAACATCCGGGCGCTGGTGGGGCGTCCGACGGCCTCGGGCGAAGCCGTGCTCCTCCGGATTCACTCGGCCGACGCCATTGACGTCGTCGGGACGTTCTTGCCGGATCCATGATCCGCGCAGCGGTCCCGATGGCGCCCGTGGCTTCCGTTTTCGGCTATCGTTACCTGTGACGACCGGGTGATCAACGACACAAGGGGATCAAGATGACACTGCGTTTCGGTTATATCGGGCTTGGCATCATGGGCCGTCCAATGACCCTGAATCTGCTGCGCGCGGGATTCAGCGGGACGGTGTGGGCGCGCCGCGCGGAGCGTATGGAGCCGCTGGTGGCCGAGGGTGCGCAGCGCTCGGCCAGTCCCGCCGAACTGGCCGCGTCGGTGGACGTGGTGTTCGTGAATGTCTCCGACACGCCGGACGTGGAGGAGGTCCTGTTCGGGGCCCACGGCGTTATCCAGGGGGCAAAGCCGGGCCTCGTGGTGGTGGATCACAGCACCATCTCGCCCACGGCCACCATGCGCATGGCCGACCGACTGGCGGAAAAGGGTGTGGACATGCTTGATGCCCCGGTCTCCGGGGGAGAGCAGGGCGCCATCAGCGGCACGCTGACCATCATGGTGGGCGGCAAGGCCCCCGTGCTCGACAAGGTCCGCCCCCTGCTGGAGGCCGAGGGCAAGACCATCACCCACGTGGGCGATCACGGCGCAGGACAGATGGCCAAGGCCTGCAACCAACTCATCATCGCTCAGACCATGATGGGCATCGCCGAGGCCTTCACCATGGCCGAAGCGGCCGGCGTGGATCCCGCCCGGGTGCGCGAGGCCCTGATGGGCGGGTTCGCCTACTCGAAGGTGCTGGAGGTGCACGCCGAGCGCATGCTCAATCGGGTCTATAAGCCCGGCTTCAAGGCCCGCCTGCACAAGAAGGACATGGCCATCGCCCTGCAGACCGCCGCGGACCTGGGCCTGCCGGTACCCGGCACCGCGCTGGCCACCCAGCTCATCAATGCGGCGGTCGGGCAGGGTCGCGGCGAGGAAGACTCGGCCGTGGTGGCCGAGGTCCAGCGGCTCCTGGCGCCGAAAGCATAAGAACCTGTGTAACCACGAAGCTCACGAAGTACACGAAGAAGATAATTCTTATTATTGAATAATAAAGTCTTCGTGCTCTTCGTGAGCTTCGTGGTTAGACGGGTTTTCGATCAAGCCCCATCGATGGCAGCAAGCATCACCTCGGCGCCGCTGACTTCGAACTTGCCCGGTTCCTCCACGTTGAGGACCTTGACCATGCCGTCGTCCACGTACATGGCATAGCGCCGAGAGCGGAAGCCCCAGTTCCGGTCCCGGAAATCGATCTCCAGGCCCAGCGCCCTGGAGTAGTCGCAGTTGCCGTCGCCCATCATGCGCACCTTGCCGTCGGATCCCTGGTCTTTCGCCCAGGCATGCAGCACATGGGGATCGTTGACGGATATGCACCAGATCTCGTCGATCCCCGCCGCCCTGAAACGCTCGTAATTGGCCACGTAACCCGGCACGTGCTGGGCAGAACAGGTCGGCGTGAAAGCGCCCGGGAGGCCGAAAATGAGGAGTCGCCGGCCGCTGACCAGCTCCGACACCTGGAAGTGATTGGGGCCGAGGCTGCAGCCGCCGCCCTCGGTTTCGACGTATTCGGTCAGCCTGCCGTCGGGCAGGCGATCACCGACTTTGATGGTCATTGGCAACACCCTCTCTGGTGCAAGATGACGGGGGGACCCGGAGCCACGATAGTAGTCGGCCAACCGCGCATTCACCAGTGGCCGGAGCGAACGGAATCGGTGATCGGGGGCATCCGGCTCAGTTCACCTTCACTATTTTCCGGACTTGGTCTAGGATTAGACAATCAGGTCATCTTCATGACTTGAAGCAGTGAGGCGATCCCGGCCCATCCGGCTTCAGGAGCGCCGCCACGATGACCCCAAAACGACAACAAATCGGGAGTGGTTCCGGTGGTTTTCAGCTCCGTGTGTCTGACTCCCGTACCATCCACGGTCATTTGTTACGTTCCCACGCTCAAGCCCGCATTGCCCCCCTGTGTGTCTGCTGTGCGGACGACCAGGCGGTGTCCGTCGGGCCTGGCCGAGGGGCTGTCCATCGTTTCCGTCCGGTTCCCGGGCCCGCGGAAGCGTCCTGTCTGTCGTCGCCCGTGGGGCGGCGCTTGCAACCATAACGCTCGGGACACCAAAGAGCGCCAAAGCGCAAGTGAGGAGGGTGCAGGTTATGACCAGTAAAGACACAGTCGACAACGACACCAAGGTCGACGGAGGGCAGACTCCGGCCGACAAGAAAGGCGGCATGAGCCGCCGCAAGTTCCTGGCTGCATCCGCGGCCGCCGTCGGCGGCGCGGCAACGGTCGGGTTTCCGTCCATCTCCCGGGCGCAGACGACCACGCTTAACTTCCAGAGCACCTGGCCGTCCCGGGATATCTTTCACGAGTTTGCCTCGGACTATGTGCGTATCGTCAACGAGATGTCCGGTGGGCGCCTGCGCCTGAATCTGCTGCCGGCCGGTGCGGTGGTCGGTGCGTTGCAGATGCAGGATGCGGTGATTGCCGGCGCGCTGGACGGCGGACACGGTGTGTCCGCCTACTGGTATGGCAAGCACAAGGCGTTCTCGCTGTTCGGTACGCCGCCCCCGTTCGGCTGGGATGCCCACCAGTTCCTGGCCTGGCAGAAATACGGCGGCGGCCAGGAACTCTACAACGAACTCCTGCACGACATCCTGCGGCTCGACCTGGTGGGCTTTCTCACCGGACCCATGCCCACCCAGGCCCTGGGCTGGTTCAAGGAGCCGATCCGCTCCCCCGCCCAGTTGCGTGGCATGAACTACCGCACGGTGGGTCTCGCGGCCGACCTGATGCGCGAGTTCGGCGCGTCGGTGACCATCATGGGCGGCGGCGACATCGTGCCGGCCATGGACCGCGGCCTGCTGGACGGCGCCGAGTTCAACAACCCGTCCTCGGACCGCCTGCTGGGCTTCCCGGACGTCAGCAAGACCTGGATGCTGCGCAGCTACCATCAGGACTGCGAATGCTTCGAGATCATCTTCAACCGGCGCAAGTTCGACGCCATGCCGGATGAACTGAAGGCGATCATCAGGTATGCGACCGAGGCGGCATCGTCCGATATGTACTGGAAGGCCATGCGGCGCTATCCGGAGGATCTGGAGAAGATGCGCACGGAGCAGGGTGTCCAGACCTACATCACGCCCGACTCCATCCTGCAGGCGCAGTTGGATGCCTGGGACGTGGTGATCAAGCGTGAATCGGAAGCCAATCCCTTCTTCAAGAAGGTGATTGACTCGCAGCGCGCGTTCTGCGAAAAGACAGTGGCCTTCCATCTGGAAGGCGACACGCCGAAGGAACCCGCCTACGAGCACTTCTTCGGCCGCAAGGTCACCGACACGTCCACCATTCTGTAACCGCAATACCGGGGCGGCACGCCGACGGCCTGCGTGCCGCCCCGGTTCTCAATGGAAGGGAGGTTCAGGCCGGTGACATCGATGGTTGGCCCTGACGGGGAGACTTGATGCAGCGTTTCCTGTTTTTCCTGGACCACATCAGCATCTGGGTGGGGAAGATCTTCGCGTGGTCGGTGGTCATCCTCACCGCGGTGGTCGCCTACGAGGTCTTCATGCGCTACGTGATGCGCAACCCCACGGGGTGGGCCTACGACACCAGCTATATCCTCTATGGTGCGCTGTTCATCATGGCGGGGGCCTATGCCCTTGCCACACAGGCGCACGTGCGGGCGGATGTCATTTACCGGTTGTTTCCGGTGCGTGCCCAGGCGGGTCTGGACCTGGTCCTTTACCTGATCTTCTTCATGCCCGCGGTCCTCGCCTTGATGTATGCCGGATACTTCTTTGCCGAGGCGTCCTGGCGTATCGGCGAGCGCAGCCCCTACAGTCCGCACGGCCCTCCGCTGTATCACTTCAAGTCACTGATCCCGCTGGCCGGATTCTTCCTGACCCTGCAGGGCATCGCCGAGATCACCCGCTGCATCATGGCGCTGATCTCCGGCAAATGGCCCATGAGGGTGGGAGACGTCAAGGACATCGGTGAAGAACTTGTTGCACCTGACCAGAACATCACGAGGCCGGCCCCATGAGCAACCCGGAACTCGGGATCCTGATGCTGTGCATCTTCATCGTCACGATCCTGCTCGGTTTTCCGATTGCCTTTACCCTGATCGCCCTCGCGCTCGGCTTCGGATATTTCGCCATCGGCGATATCATCTTCACCTTGCTGGTACAGCGCGCCTACGGCGTGATGGCCAACGATGTGCTGATCGCCGTGCCGCTGTTCCTGTTCATGGGATACCTTGTCGAACGGGCAAACATCCTCGACCGCCTGTTCAAGAGTCTTCAGCTGGCCTTCAACGCCGTACCTGCCTCCCTGGCGGTGGCCAGTCTGATCACCTGCGCCATGTTCGCCACGGCCACGGGCATCGTCGGGGCCGTGGTCACCCTGATGGGCCTGCTGGCGCTGCCGGCCATGCTCAAGGCGGGCTATGACCGCCAGCTGGCCTCGGGCGTGATCTGTGCCGGCGGGTGCCTGGGCATTCTCATCCCGCCCAGTATCATGCTGATCCTCTATGGCGCCATGGCAGGAGTCTCCGTGGTGCGCCTGTATGCCGCCGCGCTGTTCCCTGGCCTGTTGCTGGCAGGGCTCTACGTGCTTTACGTGGTGATCCGGGCACTCATCAATCCCAAGGTGGCGCCCAAGCTGCCCAAGGAAGAACGGAAGGTGCCGCTGCTCAAGATATTCGCGGCCCTGCTGACGTCATTCTTTCCGCTCGCTTTCCTCATCATGTCGGTGCTGGGGGCCATCCTGTTCGGGCTCGCGACCCCCCACGAGGCCGCGGGCATCGGGGCGCTGGGCGCCATCGTCCTGGCGGCGGCCTACGGGCAGCTCACCCTGTCTCGTTTCAAGGAGTCGGTCTTCCTCACGGCGCGAACCTCGGCCATGGTGTGCTGGCTGTTCGTGGGATCGTGGATCTTTTCGTCGGTGTTCTCGCTGCTCGGCGGGCACGGGCTGATCGAGGAGTGGCTGCTGGGGCTCAATATGACGCCGCTTCAGTTCCTGATCCTGGCGCAGCTCGTCATCTTCCTGTTGGGCTGGCCGCTGGAGTGGACCGAGATCATCATCATCTTCGTGCCCATCTTCCTGCCGCTGCTGCCGGCCTTCGGCATTGATCCGCTGTTCTTCGGCGTGCTGGTGGCGCTCAACATCCAGACGTCGTTCCTGACTCCGCCCATGGCCATGTCGGCGTTCTATCTGAAGGGCATCGCGCCACACTTGCAACTGATGGAGATATTCAAGGGCATCCTGCCGTTCCTGGCCATGGTGTTCGTGGCCATGGTGCTGTTCTACACCTTCCCGGCCATCGGTCTCTGGCTGCCGGGATATCTGTACAACTGATTGCGATGCTCGGGTCCAGCTGCGGGGGTGGATCTGGGTCCGGCCGGAAAGGCCAACGCACTCAGCACTCAGCGCTCAGCATTCAGCACTCAGCGCTCAGCATTCAGCGCTCAGCATTCAGCACTCAGCACTCAGCGCTCAGCATTCAGCACTCAGCCTTCATCCTTCAACCTTCAACCTTCAACCTTCAACCTTAATTAAAAGTCCCGCCGTTCCCAGATGTCCTCATCCTTCTTGCGACGGTCCTTGCCGGAGCGGCGCGGTTCTTTTTCCGGTTCGAACCGCACCAGCTCTCGGCGGTCCTTTCCGGAGCGGCGGTCCTTGCCGGAGCGGCGCTCGGGACCGGAATAGGTGTTGCCGTTGATGACAGGTTTATCGTCGCTCATGATCAGCTTCCCTGGACGGGGATGCGCCGGCCCATGGCGCGTGGGTTCTTGGGCAGGGTGACCGTCAGCACGCCCTTGCGGTAACGCGCCCTGGCGCCCTGGGGCTCCACGGGCACGGGCAGGGGAACGGTGCGCTCGAAGTGGCCGTAGGCTCGCTCCATCACGTAGAAACGCCCCCGCGTCTCTTCCCGGTCAACTCGCTTCTCGCCCCGGACAACCAGGTGGTTGTCCACGACGTCGATGTCGAAATCGTTGGCCTCCATGCCCGGAATCTCGAGTCCGACGACAACGGCATCGTCGGTTTCGCGCACCTCGGACGCCAGCACACCCCAGCGTGCGGCATTGCGCACCAGGGACTCCTCGACACTCTGCACCGGGCCTTCGCCGGCGGCGGGCCGGAAACGGGTCAGGGCCTGGCCCGCATGCTCCCGAAGCTGGTGCCAGCCCCGGGCCAGGGTGTCCACGGCGTGAGTGAATCCCTGTCTGATCTCATCCAGCGTACTCATCGGAAAGCCCTCGACGGTGACGTCTTTTCGCACAGTTTAGCGCGGGTCACGCGTCATTTCGAAGTCTCAGAGACGCCCCCGTCCCCACCGCCGATGGTCATGCCGGCAAGGCTGGTGCGCAGCACCTCGGCGGACGCCGAGAGGCCCCGGGCCTCCGTCTCGGAGAGCTGCGGCGGGACCGGTGTTTCCACGCCGTCACGACCCACGACGCAGGGCACACTAAGGCACAGGTCCGAGATCCCGTACACGCCGGCAGGGTCCACACTGACTGGCAGGACACTCTTCTGGTCTTCCAGGATCACGCGCACCAGGTAGGCGATCACCAGGCCGATGGCCGTGTTGGTGTACCCCTTGCGGTCGATGATGTCGTAGGCGGCCCCCCGGACGCGCTCGAACAGTGCCTGAAGGGCCGTTTCATCGAACCGGCGGCCGTTGACCTCCTGGTCGACGATGCGCCGCCCGCCGATGGTCGCGCTGCTCCACAGGGGCACTTCGGAGTCGCCATGCTCGCCCAGGATATAGGCGTGCACAGAGCGCGGATTCACCCCGTAGTGCTCGCCGAGCAGGGCGCGAAAGCGGGAGGTGTCGAGCATGGTGCCGGTGCCGATCACCCGGCTTGCCGGACGGCTGCTCAGACGCTGCATGACGGTGGTGAGAATATCCACCGGGTTGGTGGCCACCACCAGCACCGCTTCCGGGGCATGACGGTCCAGGCGCCCGGCGATCTCGCGAAACACCTCCGCATTGCGGTTCAGCAGATCCAGGCGGTTCTCGCCCGGTTTCTGGTTCACACCCGCACAGATAACCACCACCCGGCAACCGGCCAGATCCGCGTAATCGCCAGCCTGCACCGATACACGTCCCACCAGTGCCTGTCCGTGCATGAGGTCCATGGCCTCGCCCTCGGCGCGCCGGGTATCCGTGTCCAGCAGCACAAGCCGGCCGGCGATCTGTCTCTGGAAGAGGGCATAGGCGGCGGCGACACCCACGTTGCCCACGCCGATGATGCCCACGGCGCTGTTGCTCATGCCCGTCTCCTTTCCAAGAACCGGCGCCCGTATCCGCTGTCACAGAAAGTGGCAAGCCTTCAGGCGATAATCGGTCGTGAATCGGCCCCCAACGTAGCAAGGCAGTGGTGTTTTCTGGGCGAGTTCACAGAAAATGGCCCTGCCGATCACACATACTTTAGGATACTTACCAACCGAGGTCATGCTGACCATGAAGCATTCCATGCAATCTTCAGACAACGGTTATGAAGAACGTGCCCCGACCGAGCAGATCAGTGCCGATCGTCTGCGGTCCATGTACGACCTCAGCGCGCGGCTCTCCCTGAGTTACGAGGGGCTTGAGCACTGGTTCACGGCGAGTTCGCGGGTGTTCGTGGTCGGACGTAACCTGGATTGTGATCTGGTGGTCTCCACGCCGGTTGCCTCGCGTCATCACGCGCGCTTCATCTACCGCAAGGGCAAGTTCGTGATGATCGATCAGAGCACCAACGGGACCTACGTGCAGATCAAGGGCAACGACCAGATCTGCCTGCTCAACGGCGAGGAGTTTCCGCTGGTGGGCGAGGGCGTAATCAGCCTGGGCCGGCCGGTGGAGGAGGGTGATCCGCACCTGATCCGCTTTCGCAATCCCGGGTAAGCCCTGTTTCCAGCAAATGTGCCGGGCGGCATCCGTCGGATGCCGCCCGGTTTTCGTTTAGCGGGTATCTCCCAGAACCGCCACCCCTTCCTCCCGCAGCATGCTCACCAGGGCGATCAGCGGCAGGCCTATCAGGGCCGTCGGGTCGTCTCCCTCCAGGCGCTCGAACAAGGCGATGCCCAGCCCCTCCGACCGGAAGCTGCCGGCGCAGTCGTAAGGCGTCTCGCGGCGCAGATAGTCCTCGATCATGGAGGAGTCCAGGGTTCTGAAATGTACCCGGAAAGGCACGTTGAGCACCCGGGCCCGGCCATTGCGGGCGTTGAGCAGGCACAGGCCGGTGTGAAAGGCCACGGTGCGGGCCGAGGCGGCCCTGAGCTGGTGTACGGCGGCGTCGTGATCGCCCGGCTTGCCGAGGATGCGGCCGTCCAGTTCCGCACACTGGTCGGAACCGATGATCAGTGCATCGGGATAGTGAGGGACGACCGCTTCCGCCTTGGCGTGCGCCAGGCGCGTGACCAGTTCATCGGGGGATTCCCCGTCCAGGACCCGTTCATCCACATCCGGCGAATGGCACTGAAATTCGAGCCCCAGCCGTGCCAGCAGTTCCCGCCGATAGCGCGACGAGGAGGCCAGCACCAGCGTTGTCATGCATCACCCCGATGGGTGCGGGGGATCGGCAGGACCGCTTCCATCACTCGATCTCCAGAAGCGTCTCGTCCGGGTTGATGCTGTCGCCCTTGGCCACGTGCACGGCGCGCACGACGCCGCCCACCGGCGCCTGCACCTCGGTTTCCATCTTCATGGCCTCGAGCACCAGCACCGGCTCCCCGGCCTTGACCTCGGCACCCTCGCTCACCAGGACGTCGATAATCGTCCCCGGCATGGAACTGGACACATGCCCGGGCTTGGTGGCGCGCGGACGCCGGCTGCCCTTGCGCCCCGGGGAACGGGCCGCCTCGTCGTCGCCGACCGGCCCCAGTTCCTCCAGGGATTCCAGGATGATCTCCTCGGGCATGCCGTCCACGGTCACGTAGAAGGGGCGCATGTCCTCGCGCTTGTGCCCGGTGCCGGTGACCCTGATGTGGTAGGTCTCGCCGTGCAGTGTGACATTGAACTCCACGGGGGCGGCCTGCTCCTCGCCCTGGACCGCATTCGGCGCCAACAGGGGCTCCGGGACCAGGTGGCCGGCGCGACGCTGTTCGAGGAACTCCCGGCCGATCTCGGGGAACATGGCGTAGATGAGCACATCCTCCTCGCTCTGCACCAGGTCGCCGGCCTGTTCGCGCAGCGTGTCCAGTTCGTCGTCCAGCAGGTCGGCTGGGCGGCAGTCGATCACGTCGGCATTGCCGATGGCCTTCTGGCGCACCACGTGGTTCACGGTGCCGCGGGCACGCCCGTAGCGCCCCTGCAGGTACAGCTTCACCTCGTTGGTGATGGTCTTGTAGCGCTCGCCCGTCAGCACGTTCATGACCGCCTGAGTGCCCACGATCTGGGAGGTGGGCGTCACCAGAGGGGGAAACCCCAGATCCTCGCGCACCCGCGGGATCTCGTTCATCACCTGGGCCACCTTGTCCAGGGCGCCCTGTTCCTTGAGCTGGTTGGCCAGGTTGGAGATCATGCCGCCGGGCACCTGGGTGGTCTGCACCCGCGTGTCGATGCCGGTGTACTCGCTTTCGTACTGGTGATACTTCTTGCGGATCTCGCGGAAATAGAACCCGATCTCCTGGAGCGCCACCAGGTCCAGCCCGGTGTCGTATTCCGTGCCGCGAAGCGCCGCCACCATGCTCTCCGTGGGCGGGTGGCTGGTGCCGCCCGCAAAGGCGGAGATGGCGGTGTCCACGACGCTGGCGCCGTTCTCGATGGCCTTGAGGTGACACATCTCCGATAGGCCCGAGGTGGCGTGCATGTGCAGGTGAATGGGCACCTTGACGGTGTCCACCAGGCCCCTGACCAACTCGGCCGTGGTGGCCGGCGTGAGCAGGCCGGCCATGTCCTTGATGGCGATGCTGTCACAGCCCATGTCCACCATCTCGCGGGCCATCTCCAGGAACTGGGGAATGTCGTGCACCGGGCTCGTGGTGTAACAGATGGTGCCCTGGGCGTGCCTCTCCTCCTTCTTGACCGCATCGATGGCCGTGCGCAGGTTGCGGGTGTCGTTCAGCGCATCGAAGATGCGGAATACATCCATGCCGTTGGCCGCCGAGCGGGCCACGAAACTGCGCACCACGTCATCGGCGTAGTGCCGGTATCCGACCAGGTTCTGCCCGCGCAACAGCATCTGCAGGCGCGTGTTGGGCAGGGCGTCGCGCAGCTTGCGCAGGCGTTCCCAGGGGTCCTCCTTGAGGAAGCGTACGCAGGCGTCATAGGTGGCGCCGCCCCACACCTCCAGTGACCAGAAGCCGATCCTGTCCATGCGTTCGCACACCGGCAGCATGTCCTCGGTGCGCATGCGCGTGGCGATCAGGCTCTGGTGTCCGTCTCGCAGGGTGACGTCGGTGATCATGACCTTTGGCATGGGGAATCCCTTGGTCTACAGGCCCTTGTGGGCGGCAATGGCGGCGGCGATCACGGCGGCCAGCTCCCGGACCGGGCGCCGCACGGAGTAGCCGGTGAGCTCAGGATGCGCCTGCACGAAGCCGGTATCGAAGCGTCCCGCAGCGAAGGCCTCCGTGCCGAGGATCTCCAGGTGGTAGGGGATGGTGGTCTTGACCCCGTACACACCGATGTCCCCCAAGGCCCTGCGGGCGCGCCGGATCAGTCCTTCCCAGTCCGGAGCCCAGACGATCAGCTTGGCGCACATGGAGTCGTAGTGGGGCGGGATGTGGTAGCCGGTGTAGATACACCCGTCGGTGCGCACCCCGGGGCCGCCGGGGGCGAAGTAGCGTGTGATGCGACCGAAGCTGGGCAGGAAGTCGTTCTTCGGGTCCTCCGCGTTGATGCGGAACTCAATGGCGAACCCACGACGGCTGATGTCCTCCTGGCGGTGCCTGAGCGGCAGTCCGGAGGCAATGCGGATCTGCTCCTGGACGATGTCCACCCCGGTAATCATCTCGGTGACCGGGTGTTCCACCTGCAGGCGGGTGTTCATCTCCATGAAATAGAAGTTGTCCTCGTGGTCCATGAGGAACTCCACCGTGCCGGCGTTCTGGTAGCCCACGGCCCGGGCCGCGCGCACCGCCAGCTCACCCACGTAGGCCCGCTGGGGCTCGCTCAGCTGGGGCGAGGGGGCGATCTCCACCAGCTTCTGGTGGCGGCGCTGGATGGAGCAGTCGCGCTCGAACAGGTGGACCACGTCACCGTGGCTGTCCGCCAGGACCTGCACTTCTATGTGGCGCGGATCCACGATCGCCTTCTCCATGAAGATCTCCGTGTTTCCGAATGCCTTGGTGGCCTCGGAGCGCACCCGCTCGTAGTTGCCGCGAAGCTGCGTCGGATCATCGCAGCGGCGAATGCCGCGTCCGCCGCCGCCGGTGGTTGCCTTGAGCATGACCGGGTAGCCGATCTGCTCGGCCAGTGCCAGGGCCTCGTCCACATGCGCCAGATTGCCCTCGCTGCCCGGAACGACCGGCACCCCGGCCTCGATCATGGACCGGCGCGCCTCCACCTTGTCCCCCATGGCGCGTATCACCTCCGGCGCCGGGCCGATGAAGCGGATGCCGCGCGCGGCGCACGCGGCGGCGAACTGGGGGTTTTCGGAGAGGAACCCGTAGCCCGGATGAATGGCGTCACAACCGGCCGCCCGGGCCACGTTGACCATGCGGTGCACGTTGAGGTAGCCGGCCTGGGAATCCGGGCCGATGGAGTAGGCCTGGTCCGCCTTCTTCACGTGCAGGCTGTGGCGATCCGCATCCGTGTAAACCGCCACCGAGGTGATGTCCATCTCGGCGCATGCGCGGATGATGCGCACGGCGATTTCGCCCCGGTTGGCGATGAGAATCTTTCGTATCACGGAGGGCGAATTCCTTCGGGGAGGGGCGGGTCAGCGAAAGGAAGGGGCAGTATGGGTGATCGGGGGCGGCCATTTCAAGACAAGGTGCGGATTCTACAGGGAAAACACTTTTTGACACCGCGGGTTACGGGCGCGTAAAATCGCCGGCTTATGTTTGACAGGCTGCCCGATTGGGTCGATCCGGCACGGCTTGCGGCCCAGGCCCTGGAAATCAAGGGTTTTCTGCCACTTGCGGAGATGCCCCGTCTTTCGGCGGCGCTCACCGACGCCGAAGGCGAGGCCACGGCCCGATTCCGATTCGGCGGTGTTTCGGGACAACCGGCCCGGCTCCTCGGACAGGTGCAGGCCCGCCTGCATGTGCAATGCCAGCGCTGTCTTGCGCCCATGGAACTGCCCGTGGAGCACGAGTTCGAAGTGCGACTGGTGTTCAGCGAAGCCGAGCTGGCCGCCGTGCCCGACCGCGAGGATGCGCTCGAGGTCGAGGAACGGGGACTCAGCCTGCACGGACTGCTCGAGGACGAACTGCTTCTGTCGCTGCCGGTGGTGGCATTGCACGCTCCGGGAAGCGCCTGTTCGGCCCCGTCCCTGCGAGAGTTTTCTCCGGAGGAGGCCGCAGGCGGAGGAGACGATCCGTCGAACCCCTTTGCGGTCCTGAAGGACCTCAAGGGAAAGTGTGAAGACTAAGCAAGCCCCGGTGCGGCGC
The DNA here is from genome assembly GCF_002000365.1 of Thioalkalivibrio denitrificans. Lineage (GTDB taxonomy): Bacteria > Pseudomonadota > Gammaproteobacteria > Ectothiorhodospirales > Ectothiorhodospiraceae > Thioalkalivibrio_A > Thioalkalivibrio_A denitrificans. Next base: position 686 of record NZ_MVBK01000005.1, on the reverse strand, counting down.
AGTGCGCCAGCCGGAACAATATCAGTGACCCGCTTATTCAGTTACGGAGAATATCATCATGGCTGTCCAGCAAGGCCGCACCACACCGTCCAAGCGAGGCATGCGTCGTTCGCATGACGCCCTCAAACCTGCCGCCCTGTCCATCGAGCCCACCACGGGCGAGGTGCATCGCCGGCACCACATCAGCCCCGACGGCTTCTACCGCGGGCGCCAGGTCATCAAGGCCAGGGAGCAGGACGAGGAATAGTCCTTCCTGCCGTTGCGGATGTGCGTGGCCCGTACCTGGACCGCGGACAGCCTCGCTAGGAGCCTGTCGGATTTAGGCTGCTCCTACTGCGC
>NZ_MVBK01000005.1:0-327 GCF_002000365.1 Thioalkalivibrio denitrificans | reverse complement strand
TATCCCGCGTCGTCGTTTTACGGGCAGGCGAAATGCATCAGAAGAACTGAATGAGCGAAGCCTTCACCATTGCACTTGACGCCATGGGCGGGGATCACGGCCCGAGCGTGGTGGTTCCGGCGGCGTTGCGGGCACTGAACGAGTTCCCGGACATCGAGTTGTTGCTGGTGGGTGACGAATCCGTGCTGGCGAAGGAGCTCGAACGTCATTCAAGGACGATTCCGGAGCGTCTGCGCATCTGTCACGCCAGCCAGGTGGTGGGCATGGACGAGCCCCCGGCGCAGGCCCTGCGCAACAAAAAGGACTCCTCCATGCGCGTGGCCATCA
>NZ_MVBK01000004.1 GCF_002000365.1 Thioalkalivibrio denitrificans | reverse complement strand
CGACGCGCTGGCGCTGGAGTTGGAGGCGGGGATGACGGCGCTGACGGGGGAGACGGGGGCGGGCAAATCGATCCTTGTCGATGCCCTGGGGCTGGTGCTGGGGGACCGGGCGGACAGTGCGGCAGTGCGCCCCGGGGCGGAACGGGCCGAAATCGGCGTGGGGTTTGAACTGGCCGACAATGCCACCGCCCGGGCCTGGCTGGAGGAACAGGCCATGGACGCGGGGGATGAATGCCTGCTCCGCCGCGTGGTTGGCGCCGACGGCAAGAGCCGGGCCTGGATCAACGGGACGCCGACCACGCTTCAGAACATGAAGGCCCTGGGCGAACTGCTGGTGGACATCCACGGGCAACACGCCCACCAGTCACTCACCCGCCGTGACGTGCAGCGCCTGATCCTCGACGAGTTCGCCAACCATCCCGGCCTCCTGGAGGAAACCCGCGTCAGCTTCCAGGACTGGCAGGACCTCAAGGCGCGCCTGGAACGGGCTGCCGGCGACGACGAGGCGCGCACGGCCCGGCGCGACCTGCTGCGCTTCCAGACCGGCGAACTCCAGGCCCTCGATCTGGGCGAGGACGAGGTGGAAGCCCTCGACGGGGAGCAGCGCCGCCTGGCCCATGCAGGCAGGCTGCTGGAATTGAGTGAATCGGTCCACCACGGCCTGTACGCCGACGACCACAGCGTGGACGCCCTGCTGTCGCGGTTCCATTCCCTGCTTGACGAGGCCGCGCAGCTCGACCCGGCCCTGGGTGAACCGCTGGAATTGATGAACAGCGCCCGAATCCAGCTGCGCGAGGCCGCTGACGCCCTGCGTCACTACGCGGACCGTGTGGACCTGGATCCGGCACGGCTGTCTTTCGTGGAACAGCGCCTGACGGACATCCACGACCTGGCCCGCAAGCACCGCGTCGCCCCCGAGGCCCTGCCCGAACTGACCCGCACCCTCCTGGCGGAACTGGCGCAACTTGAGGGTGACGAGGAAGATCTGGACGACCTGACACGCAACGTGCAGGCGGCGGAGGCCCGTTACAGGGAAGCGGCGATGGCGCTCTCCCGCTCCCGCCGATCGGCAGCGAAACAGCTGAGCGGACAGGTCAGCGAGGCCATGCAGGGGCTGGGAATGGAGGGCGGCGTCTTCCAGGTGCAGGTCGACAGCGATCCGGACGTGCGCCCAGCCGTACACGGGACCGACCGCATCGAATTCCTGGTGACTGCCAATCCCGGCCAGCCCGTGCAGCCGCTCTCCAGGGTCGCCTCGGGCGGCGAGCTTTCGCGCATCAGCCTGGCCATCCAGATGATCGCCGCGCGTTCCCTGCCCATCCCCACGCTGATCTTCGATGAGGTGGACTCGGGCATCGGCGGCGCCGTGGCCGAGGTGGTGGGCCGGCAACTGCGCGCGCTGGGCGAACACCGCCAGGTGCTGTGCGTCACCCACCTGCCCCAGGTGGCGGCACAGGCCCATCATCACGTCCAGGTCAGCAAGCGCAAGGGCAAGGCCGACACCCGCACGCAGATCCAGGTGCTGGATGACGACAGCCGGGTTCAGGAAGTGGCGCGCATGCTGGGCGGCCTGGAACTGACCGATCAGACCCTGGCCCACGCACGGGAAATGGTTGAGAAGGTGAAAGACAATTCAAGATTCAATGTTCAAGATTCAAAGGGCTGACACCCGCCACCGCCGGTTGAAAATACTGCCAAGGCGTTTTCTTTGAATCTTGAACATTGAATCTTGAATAGCCTTCAAGCCTTCTGTCGCCCCGGGCAATCATCGCGATTGCACTCGCCGTAAAGTATCAGGGCGTGGTCCTTGATGGTGTAGCCGAGGCGCTCGGCGATGGCCTTCTGGCGCTCCTCGATGACGTTGTCGGTGAACTCGTCCACGCGACCGCAACTGAGGCAGACGATGTGGTCATGATGGCGGCCGCGCTCCAGTTCGAACACGGCCTGGTTGCCTTCGAAGTGGTGCCGGTTGACCAGGCCCGCCGCCTCGAACTGTGTCAGCACCCGGTAGACGGTGGCCAACCCGATCTCCTCGCCCCCTTCCAGCAACTGGCGATAGATGGCCTCGGCGCTCAGGTGCCGGTCCTCGGAACTCTCCAGCAGCTCCAGGATCTTCATCCTGGGCAGCGTGACCTTCAGTCCGGCCTTTTTCAGGTCCTGGCTTTCCAAGCGCGCCTCCTGTCGGACACGGGTTGATTGCGTGTACAATCCGGCCTTCGTGTCCCCACCCCGTTTCCGGGCAATGGTTCCGATTCGTATATGAGAAAGAATCTCACCGGTATCCTCCTGATTGCAACCCTGGTTCTGCAGGGCTGCGGCTCCGGCCTGTTCTCGGTGCATCGCCCCGACGTCCAGCAGGGCAACGCCCTCGACGAGGATCGTATCGCCCAGCTGGAAACGGGCATGAACCCGGAACAGGTGCGCTTCCTGCTGGGCGATCCCGTGTTGCGCGACCCCTTCCAGGGCGAACGCCGCTGGGAGTATGTCTACTACCTCAAGCCCGGCGACGGTCGCCCGGAGCGCCGCCGCCTGACCGTCTACTTCGACGACGCCAACCGCGTCGCACGCTTCGAGGACACGGGGCTCAAGAAGTAATCTTTCGGCAGTTCGGGCTCTCGACCGAGGGCGCCTTATTAACGCGGAGATCGCAGAGGCGCAGAGAGCGCAGAGGCTTCTTGCAGAAAAACTCTGCGCTCTCTGCGCCTCTGCGACCTTTGCGTGAGCCTGCAGAACCCGGATACTTCTTGGAACAAATGGCGCGCCCCCGTTCGCGGCAGGTCACCGCTCCTACGTATCCCCTTCGTCGTCTTCCAGATCCCCACCGCCCTTTTTCATGCGCTTGCCGGCGGCGGCGCGCTGCTTGCGCACCTCCTTCGGGTCCGCGATGAGGGCACGGTAGATCTCCACCCGGTCCCTTGGTTTCAGGACGGTGTCGCGCTTGGTGAGTTTGCCGAAGATGCCCACCTTGGCCTTTTCCAGGTCGATCTCGGGGAAGCGCTCAACGATCTCCGACGCGCGCAGGGCATCGTCCACGGTGGCGCCCTGCGGCACCGTGACCGGCACGATCACCTGCACGTCGGGCCGGGCATAGGCCACCTCAACAGCGATCCTCTCATCGTTCACCGTAGACCTCCCGTGCCCTGCGCACGAAGGAGTCCACGAGGGTATTGGCCACCTGGGTGAACACCGGCCCGATCGCCAGTCCCACCAGGCGGTTGGAAAACTCGAACTCCAGGTGCAGTGACACGCGGGTGACACCGCTCTCCAGGGCGTCGAAGCGCCAGAAGCCCTCCAGGTGGCGGAACGGCCCCTCCACCAGCCGCACCTCGATCATCTTGTTCTTCTGCAGGCGGTTGCAGGTGGTGAAGGACTTGCGCATCGCCCCCTTGGCCAGTTCCAGGGTGGCCTTGATGGTGTCCTGATCACGGGAAAGGATGGCAGAGCTGCGACACCCCGGCAGAAACCGGGGATAGGACTCGATGTCGTTGACCAGATCGAACATCTGGGCCGGACTGTAGGGCACCAGGGCGCTGCGTTGAATTGAAGGCATGCGTTCTCGGGTTCAGATCAGGCCGATGGCGCGCAGGAACACCAGCAGGATACCGATGGGTGCCACGAATCGCACCAGATAGTACCAGGTGCGGAACAGCAGCGGCTGACGGATTCCCAGCTCCTCCATGACCGAGCGCTCGGTCATCCGCCAGCCGGCGAAGATGGCGATCAGGAATCCGCCCAGTGGCAGAAGGATGTTGGAGGTCAGGTAGTCCGCGACATCGAAGAACGTCATATCGAACAGCGTGTAGCCGGACCAGTGGTTGAACGACAGCACGGTGCCGATGCCCAGCAGCCAGGCGACACCCGCCACCACTGCCGCGGCACCAATGCGGTGCAGACCGCGGTTCTCCACCAGGTAGGCCACCGCCGGTTCCATGATGGAAATGGACGAGGTCCACGCGGCGACAATGAGCAACACAAAGAACACCGTGCCGAACAGGAGGCCGCCGGGCATCTGGCCAAAGGCGATGGGCAGCGTGATGAATATCAGGCCAGGGCCCTGACCCGGCTCGAGGCCGCTGGCAAAAACGATGGGGAAGATGGCCAGTCCGGCGAGGATGGCCACCGCGGTATCGGCGCCCACCACCGTGGCCGAGGTCTTTGCGATCGACGCCCTGGAGTTGAGGTATGAGCCATAGATCATGATGGCGCCCATGCCCAGGCTCAGCGTGAAGAACGCCTGACCCATGGCCACCAGCACCGAGTTGCCGGTCAGGCGGCCGAAGTCGGGCTGGAACATGAAGCGGAAGCCTTCCATGAAATGCCCCTCGGCCATGGCGTAGCCCACCATCAGTACCAGCAGGAGCAACAGGGCAGGCATCAGGATTCGGACCGCCTGCTCCAGGCCGGAGCGCACGCCCCGGGCCACCACGAGCATGGTCATCACCATGAAGATGGTGTGCCAGGCCAGCAGCCGCTCCGGGTCGGAGACCAGACCCTCGAACATGGCCTGCGCACCGCCGGCATCCTGGCCGATGAAACTGCCGGCGCCGGCACGAAACACGTAGGACAGGGCCCAGCCGGCGATGACGCTGTAATAAGAGAGAATAATGAAACCGGCAACGACACCCAGCCAACCCAGCAGACCCCATGAGCGGCTGAGGCCCTCCTCACGGGCCAGGGTGGACATGGTGTTGATGGGGCTCTGGCGCCCGCGGCGACCAAGCAGGATCTCCGCCATCATGATGGGCAGTCCGATCAGCAGGATGCAGCCGAGATAGACCAGCACGAAGGCGCCACCGCCGTGCTCACCGACGATGTAGGGGAAGCGCCAGATGTTGCCCAGCCCTACCGCCGAACCCGTGGCCGCGAGCACGAAGACCAGCTTGGACGACCACTGGCCGTGAATGGAAACATCTCTTCTCATGATCGGATTTCCTCCCCGCAGGACGCGGGTATTGTGATCAATACGCCGGGCCTGCTCAACCGCAACGCGATCGCCCTCCTTCCACACCCTGTTTCTCTCGCAAAGACGCAAAGCACGCCAAGAGAGGACTTGATAGGGCGGGCCGTGCCCGCCAATTCAACACGATGTGGCATACGCCGGCGCCCATGGGGCGCCCTATCTTGAGACCTTCTTGGCGCACTTCGCGGCTTTGCGAGAGAAACGCCTTTCTTCGTCCGCCTCGCACATCGACCATCGCGTATAATCCCGCCCCATGTCGAAAAAGGCGAAACAGACGGGCGGCAGCACCATCGCGCTCAACAAGAAGGCCCGTCATGAGTACTTCATCGAGGACCGCTTCGAGGCGGGGCTGGTGCTCGAAGGCTGGGAGGTCAAGAGCCTGCGCGCCGGACGGGTGCAGCTCAGCGAGAGCTACGTGCTGATCAAGGACGGCGAGGCCTGGCTGTTCGGCGCCCACATCAGTCCACTGCCCACCGCCTCCACCCACATCCGCCCGGATCCCATTCGCACCCGCAAGCTGCTCCTGCGTGGCGAGGAGCTTCGCAAGCTCATCGGACAGGTGGAACGCCGCGGCTACACCCTGGCCCCGCTGGCGCTCTACTGGAAGCGCGGCCGGGCCAAGCTGGAGATCGGACTCGCCAAGGGCAAGAAGGAGCACGACAAGCGCGCGGTGGCCAGAGAGCGGGACTGGCAGCGCGAGAAGGAGCGCGCCCTCAAACACGGTTGACATCCGCAGCCGAGGCGCCGTGCCGGAAGGCTGTTTTTGTGTCGAATTTCTTTACAGTTTTCCTGGTGACGGCGTGACGCACTCCACATAACCCCCTGTAGTTACGCGACTTATCCCCATCGGCACGATTTGTGCTTTCGATTTTGTGACGCACATCACAAAATCTCGTATGGCACGAGCATCCGGGGAGAAACAGGCGTGACAAGCACAACTCAAAAGCCGGCAACACTCACTCTACTGTTGCTGATCCTGGTCCTCGCGGCCGGAACGGTCAAAGCCGGACCCATTACCCTGGACCTGCAGTACACGGGCTTCGCCAACGGTTCCACGTCGGGCACCCTCTACGACCAGACGTCCAGCAAACTGATCGGCGGGCAAGGCAGTCTGGGCGTCCAGGCCGGCATGTTCGCCTTCAATATCCTCGATACAGTGGGAGACTCGCCCTTCGAGGCCGGATCGACCCTCTACGCCTTTTGTATCGAGACCGGCATCGCCCTGCACAAAGGCGAGACGCAATACACGCTGATCAACGCCGCCGACTACACCTTTTCCGGTGCGCAGTTGCAGGCCTTCGAGCAACTGTATGCGGGCAATCATGGCGCGCTGGGGGCAAAGAGCGGGGACGTGGCCTTCCAGCTGGCAGCCTGGGAGATCCTCAATGAGACCACCGCCGACTACGCGTTGAGTGGCGATGACAAGGGTACGTTCTATTCCAGCGACTTTCAGGGCGCACGTGCCACCGCCGACAGCTGGCTCTCGGTTCTCGCGGAACACCCGGTCGACTTTCATATGTACGTGCTCAAGGCTGGCAATTCCCAGGACCTGCTCGTGTTCGGCCCCCCGGTAACCGTGCCCGAACCCGCCATGCTGACCCTCCTGGGCACCGGCCTGCTGGTCATTGCCGTGGTGTCCATGCGCCGTCGCCTGTCGCGCTGAGTACGGGGCCTAGGCAACATCGCTTCTGAACCACGAAGCGCACGAAGACCACGAAGAAAGGCCTTTCTCTCGCAAAGACGCGAAGCCCGCGAAGAAATTCAAAGAAATTATTATCTAAAGAATTCTTGGCGAGCTTTGCGGGCTTCGCGAGAGAACATCTTCTTTGTTCCTTCTTCGTGGTCTTCGTGCGCTTCGTGGTTCAAAACAAAAACCAGCTAGTCCGCATCGTCACGGCAGTCCATGACCATGTGGAAGTTCCGGAACATCATGCCCCGCAACGGCACGATCCTGTGTTCAGTCACACGGAATCCCGCCTGCTCGAAGAACGGTCGCGCGGTGACGCTCGCATCGGTGGTCAGTCGGCGGGCGCCGCGCTCCATAGCCCAGGCCCGGGCCCGGGCCAGCAATGCCGTGGCCACGCCGCGTCGCAGATGCGCCGGATGGACGAACAGGAGATCCACGTGCCCGCGGGTGTCGATGGCGATAAAGCCCGCCAGGGCGCCTTCCGTTTCACAGACGAACACGGCCTTGCGGACGAGCCGCCGACGCCAGTACTCCTCATCGGGCGGCACCGGCGCCCAGGCCTCCACCTGCTCGGGGATGTAATCCCTGGCGGCCACCTGACGCACGGAAGCCTGAAACACGTCGAGCACGGCCCCGAGATCCTCTTCCCGGAACTCGCGCAACGTCCATTGCGCTGCGGCATCCTGGGAACTCTGCCAACGGGCCGGGGGGCGCTCCATGACGCTACCCCGACACGACTCGCAAAACGGCGCGCACCGATCCGGGGTCGATGCGGACTGCCGGCCGCTCTCCCGGGCGACGACCCGTCAGGCACGCCGACTTCGCCCCGACATCGCCGTCGGGCCCCGTGTGGCCGGACACCACAAGGATATGGTGGGACATCCCTCCCATGCGCTCCCCCTCGTTGTCCCCTGCATGACCGATCGCCGGCTGCCGGGAACCTGTTCTTATGATCAAGGAGCATAGCCGGTTCCGGCGGCTTCACCAGTCGGGGGCGCCGTGTGGAGCGATTCCCAGGCCCTTCATTTGACAGGGAAAACACCTTAGGCATCACGCGCAGCTCGCCTATAACCGAGCATTTTCATTGGGTTAGCGCCAGACCCTGCCGATCGGGGCGAACCCGGCTCCGAACGTAGCCCGGGAGGGCTTCAGTCACCGGGGATGGGCATCATGAAATGAAGACTGACCATCTCCATGCCTTCGCGCTCATAGAACCGGTGCGCATCCTTTCGCTGTACGCCGGAATCCAGCCTCAGCTGTCCGCAGCCGGCCTCGGCCGCGTGCCGTTTGAGCCAGCTGAGCATCGTGCGCCCGTGGCCCCGGGAGCGATGCGCCGGGTCGGTGACCAGATCGTCCACGTACATGAAGCGCCCCCAGGGAAGATTCTCGCCGATACGAAAGCCGGCCACCGCAACCGGCCGGCCGTGCTCGGCCAGGTAGGCCAGTCGATAGGCCCCTGCTTCCATGCGCCGGATCAAGGGCACAAATTCGGGCTCCGACAGATGTGGGCGCAACGCGTGGATGACCGGAAAACACGCCGCAATCTCGTCGTCCGTCTCCGCGATGCGGATCTCTGCACTCATGCAACCCCCCTATCCCCGGACCCCACTTGGCACGGTGTCGATCCACGCTCTGAACACGTCGTCGAAGTGTTCGGGTTCTTCCAGCTGGGGCGTGTGCCCGCTGTGTTCGAACAGGTGCAGCGTCAGCCCGGGAAGTCTCGAAACAGGACTATCCCACAAGACCGGCGGCACCACGTAATCGTGGCGTCCCATCACGACCATCACGGGCATCCCGTTACCGGGCCACCGCCCAACGAAGTCATAGTCGACAAAGAACCCGCGAAAGGCATCCAGGGCACCTGCGTTCACCGGCACGCCGCGCCAGAGCCATGAACCGTCATACCCCGGATCCGCCCAGTACCTTGGGGCCTCGGCCACGTACCGGGCGACAAAGGGGTGGCCAGCGGAGTCGGCACCGAGGCCGTGCTCAGCCAGCGCCTCGAGATTGCGTTCGAGGATGGCCTTGCGCGTCTGCGTTGCATGGGCATCCCAATAGGCCCTGCCCGCCTCGACCGTACGCTGAACATTGCACGGCGGCGTACCGAGGAGTACGAGACCGGTCACCCGATCCGGGCAACGCGCCGAGTACTCCAGCGCCACGTTGCCATGGTGGGAATGACCCACGAGTACGCAGCGCCGGATGCCCAGTGCCGCCCGCACCCGGTCGATGTCGTCCACATAGGTGTCCAGGGTGACCCGGGAATGGTCGTCAACCTCCGAACCCTGTGAGAAATGGCGCAGATCCATGAATACCAGGCGTACCTCACCGCGAAGCGCCGCGGAGAACGTGCGCGGATAGTAGACGGACGAGCCGAGCACAAGGACGTCCGTGCCGCTGCCCTCGATCACGTAACGAAGCGTGGCGCCCTCAACGGGCACATATCCATCTCGCGGGGCACCCAGCTGCACCATTTCCTGATCCGGTCTTGAGACGGCATCTGATGATACCCCACGGGGCCCCGGCATGGCCCGGATGCATTGCCGGACGATTGAGTCGGGGAAGATGGATTAACCGCGAAGGCACGAAGAGCAAGAAGAAAGGCTGTTCTCTCGCAAAGACGCGAAGCCCGCAAAGAAAACCGTTTCCTTTCAACAAGTACCGTAGGTTGGGGTGAGCGGAGCGAACCCCAACAGCGGTGTCACGATCGCTTATCGATGTTGGGGTTCGCTCCGCTCACCCCAACCTACGGCTGTTCTTGAACCGTGATAATCCTTACTTTGCGGGCTTCGCGTCTTTGCGAGAGAAACGGTTTTCTGTCTCTTCGTGTCTCGTGGTTCAACCGAACTTCAACCCGGCCGCTGACTCTCCCGGCGAAAGAGGCAATAGACGAAGCTCTGGGTCTTGCCGGCCGGGGTCCGGTGCGCTTCGCGTTCGTGCTGCAACAACGTGAAGGCATCGCCGAACTCCGCCTGCAATTGATCCGGCCGGTAGCGCATGACCGGCAGACCGCTGCACTGCTCGGGTCCGTCCTCGGCGAAGGTGGCGACGATCACGTGGCCGCCCGGCTTCACGGCGCGCAGCACCGTATCCACGTAGCGGCGGCGACCTCCGGGCTCGGTCAGAAAGTGGAACACGGCGCGGTCATGCCACACATCGAACGCACCGGCGGGAAATTCCGCCCGGGTGACGTCCCCCTCGATCCAGTCAACCTCGGCCGCCCGCGACCCGAGACGCGCCCTGCAGGCGGCCAGCGCGGCGCCCGAGATATCCAGCACGGAGAGCGATGAATAGCCTTCCGACAGGAGTGCGTCGACAAGCCTCGATGCGCCTCCGCCCACGTCGATAATGGCCGCCGTGTGCGGGGCGCCCGTCGCCCGGATAAGGGAAAGTGACTGCTCCGGATGGGCCTGGAACCAGCTCACCTCCTCCGTCGAGCGCGTCGTGTAGACCTTCTCCCAGTGTTCCCGTGACTGCATGCCGTACTCCCGGATTGTGACAAGACCCCACCCGACACGCTTTCCTCCGACCGGGTGAGACGAACTTAAGCCCTTATTATCCGTACCATCGGAGCACTACCGCTGCATTGCGCCCGATCAAGCGGGGCAGAGCAAGCTGCCGACCTCGTGACAACTTGCGCCCTGGCGGGAAGCGGGTTCGTCCCTTTCGCCGTCCGGAAGGTGGTGTGACGGAGATCGGGACCGGGCGGTAGGGTTGACGTGACGGAAGGCACCTTGCAGGTGTTGGCTCACGCTTAAGAAATGTGATATTCATCACATTGTCTGATTAAGGCAAACCCGGCGAAAGACGGGGACGCAAAGCCGATGGTCTAACGGACTCCGGTCCCATGACAGCATGGCTGCCAGACCGCCAACCGCTCGTTTCGGTTATCGCATCTGCTCGCTTGCATCCCGCTGATCCCGTAGTGCCTTATCGACACCGGAGAAGACACGGATTCGTCCCGGGGACGACGTGATGCGGGTGCTGACCGGGCCGATGTCCATCCCCGTTTCTCCCGCTCCTCCCCCCTCCTTGCAAGAAAAGGGACGCCGGACGGCTTCGAGCAGGGAAAGCGTCGCCGCGATGCGGCTCACACTGTGGTTCGGTGGCCGAGGTTGGGGATACCAGACAGGGGGCTTCGAATGCGTTCACTCACGCCGCGACCAGGCACGCTAGCCCCGATCGCGGGTCTCGTGTGTCTTGCCGTCCTAGCCGCGGCATTCACCGTGGCGGTCGTACACTTGCAGTCGGGGGCTGCCGCCTACCTAAGCGGCGAGAGCATCTGGTCCCGGGCGCAGTTGTCCGCCGTGCGTGACCTGGATCGGTATGCGCGAACGGGTGACCCGGCATACCTGAAACACGCCCGTGCCTGGCTGGACGTTCCCCTGGGCGATCTGGACGCGCGCAAGGCGATGGAGGCCCCGACACTGGATTACAAAACCGCCCGCGAGGGACTGTTGCGGGGACAGATACACCCCGACGATGTTCCCGGAATGATCCGTCTTTTCCGTCACTTCTCGGAAGCGCCCTATTTTCGCGACGCGGTCCAGGCCTGGCGCGACAGCGATCCCTACATCCTGGAACTTGCTGCGCTAGCCGATCGTCTCCAGGCCGAATGGGAAACGGGGGCGCCTTCTCCGGCCCGGCTGGCACAGTCACGCATGTACCTGGTCGAGATCAACCTGGCGTTGGAACGGCTCAGTCAGAGGTTTCGCACAGAAGCCTCCGGCGCGGCGCGCTGGATGACGCGGATGCTGTCTGTTGCCAGCGTCCTCTTCCTCCTCACGCTCGCGGGCCTCACCGGGCTGCTGGGATGGCGGCTCACCCGTGCGCTCACCTCCGCCGAGCGCAAGTTCCGGACCACGTTCGAGCAGGCCGCAGTGGGCATGGCCCTGGTCGCACAGGACGGGCGACTGCTCGATGTCAACCGGGCTCTGTGCAACATTCTCTGCCGCCCCAAGGAAGCAGTCCTCGGTCAACCCTACCCGGCGTACATCCATGCAGAGGACCAGGAGATCGCGCGGGCACAGTGGGAAGAATTGATCTCCGACACCCGCGAGAACGACACGGTGGAGCAGCGCCTGCATCGCGGCGACGGAGACACGGTCTGGGTCAAGCTGACCATCTCCAGCATGCGCGAGGATTCCCGTCATGGTCCCCGCTTTATTGCCATCATCGAGGATGTCTCCGAGTCCCGTCGCCTGTCACTGGAACTCGATTACCAAGCCAACCATGACGCCCTCACCGGCCTGCCGAACCGCCGCGCCTTCGAGCGCAGGTTGGCCGAGACGCTGCGCCGAGCCCGGGCCGATGGCTCCGCGCACGCGCTCTGTTTCATCGATCTGGATCAGTTCAAGATCGTCAATGACACCTCGGGCCACGTGGCCGGCGATGAACTGCTGCGCCAGGCCGCCGACCTCCTGCGCAGAAGTATCCGGGAGCATGACCTGCTCGCCCGCCTGGGCGGAGATGAGTTCGCCATCATCCTACAGGACTGCGACCTGGGAGGTGCCGCCAGGATCTCGGAGAAGCTGCGCAAGGCGCTGGAGGGTGCAACCTTCGCCTGGGAAGATTCCACCTTCAGCCTGGGATGCAGCATCGGCGTCGTTCCCATCACCGCGGCCAGCACCGACACCGGCAGCCTGCTCAGGGCGGCGGACATCGCCTGCCACCTGGCCAAAGAGAAGGGCCGCAACCGCGTGCACCTGCTGTGCGAGGACGACCGGCAGCTTGCCGAACGGCGCGGAGAGATGGAATGGATGGGGCGCATCCGGGCCGCGTTGCGGGATCAGCGGATGTTCCTGGACGCACAGCGTCTCGTCTGCCTCGCGCGGCCCGAGCACCTGCGTTATGAAGTGCTCGTGCGCCTGACCGACGAAACGGGCAAGGTGGTGCCTCCGGGCGCGTTCCTCCCGGCGGCGGAACGCTTTGGCGCGGCGCACCTGGTCGACCGCTGGGTGATCGAGCACGTCTGTGCCCGCCTCGCGGCGCATCCTGAGCACCTTGCTGCGCTCGATGCATGTCATATCAATCTCTCGGGGCGCTCCTTCGATCAGGCAGATTTCTTCCACTTCGTAGTGGACAGGCTGGAGCACTACGGTGTCCCGGGAGAGAAGATTTGTTTCGAGATCACGGAGACCGCGGCGGCAAGGAATCTCGTCGATGTGATCGGCTTCATGGATCGCCTGGCCAGCCGGGGATGCACCTTTGCACTGGATGACTTCGGCTCCGGTCTGTCGTCCTTCGGCTATCTGCGCCGCCTGCCCGTGGACTGCCTGAAGATCGACGGAACCTTCGTGCGGGATATTGCCAGGGACGCCACGGACCGAGCCATGGTGCGCGCGATCAACGAGATCGGACAGACCCTGGGCAAGACGATCGTTGCCGAGTTCGTGGAATCGGACGAGGCACTGGAATTGCTGAAAGACATGGGCGTGCACTTCGCTCAGGGTTATGCAGTGCATCGCCCCTGCCGGTTCGACGAGATCCTGAATGACGGGCACAGACGCGGTGTCACGATCGGATCCCCGCAGGGTACCGCCGCAGCGGCGGCCCGCACGCGCCTGAGCGCAGCACCTGACGTTTCGAATCCGGACGCCATCCGCAGGGCCAGGAGCCTCTCCCGGTAATCGCGCCACTACTCCCGCCAGTATTCCGGCCTGTTCATGGCATCGGCGCACATCACGGTCCCGTGCACATTTCCAAGCACGTCGGGGCTCAGGGCGTGGACCATCCACGCGTCCGTGGGAGAAACGGGGAAGGGAGGCAAGAGCCCGTGCGCCAGCGCCGGCTCGAAGCCATGACGCCGGTAGTAGCCCGGATCGCCGAGAACGAACACCAGTTCTACACCCGACTCCGTTAGACGCCTGAATCCGTGTGCAATCAGACGGCCGCCGATACCCTGCCCCTGCGCCTGCGGCACTACGGCCAGGGGCGCGAGAATGGCCATGGACACGTCACGTGGCGCCGCGTCGAGGCGGGCCGCGGTGAAGAGCACGTGCCCCACCGCCCGGTCATCGTCACGCGCAAGCAGGGACAACAGCGGCTGAGCGGTGGGATCATTCAGGAGATCACGCACCAGGCCAGCCTCCACGTCTCCGCCGAAGGCGGCCCTCTGAATATGCAGGATATCCGGCAGGTCGGCCGACGAGGTCGTGATCAGCTGCATCATCCGTCCTGCCAAGAGTGCTGTACCAACCAGCCCGCCACCGGCACTCCGCCTGCCTGGGGGCACAAAGGGGCGGCTGCGCGCCCCGTCAGCCCGTGGACAGACAATCAACCGGCTTCGGGCAACGGCCCGATCGCTTCATCACAACGGCACCGTCGGCCTCGGATCCTACTGGCGCATGGTCTCCGCCAGCGCCTCCTCCAGCAGTTCCCGGCTCACGCCCTTGCGCTTCAGGGTGGCGACAAGCTCCCACAAGCCGTCCGAACCGAGGCGCTCCCGATCCTTGCGCAGACCTTCGCCCACGTAGGCACGAATCAGCGGCTGGTAGCCGCGAAAACCGAGCAAGGGCGCCAGGCGCTTGAGATCGGCGACCACGTCCCGAGGCATGCGCAGGGTCACGGTGGTCATGGGTGACTTGGCGGCGGAAGCAGCGTTGTCATTTGAATCGTTCATGGCATCTCCGCGTTCGCCCCCCGGGTGGCGTGAAGCCCGGGGAGCACCGCTCCCACCACGCATCGACACTCTCCGGGACTCAATAGGTGTTTACATTGTAAACATACTTTAATTATTTGAAAACACTTCCATTTCCCCCTCAGTCCGGCATTCAGGCACGGCCGGGGGAACACATGAATCAATCATCCGCCCTGTTGTGGGAGCCATCGCAGTACGGCGCATTGCCGGTACGCTTGCATCGGCACAGCCAGGCCTCGCCGCTCTTCTCGGCGGTGAAGGCCACCGGCTCGCAGCCGGTACCCTGGTGGGAACCGTCGCAGAACGGCTGTTTACTGGAACGGCCGCAGCGGCACCAGAAATATTTCCTGCCCGCTTCCAGCGTGACGGCGATGGGTTCCATTGCGGCAGCTTTGGGAACGCAGTTGCTCATTCTCAACCCCTCTTGTCAGTTGTCAGTTGTCAGTTGTCAGTTGTCAGTTGTCAGTTGTCAGTTGTCAGTTGTCAGGCGGAGTGTAGCGGGTCGGCTACCAGGGAGAGGACGGGGAGAGTTTCTCCAGCAGGGCGTGATGGGCCTGCAGTTCGGCGTCTGAGGGACGGATGACTCGCAAGCGGGGACGGCCCTCCGGCAGACGGCGCGGGGCCCGCACATCAGAGCCGCCGTCGGTCCCGGCGGACTCGCCGCCCAGCGACAGGGTCACCTGCCCTCCCGTCATGGCCAGGTAGACGTCCGCGAGGATCCGTGCATCGAGCAGGGCGCCGTGCAGTTCGCGCCCCGAGTTGTCGATCTGGTAGCGCTTGCAAAGCGCGTCCAGGCTGTTGCGCTGGCCCGGGTGCATGCCGCGCGCCAGTTCCAGGGAGTCCAGGACCGTGGCGTGGTCGATGACCCGGCCGTAGTCACCCTCCAGCAAACCCAGTTCGTGGTCAATGAAACCCACGTCAAAGGGTGCGTTGTGGATGATCAGTTCCGCACCGCGAATGAACTCCAGGAACTGCTCCACCACGTCGGCGAACCGCGGCTTGTCCGACAGAAACTCGTTGCTGATGCCGTGCACGGCCAGCGCACCCTCGTCGATCTCACGGTCCGGCTGCAGGTATTGATGAAAATGACGCCGCGTCAGCCGCCGACCCACCAGCTCGAGGCAGCCGATCTCGATGATGCGGTGCCCCTGCGAAGGCTCCAGCCCCGTGGTCTCCGTATCCAGCACCACCTGGCGGCGGTTGTTGTCAGCCGATTCGGTCATTGGTCAGTTGTCAGTTGTCAGTTGTCAGTCGCAAGCGTAAACCATCACTTCGTCGGGCCTGTACCTTCTGCATTGCACCATGCACGGGCGCGTAACGCAGAGGTCGCAGAGGCGCGGAGAACGCGGAGAGCAGTTGACGAAAGAAAGCCCGCGTCCTCTGCGTCTCTACGACCTCTGCGTCGTTACTCTAAAGTCACGAAGGACTCCCGGCCAGCATCTCGTCGATGGCCTCGTTGGCCAGGCGGTCGGCGAGTTCGTTTTCCGGGTGGCCCGTGTGGCCGCGCACCCAGAACCACTGGATGTCGTGGCGCGCAGCCGCCGCGTCCAGGCGCTCCCAGAGATCCTGGTTCTTCACCGGCTTGCGGTCCGCGGTACGCCAGCCGCGGCGCTTCCACTGGTGGATCCACTGGGTGACGCCCTGCTTCACGTACTGGGAATCGGTGGTGAGCACCACCGCGCAGGGGCGCTTCAGGGTTTCCAGGGCAACGATGGCCGCGGTCAGTTCCATGCGGTTGTTGGTGGTCTCGGGCTCGGCACCCTTGAGGGTGCGCTCCCTGCCCTTGTAGCGCAGCACCGCACCCCAGCCGCCGGGGCCCGGGTTGCCGCGACAGGCCCCGTCAGTGAAGATTTCCACGCGCTCAGCCACGGCCCTGTCTCCGCAGTCCGGAGCCGGCCAGGCCGGCGGCGATGCGCCGGCGCGGTCGCCAGCGCGGCCGGACCGGCGTCAGCGTGACAACACGTTTTCGGGCGAGTATCACGTAGACACTCCCCAGGATCGGCCAGAAACGGGCGCCCAGTGTCTCCATGAACCGCAAGCGCCGCAACACACCGGCGTGGCGCAAAGGCGGGCGGAACCCGGAAGGCACGCAGTCCAGTACGTCGTAACCCAGCAGCTTGAGCCAGTCTTTCACCCGCCAGTGGGTATAGTAGCGTCCGTGCCAGGGCGCCGTGCCGCGCCCCATGGCCGCGAGCCGCCGCAGTCCCATGAAGCTGATGGGATTGAAGCCGATGACGATCACATGGCCCTCCGGTACCAGTGTGCGGTCCACCTCTCTGAGCACAGCGTGGGGATCGGCACAGAATTCCAGCACGTGGGTCAGCACCACCAGGTCCAGCGTATCGGCCGCCACGGGCAGCGCCCGGGGCTGTGCGAGCACATCTGCGGGAGGCACCAGGTCCAGCCGCACCCGGTGGATGATCCGGCTTCCCTCCAGCGTATCCCGCTCCGGGCCCAGATCTCCGATGCGCAGGGCGTGATAGCCGAACAGCTGCGGGACCATCGAATTCAGATAACGCACCACGTCATCGGCAATGGCCTCCCCCGGCGGGGACGCGTACCAGTCACGCAGAGCCAGGCGGTCATGGGGTGCGGAAGCGGGATTCATGGCGGAACAGCATATCGGATGGCGAGGCCACAATGTGCCCGGATTTGTGCCGCCCGTCGGCAGGATACTCGCCGCCCCCGGCAAGCCGGACGTCTTACTGTCTGGATTACCGCACCGTGCAGTGGATTCGCACTTGTTAACACCAGCCCCCCATGGCTATGCTTGTCGCCCATGAAATCCTCCTTCGCCATGGCCCTGCCCGCCGTATCGCTGGCGGCCGCGCTGCTCCTTGCGGGTTGCAGCGGCCTGCCCGTATCGGACGAGGCCCGTGATGAGGCCCGGGCCCCTGACCCCGTCAGCGACGAGGCCCAGCTGGCAGGGCCTCCCAAGCCCGCCCCGGGCGACGGTACACAGGCGGAGCGACTGCTGTCCCTCGAGGATTCGGCGCCCTTTCCGGATCTGGCGGTGACCCGCCACATCCCGGTCGGGGAGGCCCCGGAAAACAACGACATCTGGGGTCGTGTGCGGGCCGGTTTTACCATGCCGGATTACCGCCATCATCCCCGGGTGCAGCCCCACATCCAGTGGCATCAGTGCCGGCAGGACTTCCTGCACCGGGTCACGGCCCGGGCCGAACCCCTCCTGCACTACATCCTGGAGGAAATCGAGGCCCGGGAACTGCCCACGGAGCTCCTGCTGCTGCCCATCGTGGAGAGCGCCTATCTCCCGTTCGCCTATTCTCCGGGGCGCGCCGCCGGCATCTGGCAGTTCATCCCCTCCACCGGCCGGCACTTCGGCCTGAAGCAGAACTGGTGGTACGACGGGCGACGCGACATCCACGCATCCACCCAGGCGGCCCTGGATTACCTGCAGCAGCTTAATCAACGCTTCGACGGCGACTGGCTGCTGACGCTGGCCGCCTACAACGCGGGCCAGGGCACGGTGTCCCGCGCGATTCAGCGCAACGAACGCCTGGGTCGCCCAACCGACTACTGGCATCTGGACCTGCCCCGTGAAACCCGCCATTACGTGCCCAAGCTGCTGGCATTGCAGGCCCTGGTGGAGAACCCCTGGGCCTATCACGTGGAACTCTGGCCCGTGCCCGATGAGCCCTACCTGGAACGGGTGGCGCTGGACGGACAGCTGGACCTGGCGGTAGCGGCCCGGCTCGCGGAGCTGGACGTGGAGGACATCTACCAGCTGAACCCCGGCTTCAACCGTTGGGCTACCGACCCCGAGGGCCCGCACTACCTGCTGCTGCCCGCCGACCGGGCCGAGCGCTTCTCTGAAGGGCTGGCCGCCATCGATCCGGGCGAGCGGGTGGCCTGGCACCGTCACCGGATCCAGACCGGCGAGACCCTGAGCCATATCGCCACCCGTTACCGCACCACGGTGGCCATGCTGCAACAGACGAACAACCTGCGCGGCACCAACATACGGGCCGGACAACACCTGCTGGTACCCAGCGCCACCCGACCGTCTTCCGGCTATACCCTGAGCGCCGAGCAGCGCCGCAGCAACACACAGGCCCGTGGACCGGCCGGACGCCAGCGCCATGAACACGTGGTCCGGCAGGGGGACAGTTTCTGGGCCCTGTCCAGACGCTACGGCGTCACCGTGGCGGAACTGACCCGCTGGAACGGCGTCGCGCCGGGCGACCCCATCCGGCCCGGACAGCGCCTCGTCGTGTGGCTGCCGGATGGCGAGCGCGCTGCCGAGGTGGCCGCTGCCGGACCCATGCCGGCGTCCCTGCAGCATGTCTCCACGCGCCGGCAGACGGTGACGTACTCCGTGCGCCGGGGCGATTCCCTGCACAGCATCGGCCAGCGTTTTCGCGTGTCCGTGGCGGACATCCGGCGCTGGAACAACCTGGGCAACGGCAGTCTGATCCGGCCCGGGCAGAGGCTGACCCTGCACGTGGATGTCACCAATCAGGGCAGCGGGACATGACGGCGCCCGCGCGTCACCTGCTGTCCGGTTCGACCCCATCCCCCTACGCCCCGCACCACGGGGGCGAGCGCTGATGCCCCAGCGTGCCTCGATCCGGGTTGCCGGACTCAGCAACCAGGGCAGGGTACGCACCCATAACGAGGACACGATCGGCGACGACACCGAGCTCGGCGTGGTCGTGCTCGCGGACGGCATGGGGGGCTACTCCAGCGGCGAGATCGCCAGCCGGATCGCCGTGGACACCGTGCTCGGAGAACTGCGCACCCAGCTGCCCGGCATCCGGCCCGACGAGCTGGATCAGAGGCTCGGTTATTCCCCCCAGACCCGCGCGGTGCGAAACGCCATCGTCAAGGCCAACACGGCCATCTACGAAGCGGCGCAGCAGGACAACCGCCACCGCGGCATGGGCACCACGCTGGTGATGGCCGTGATCCGCGACAGCCAGCTCACCATCGCCAACGTGGGTGACTCGCGCATGTACCGTTTGCGCGACCAGACCATGGAGCAGCTGACCGTGGATCACACGCTGATCCAGGAGCTGGTCGATCATGGTTTCTACAACCGCGACGAGGCCCGCGGGGCACTCAACAAGAACCTGGTCACCCGGGCGCTGGGCATAGAACCCAGCGTGGCCGTGGACGTGCGCGAGGGGCTCGCCCTGCCCGGTGACCTCTACCTGTTGTGTTCCGACGGCCTAAACGACATGATTGAGGACGAGGCAATACGTCTCATTCTTCATGAACACGGTAACGATCTGGATTTGGCCGCCACGGCGCTGATCGGGGCGGCACTGGACGCCGGCGGCAAGGACAATGTGTCGGTCCTGTTGGTGCGGGTGATGGATCCCCACTTCCGGGGCGCGCCCTGGTATCAGCGGATACTCGATGTCCTCAAACGCAAGGTGAACGGAAACGGCTAGATGGCTCGGCTTATTGTCTACCTCAACGACCAGTTCCTCCAGGAAGTCTCCCTGGACCGCAAGACGATCACCATCGGTCGCAAGCCGGATAATGACGTGCACCTGGACAATCATGCGGTCAGCGGTTACCACGCGCAGATCATCACGCTGCTCAACGACAGCTTCCTCGAGGATCTGGACAGCACCAACGGCACCACGGTCAACGACAAGCCCATACGCAAGCGCGCACTGAAGGAAGGTGACGAGATCGGGATCTACCATTACCGGCTCGTCTACACGCGCAAGGCGGGCAGTGTGCAACCTGTCGCCCCCGCCCAGATGGACAAGACCATGATCATTCGCATGGACGCCATGGGATTGCCGGCCGATGCGGCAGACCGCAAGGTGGAAGCGGTCGTTCAGAAGCTTGGCCAGTCTGCCGGTGGGTCCATGGCCCAGCCCACCCGGCCACAGTCCGCGACACCTCCCCGCCCGAGCACGGCACCGCCTCCAGCTGCCCGTGTCGCGGCGGTGCGCACGCCTGCCCCGTCCCCCGCTGCCGCGCGCCCTGCACCCGGCACTGCAACGCCTCCATCCGCCAGGCTTGAGATCCTGACCGGACCCAATGCCGGCCGCACCCTGGAACTCTCCAAACCCCTCACCACACTCGGAAAGCCCGGCATCCAGGTGGCCGCCATCCAGCGCCGCATCGGCAACTACATGATCATCCACGTGGATGGGGGCGCAAGCGGCGCCTCCCCGAAGGTGAACGATGAACACATCGGCAACGCCTCCAGGGGACTCAAACACGGCGACACGATCGACATCGCCGGCGTTCGCATGAAGTTTCTCGAAGGCGTGAAGTGAGCATCCGGTGACACGATGAAAGGGGCGAAGCCTGAATCGTGACATGGACAGGCGGACCCTCTCACACTTCGCACTCTCCGATTCACATCTCTCACACGACGCCCGTACAACTTCAGTCACGCCATCCCTGACCAAGAACGGGTCCATCGCCGATTCACGTGCACCGGAGTGGATCGCACGCAGGTCCCGATAGTATGATGCGGCCATTGTTCAAGGCCAATCAGCCATCGCAAATCGCTTTCGTGGGCGCCGCGCGAATCATTGCGTCCATGCAAGACACCACGGCACAGCGGCCTCACTGTACAGGAGATGCTCATGGGTTTTCTCACAGGCAAACGTGCACTGATCGTCGGTGTTGCCAGCAACCGCTCCATCGCCTACGGCATCGCCAGGGCCATGCGGCGCGAAGGGGCCGAACTGGCCTTCACGTACCAGAACGAACGCCTCCGGGACCGCGTCGAGAAGCTGGCAGCCGAGTTCGACTCCGACATCCTCGTGCCCTGCAACGTGGAGAGCGACACTGAAGTGGAGGCGGTCTTCGACCACCTGGACAACTACTGGGAGCACCTGGACATCCTGGTGCACTCGGTGGCGTTCGCGCCCAGGGAGGAGCTGGAAGGCGATTTTCTGGACAACATCTCGCGGGAGGGCTTTCGCATCGCCCATGACGTCAGTTCCTACAGCCTGGCCGCCCTGGCCAAGGCGGGCCGGCACATGATGAAGGACCGCAACGCCGCCATCCTGACCCTGAGTTATCTCGGCGCAGTCAGGGCCATGCCGAGCTACAACGTCATGGGACTGGCCAAGGCCAGCCTGGAGGCCAACGTGCGCTACCTGGCCTACACGCTGGGCCCGGAGACCACGCGGGTGAATGCCATCTCCGCCGGCCCGATCCGCACCCTGGCGGCAGCCGGTATCGGCGACTTCCGCAAGATTCTCGACCACGTAGAGAACAACGCCCCGCTGCGCCGCAACGTCACCATCGACGACGTGGGCAACGCCGGCGCATTTCTCGCGTCGGATCTCGCATCCGGCATCACCGGCGAGATCCTCTACGTGGACTCCGGCTACAACACGCTGGGGCTGGGACCGGCGGAGGTGTAACCACGTTACGAAGTGGGAAGTGGGAATTGGGAAGGGAGAAGTAACGGCTTCACTCCCTCGCCCTCAGGGAGAGGGTCGGGGTGAGGGTGGTTTTCGTTCCCACTTCCCAATTCCCACTTCGTACTTCCTTTCCCAATTCCCACTTCTTACTTCATTAGAGGTTTTCCCCGTGAATGCGGATCTTCGCCTCCGCCTCCAGCGCCTGGTACAGGGCTTCGAATTCGAGCCCCCCGTACAGGCCGGTCAACTGGCCTGCCACTTCGGCACGGCGGGCGGGATCCACCTCCCCGGGCTCCCAGCCGTGCTGCACGAACACGGCGTAGTCACCGCCCTCCACGGCCAGACCGCCCACCAGCGGGGTGCCGTCCACGGGTCGGGCCATGGTGAAGATCCGGTGCAGCACACGGGATGACACCTCGGCGGAATCCCGGGTCACCCAGGTCTCCTCCATACTCGCACCGGGCAACTCCGCCACGACGTCCGCAAAGGACTCCCCGGCACGCAGACGTTCCATGGCCCGGGTGCCGGCTTCCTCGGCCCGAGCCCGGGCGCCTTCCCACACCAGCTGCAGGCGGATCTCGTCGGCCACGTCCTCCAGCGGCCGCGCGGCCGCCGGCTCGCGTTCGGCGATTCGGATGACGGCCACCCGCCCGTCAGGCAGATCGATCAGGTCGCTGTTTCGCCCGGCACGCACGTCCTCGCTGGCCAGCGCCCGCTGCACCGCCGGCTCCGCCGCCAGACCCTCCGATGGTTCATCGCGCGCGAACCAGTCCGTGTGGCGGATCTCGAGACCCGTCGCGTCCGCGGCCGGTTCCAGACTCCCGGGCTGTTCGTAACTCTCCGTGAGCAGGCGCTCGGTGAGTTCGATCTGCAACCGTTCGATACGCCGGTTGCGATACTCCGCCTCCACCTCGTCCCGGACCTCCGCAAACGGCGTGCGCACGGGCGGGCGAATCTCGGTGAGCTTGACGATCTGGAACCCCTGGCGCGTGCGCACGGGGTGGCTGATGTCGCCCTCACGCAGGGTGAACAGCACCGCCTCCAGGTCGGGATCGATATCGCCCCGGGCAATGAAGCCCAGGTCTCCGCCGCCCGTGGCGGCCAGCGGATCGTCAGAGACTTCGGCCGCCAGGTCGGCGAAATCCTCGCCGTCGTCCAACCGCTGACGGGTCTCCCGGGCCCGCGCCTCGGCACTCGCCACGGCATCGGCATCGGCGTCATCGGGTACGCGTATCAGGATGTGGCGGGCACGACGCTCCTCGGGCTCGGTGAAGCGGTCCACGCGCTGTTCATACTCCCGGCGCAAGTCCTCCTCGGTGACGCTGACCTCGCCGCGCAGGGTCTCTTCGTCCAGCATCAGGTAGGCAAGCCGGATTCGTTCGGGTGTCCGGTACCGGTCCGCGTGTTCCTCGTAGTATTCGGCTACCTGCTCATCGTCCACCTGGATCTCATCCACGAACGCCTCGGCGGGGATCGTGTGCAGGCTGACACTGCGGCGCTCGTTGCGCAGGCGCAGGTAATCCTCCAGCATGGGACCGGGCATGAAGGCGGCTTCCTGGTATCCGCGCTGGAACTGCTCCAGCAGGAGTGCCTGCTTGATCAGCGATTCAAACTGGGCCGGCGTGCGGCGCTGGGCGTCCAGCACCTGCCGGTAACGCTCGGGGTCGAATTCGCCCGCACGCTGGAAACCCGGAATACCCCGAATCTCCGCCGCCACGGCGGAATCGCTGACGCGGAACCCCTTCTTGTCCGCCATCTGTGCCACCAGTTCCCGCCGGATCAGCGACTGCAGCGCGTTGTCGCGCAGAACCGCGTCGTCCACGGCGCCGGAGGGGATTCTCCCCCCGAACATGGCGGCCAGCTGCTGGCGCTGATTCTGGTATTCCTGCTGGAACTGGCGCTGGGTGATCTCCACCCCGTTGACCTCGGCCACGACCCGGGCCGGAGCGCCGCCGAAATACTCATTCAAACCCCAAAGGGCGAACGGGATACTGATGAGGATGATGATCGCGTAGGCGATCCAGCCCGTAGCCTTGTCTCGAATCTTCTGAAGCATGTCAGGATGTCACTGTGTCCGGTGAATCAGGGCAATCCGCCCATGATAGCGAATTTGACGGTCGGGGGTATCGGGGAGTTCTGTTCATTCGCCACGAAGCCCACGAAAAAGACCTGACCAAGTGATGTTCGGGCACTTTGTCGTTTCGCGGCCGGCTCTTTCCTCGGCGGCATTCTCCGGCTCAAAGATGTCTCTCTCGCAAAGCCCGCAAAGCACGCCAGGAGAACCCGAAAAAAAAGGGTGCCGAGAGGCACCCTTTTTCGCTTACTGGCGGAGTGGACGGGACTCGAACCCGCGACCCCCGGCGTGACAGGCCGGTATTCTAACCAGCTGAACTACCACTCCTTTTTCCTTCAACGGCACCCTGGTGGGTGCTGACGGGATCGAACCGCCGACATTCGCCTTGTAAGGGCGACGCTCTACCAGCTGAGCTAAGCACCCGTTGAAGGCGCGCTAGTTTACTGCATCCTTCAGGCCTTTGCCAGCCTTGAAACTGGGCATCTTCGAGGCAGGAATGTTGATGGTTTCGCCGGTACGCGGATTGCGGCCAGTGCGCGCATCGCGCGCGCGAACCAGGAAGGTGCCGAAGCCGACGATCGTCACCTGGTCGCCGCCCCGCAGGGTACGCGAGATCACGTCGATCATGGCATCCACCGCACGCGCGGCCTGGGCCTTGGGCAGATCGGATGAAGCGGCTACAGCATCGATGAGTTCGGATTTATTCATTCATGTGTTCCTTCGGTTAAGCGGAATGGAAGACCCGCCTGCAGTTCACCGGGCGGGATGATACGGGATCCGCGGGCCACAATAGCATGAGGCCGGCGCTGATGAGAAACTGACGAAGTCCCCGATGGGTGGCGTTGTTATGAAAGTATCAATGCAGCCTCGGACTTTATACCAAGGGCCTCAGAAAGCTGTCAACAAGCCGTCGGGGCCGCTGCCGGAGCCCCACGATCCAGCTGAAAAAACTGTGACACGGAACAACTCCGACAGCTCCGAAAAGCCTGCCCACCCCTCTGAAATGAGACACGGGCCCGAAGGCCCGTGTCTCATTTTCATCGTTCCCGTTCACATCAGTGGTGATGCACCTCACGGCGCCGGGATGGACCCTTGTTTTCGGACTTCTGGGCAGCGCCGGGCTCCGTCCCCGCCTGGGGTGCATCCGGCATCTCCGTGAGCGCGATCTCCAGCACGTCATCGATCCACCGCACCGGGCGGATGTCCAGACGGCTCTTGATGTTCTTCGGAATCTCCACCAGGTCCTTCTCATTCTCCTCGGGGATGACCACGGTGGTAATGCCGCCCCGGTGGGCCGCCAGGAGCTTCTCCTTCAGCCCGCCGATGGGTAGCACCTCGCCGCGCAGGGTGATCTCCCCGGTCATGGCCACGTTGGAGCGCACCGGGATACCCGTGAGGGCCGAAACCAGTGCCGTGCACATGCCGATACCGGCACTCGGGCCGTCCTTGGGCGTGGCGCCCTCGGGAACGTGGATGTGAATGTCCTTCTTCTCATGGAAGTCGCCGGCGATGCCGAGCACTGACGCGCGGCTGCGCACGACGGTGAGCGCCGCCTGGATGGACTCCTGCATCACGTCACCCAGCTTGCCCGTGTGCTGGACCTTGCCCTTGCCCGACACCACCGCCGCCTCGATGGTCAGCAGCTCGCCGCCCACCTCGGTCCAGGCAAGGCCGGTCACCTGGCCCACCTGGTCGCGCTCCTCGGCGATCCCGTAGCGGAAGCGACGCACACCCAGATACTTGTCCAGGTTCTTGGGGGTGACCTGGGTCTTGCGGTCAGTGTCCTTGAGCAGGTGATTCTTGACCACCTTGCGGCAGATCTTGGAGATCTCGCGCTCGAGATTGCGCACGCCCGCCTCGCGGGTGTAGTAGCGCACCATGTCGCGAATCGCGGCCTCGCTGATGGAGAGCTCGTCCTCCTTGAGGCCGTTGTTCTTCATCTGCTTGGGCACCAGATAGTTCTGCGCGATGTTGGTCTTCTCGTCCTCGGTGTAACCGGGCAGTCGAATGACCTCCATACGGTCGAGCAACGGCCCCGGGATGTTCATGCTGTTGGCGGTGGCCACGAACATGGTGTCCGACAGGTCGAAGTCCACTTCCAGGTAATGGTCGTTGAACGTGGAGTTCTGCTCCGGGTCCAGCACCTCCAGCAGGGCCGATGCCGGATCACCCCGGAAATCCATGGCCATCTTGTCGATCTCGTCCAACAGGAACAACGGGTTACGCGTGCCCACCTTGGACAGGTTCTGCACGATCTTGCCTGGCAGTGAACCGATGTAGGTGCGGCGGTGACCGCGGATCTCGGCCTCGTCACGCACGCCGCCCAGCGACATGCGGGTGAACTTGCGGTTGGTGGCGCGCGCGATGGAACGCCCCAGCGAGGTCTTGCCCACGCCGGGCGGACCCACCAGGCACAGAATGGGGCCCTTGAGCTTTTTCACGCGCTGCTGCACGGCCAGATACTCGAGGATGCGCTCCTTGACCTTCTCCAGGCCGTAGTGATCCTCGTCCAGCACACGTTCCGCCTCGGACAGGTCGATGCGCACCTTGGACTTCTTCTTCCAGGGCACGCTGACCAGCCAGTCGATGTAGTTGCGCACCACGGTGGCCTCAGCCGACATGGGCGACATCATCTTGAGCTTGTTCAGTTCCGCGGTGGCCTTCTGCTTGGCCTCCTTGGACATACCGGCCTTTTCGATCTTGCGAGCGAGTTCCTCCACCTCGTTGGGGGCATCCTCAAGATCACCCAGCT
The DNA here is from genome assembly GCF_002000365.1 of Thioalkalivibrio denitrificans. GTDB lineage: Bacteria > Pseudomonadota > Gammaproteobacteria > Ectothiorhodospirales > Ectothiorhodospiraceae > Thioalkalivibrio_A > Thioalkalivibrio_A denitrificans. Next base: position 8,765 of record NZ_MVBK01000004.1, on the reverse strand, counting down.
CCTTCTGGATGGCCTTCATCTGCTCGTTCAGGTAGTACTCGCGCTGGCTCTTCTCCATCTGCTGCTTGACGCGCCCGCGGATGCGTTTCTCGATCTGCAGGATGTCGATCTCGCCTTCGATCAGCGACATGAGGTGTTCCAGACGCCCGCGCACGTCATGGATCTCCAGGATCTTCTGCTTCTCGTCCAGCTTGAGCGACATGTGTGCGGCAATGGTATCGGCCAGGCGCGCAGGGTCGTCGATGCCGGCCAGAGAAGTCAGGATCTCGGGCGGAATCTTCTTGTTGAGCTTCACGTACTGGTCGAACAGGTTCAGCACGGAGCGCGTAAGCACCTCCACCTCGCGCTCGTCCAGGGTGGCATCCGGACCGATCAGCGCGATCTTGGCCGCGAAATGCTCCTCGCTGTCCACGAGGTCGACGATGCGCGCGCGCTCGGACCCTTCCACCAGCACCTTGATGGTGCCGTCCGGGAGCTTGAGCAGCTGCAGGATGGTGGACAGCGTCCCGATGCGGTGAATCTCGTCACCCGTGGGCTCGTCCACTTCGGCGCTCTGCTGCGCCACCAGCAGGATCTGCTTGTTGTTGGCCATGGCCGCGTCCAGGGCGCGAATGGATTTTTCCCGACCCACGAACAGGGGAATGACCATGTGCGGGTACACCACCACGTCCCGCAGCGGCAGCACGGGCACGGCCTGGAGGGGCTCCTGGGTGGCGACCTGGGTCTTGTTGTCGGTTTCACTCATAGGGATAGGGTCTCGGGCTGGGTCGGGCAGACGGTGCCTGACAGGGTCCCGCCTGCACGGCGGGTGCGGTTACAGGATCTATTGATGGGGGAGATCGCTGCATAAATCAAGGGCAGCGGGACGAGCGGACCAAAAAGCCGGCCGTGTCAGGCACTTGGCCGGCATGACCGGACGGGGGCCGCGGAAATTGACGGGTCGGGTAGACGAACGATGGCCATCCCTTGCCGAAACGGAAGAATGCCGCCAGCTGCGGCGCCGGACGACGCCCCGGGCACTCAGTCCGAGGCCGCCGCCTTCTGGTAGTCAGCGTTTTCGTAGATGAGATAGGGCTTGGCCTCGCCGCGGATCACCGCATCGTCGATCACCACCTTGGAGACGTTCTCCACGGACGGCAGATCGTACATGGTGTCCAGCAGCACCTGCTCCAGGATCGTGCGCAAGCCGCGCGCGCCTGTCTTGCGCTCCATGGCCTTGGTGGCCACAGCACGCAGGGCGTCCTCGCGGAACTCGATCTCCACGCCTTCCATGTCGAACAGCTTTCCGTACTGCTTGGTGAGCGCGTTCTTCGGTTCGGTGAGGATCTGGATCAGGGCGTCCTCGTCCAGTTCCTCCAGGGTCGCCACAACCGGCAGGCGACCGACGAATTCCGGGATGAGCCCGTACTTGATCAGGTCTTCCGGCTCGACGTTGAACAGCACCTGCGACGCCGGGAGGCTTTCCTCCTTGCTCTTCACCTTCGCGGAGAAGCCGATGCCGCCTTTCTCGGTTCGGTCGCGGATCACCTTGTCCAGGCCGGCGAAGGCGCCGCCGACGATGAACAGGATGTTGTGGGTGTCCACCTGCAGGAATTCCTGCTGCGGGTGCTTGCGACCGCCCTGGGGCGGCACCGAGGCAATGGTTCCCTCGATCAGCTTGAGCAGCGCCTGCTGAACACCCTCCCCCGACACGTCACGGGTGATGGAGGGGTTGTCCGCCTTGCGGGAAATCTTGTCGATCTCGTCGATGTAGACAATGCCGGTCTGCGCCTTGTCCACGTCATAATCACACTTCTGGAGAAGCTTCTGGATGATGTTCTCCACGTCCTCGCCCACGTAACCGGCCTCGGTCAGCGTGGTGGCGTCGGCGATGGTGAAGGGCACGTTGAGCAGGCGGGCCAGGGTCTCGGCCAGCAGGGTCTTGCCGGAGCCCGTGGGACCGATGAGCAGGATGTTGCTCTTGGCCAGCTCCACCTCGTCCTTGCTGCCGCGGGCCTCGAGGCGCTTGTAGTGGTTGTACACCGCCACGGCCAGGATCTTCTTGGCGCGCTCCTGCCCTATCACGTACTCGTCGAGGATCTGCTTGATCTCGTGCGGCTTGGGCAGCTTCTCGCCGACCGACGCCCCCTGCTCCTGCATCTCCTCCCGGATGATGTCGTTGCAGAGTTCGACACACTCGTCGCAAATGAAGACCGAGGGACCGGCAATCAGCTTGCGCACTTCATGCTGGCTCTTGCCGCAGAAGGAGCAATAAAGAAGCTTGCCGCTATCGGCGTCTTTGGACTTGTTGTCACTCATCGACAGACCTCGATTGTCATCGGTCTCACCTTGCTACTTTTCCCGTCAGGATGCAAGCCGGCTCAAGCTGTGGGAATGCCCGGTTCATCCGGTTCCGGCCCGGCTGCGTGACCGGGGTCACGCGCTCTCCTGAGTGTCCCGGCGAGACAGCACCTGGTCCACCAGTCCGTAGTCCACCGCCTCCTTCGCATTGAGGAAGCGGTCGCGGTCCGTATCCAGCTCGATCTGCTCCACCGTCTGGCCGGTGTGGTGCGCCAGGATGCGGTTGAGTTCCTCGCGGATCTTCAGGATCTCGCGGGCATGGATGTCGATGTCGGTGGCCTGGCCCTGGAAGCCGCCCAGCGGCTGATGGATCATCACCCGGGAATGGGGCAGGCAGAAGCGCTTGCCGTGGGCGCCGCCCGCCAGCAGCACCGCGCCCATGCTGGCCGCCTGGCCGATGCACAGGGTGGAGATATCCGGCTTGATGAACTGCATGGTGTCGTAGATGGCCATGCCGGCCGTGACCGCACCACCGGGGGAGTTGATGTAGAGGCTGATATCCTTGTCGGGGTTCTCGGACTCCAGGAACAGGAGCTGCGCCACGATGACATTGGCCATGTAGTCCTCCACCGGACCCACGGCAAAGACCACCCGCTCCTTGAGCAGGCGGGAATAGATGTCGTATGCGCGCTCGCCACGGGCGGTCTGCTCGACCACCATGGGGACCAGGTTGAGCGCGCGGGTATCCAGCGCCCCGCGATCGTCGGGACCATGCATGCTCATTCGGATTGACCCTCCTTCTGGGGGTTCATGAGTTCATCGAAGCTCACGGGCTTTTCCGTGACGGTACCCTGGGTCAGGACCCAGTCCACCACCTCGTCCTCGAGCACCAGCGCCTCGAGGCCGCTCATCGCCTGGGCGTTGCTCCGATAATAGTTTATCACCTGCTTCGGGTCCTCGTAGCCGGCCGCCGAGCGCTGCAGCTCCGCCTCGACTTTCTCGGGGGTTGCGCTAAGGTCTTTTGCCTTAACGAGTTCCCGGATGATCAGCCCCAGGGCCACCCGGCGGCGGGCCTCCTCGGAGAACAGTTCGTCGGGCAAATTCACCCCTTCGGCCTGTGCGCCAAAACGCGCGGTCGCCTGCTCGCGCAGGCGCTCAATCTCGTCCTTGATCAGGGCCTCGGGCAGCTCCAGGTCATGGGCCTTGTAGAGGGCATCCATGACCTGCCCCTTCACCCGGTTGCGCACCGCCTGATCCACCTCCCGGGTCATGTTGGCGCGGACTTCCTCGCGCAGCTTCTCCACGCCCCCCTCCTTGATGCCGAAGGAAGTCGCGAAGGCCTCGTCCACCGCGGGCAGGGTCGGCTCCCTGACCTCGCGCACCTTGATGTCGAACTGGGCGGTCTTGCCCGCCAGGTGCTCAGCCGGATAGCCCTCGGGAAACGGGACGTCCAGGGTCTTTTCCTCGCCGGGACGCAACCCCACCAGCTGGGACTCGAATGCCTCCAGCATCTGGCCGGAACCCAGTTCCACCGGCGCCGCCTCGGCCTTGCCGCCCTCGAAGGTCTCGCCGTCCAGCCGTCCCTCGAAATCCACCGTCACCTGGTCGCCCTCCTGGGCGGGGCGATCCACGGCCACGAACTCCTTGCGCTGACGCCGCAGTGATTCGATGACCTTGTCCACGTCAGCGTCGGTGATCTCGACCCGGGGACGTTCCACGCTCACGTCTCCCAGATCCGCCAGCTCCACCTGGGGAAACACCTCGAAAGTGGCGACGTACTCGAGTTCCTTGCCCGGCTCCATGACCTTGGGCTCGATGCTGGGGCCGCCGGCGGGCTGCAGCTTCTCCTGGGCGATGGCCTCCTGGTAGGTGCGCTGCACCACGTCCCCCACCACCTCCTGGAAGACGCCGGCGCCATAGCGCTGCTGGACCACCTTCAGGGGCACCTTGCCCGGCCGGAACCCGTCCAGACGAACCCGCTTCGACAGGGATTTCAGCCGCTTGTCCACTTCCTGGTCAATCCGCTCGGCGGGGACCTGCACGGTCATACGACGCTGCAGGTTGCTGATGGTCTCTACGGAAACTTGCATGACGACAGGTCCTCTCGGGATGCTCTGTTTGGATATTCTGTCAAGGGCCGCCCCTCTCACCGGCAGGCCGCCGGTTCGCGGCGGGACCCGGTTCTACGACCTGTGCCGGGTGCGCGCCTGCACGATTCTGGTGCGAAAGGAGAGACTCGAACTCTCACGGGTTGCCCCACTGGAACCTAAATCCAGCGCGTCTACCAGTTCCGCCACTTTCGCCGGGGCCGCGGCTCGCGGCGTAAACGGGCAATTATAGCCTGCTCCGGCCCCGTCCCGTAAACATTGCGAGCCGCCGGTGTGTAGCCGGCAACACGACTTTCGGTGGGGTTGAATGTTCCGCCGCCCAGGGCATAAAGTGCATTTTAAATACATCTTCATTGACCGACACCTGGCTGTCGCGGGTAACTGCCCCGACGGCACCGGAGTCGGATATCGGTCCGGCCATGTCGTCACAAGAGAGGTGCCCGATGAACGACCGAATCCTCCAGTGGCAGACGGAACACGCCAACTTCACGCGATTGCTTGACCTCGTGGACGCCCAGACTGCGCTGATCGAGCACGGCGAACAGCCCGACTACGAACTCATGCTCGATGTCATGTACTACATGACGCATTACCCCGACCGCTATCACCATCCCCACGAGGACATCGCCTGCCAGGTCCTGCTGGAGCGCGACGCCGATGTACAGGCATGGGTGGACGATCTGGCCGCCCAGCACAGACACATCGCAGCGTCCGGCGAGCAGTTGGTCAGGGATCTCAATGCCATCGTGGACGGCGCTCTGGTGTCCCGTTCCGCGGTGGAGGCCGATGCACAGGCCTACACACGCACGCTGCGCGAGCACATGGCCCGGGAGGAGGAACGCATCTTTCCCGCCCTGGAGCGCACCCTGAGCGCCGAGGATTGGGAACAGGTCGACGGGCGTATCGATCGCATCCCGGACCCGGTGTTCGGCGGTGACGTGGATCCGCGCTACAGCGGTCTGCAGCAGCGCATCGCCGAGCAGGTGGGGTGCGAATGCACCCCGGTGCGGTAGGGGGACGCCACCCCGCCGCTCAGACACTGCCGGCACCATGTCATCGTCGCCAGTCCGCACGGTTTCCAGCCTGAATCTGCTGAAAATCCGTTGGGGTTCGCGCTGCTCACCCCAACGGACAACGCTCTTGAGTTCCTTGGCGTGCTTTGCGCGCTTTGCGAGAGAAACGATCCGTTCTTTCTCGTTTCGTGGCCTTCGTGTACTTCGTGGTTGAAAGGGTCTTGGCAGACTCTACGATCCGGGCCACAAGCCTGCCCGTGCGGGCACGAAAAAGGCCAGCACCAGGGCTGGCCTCGGGAGTTGGTGGGCCGTGTAGGAATCGAACCTACAACCAATGGATTAAGAGTCCACTGCTCTGCCAATTGAGCTAACGGCCCGGGTTTGGAATATTGGGGTGGCCGATGGGACTCGAACCCACGACAACCGGAATCACAATCCGGGGCTCTACCATCTGAGCTACGGCCACCATGACAAACCTGATGTGCCTGACCGGCGGCCCGATCCGAATTCTGGCGCGCCCGGCAGGACTCGAACCTGCAACCCTCGGCTTAGAAGGCCGATGCTCTATCCGGTTGAGCTACAGGCGCAGTTCGCTTCCGCCGCAAGCGCCGGGGAGCAAAATGGTCGGGGTAGAGGGATTTGAACCCCCGACATCCTGCTCCCAAAGCAGGCGCGCTACCAGGCTGCGCTATACCCCGGAAATCCGAGTGCCGGCCGCATAATAACTGTCGGCCCTGCGTTGCGGAGAAGCTGCGAATCATACCCGCCGCCGGCTCCCGGCGTCAACGCGAAACCCCGGCGTTTCCTTGTCCCTCCCGGCGGCCCCGTGCGAGAATTTGCCGCCCCCGATTCCCAATCCAGGACAGACGCGAGATGAGCGCCAGACTGATCGACGGACGCCAGGTGGCCCAGCAGGTACACGACGAGGTCCGGCGCGCGGTGGAAGCCCACACGGCTGCCGGCCGGCGCCCGCCGGGGCTGGCCGTGGTCCTGGTGGGCGAGCATCCCGCATCCCAGGTCTACGTGCGCAACAAGCGCCGCACCTGCGAGGCCCTGGGCATCCGTTCCCTTTCCCACGACCTTCCGGCCGAAACCGCCCAGGCGGCGCTCCTGGAGCTCATCGACGAGCTCAACGCCGATCCCGAGGTGGACGGCATCCTGGTGCAGCTGCCCCTGCCCGCCCACTTCGACACGGAAACCGTCATCGAGCGCATCGCTCCCGCCAAGGACGTGGACGGCTTTCACCCCTATAACCTGGGCCGTCTGGCCGTGCGCCTGCCCACGCTGCGGCCCTGCACCCCATACGGCGTCATGCGCCTCCTGGACAGCACGGGGGAGGTCTACAAGGGGCGCAACGCGGTGGTGGTGGGCGCGTCCAACATCGTCGGCCGCCCCATGGCCCTGGAGCTGATGCTGGCAGGCGCCACGGTGACCGTATGCCACCGTTTCACCCGGGACACCGCCGAGCACGTGGCGCGCTGCGACATCGTGGTGGTGGCCGTCGGCCGCCCGGACCTGGTGCCCGGCGAATGGATCAAGCCCGGCGCCACGGTCATCGACGTGGGCATGAACCGCCTCGACGACGGCCGCCTGGTAGGCGACGTCACCTTCGCCACCGCCGTCGAACGCGCCGCCTGGATCACCCCCGTCCCCGGCGGCGTCGGCCCCATGACCGTCGCCATGCTCATGAAGAACACACTGCAGTCTTACGAATCGCGCATCGGCTAGTTTATTAGGAAGGCAAAAGCCTTCAACGCAAAGACGCAGAGGCGCGAAGGGCGCAAAAAGGCGTTCTTGAATTAATTCAAGATCATTTCATTGAATTTCTTTGCGTCATTGCGCCTTTGCGTTGGATCTTTTCCTACCCCCGCCGCCAGGTGGTACCCCCCGGCCCGTCTTCGAGGATGACTCCCCGGGCGGCAAGGTCGTCGCGGATGCGGTCGGCTTCGGCGAAGTCGCGGGCCTTGCGGGCCTCGAGACGCTTCGCGATCAGGGCCTCGATGGCGGCTTCGTCCAAGTCCCCCTCACCACCTTTCAGGAACGCCTCCGGGTCCCCTTCCAGCAGGCCCAGCACACCGCCCAGTTCCTTGAGCAGGCCGGCCAGCCGCTCGGCGGCGGACCGATCCTCGTCACGCAGGCGGTTGATCTCCCGGGCGATGTCGAACAGCACGGCGATGGCCTCGGGGGTGTTGAAATCGTCGTCCATGGCCTCGCGGAAGCGGCGACGGAAGCCATCACCGGCATCGCCGGACTCATCCGGCGTCAGGCCGCGCAGGGCGGTGTAGAAGCGGGTGAGACCGGCACGGGCGGCGTCCAGAGGTTCGTCGGAGTAGTTGAGCGGGCTGCGGTAATGGCTGGAGAGGATGAAATAGCGCACCACCTCGGCGGGGTAGCGGGCGAGCACCTCGCGCACGGTGAAGAAGTTGCCCAGGGACTTGGACATCTTCTCCTCGTTGACCCGCACGAAGCCGTTGTGCATCCAGTAATTGACGAAATGCTCGCAGGTTGCGGCCTCGCTCTGGGCGATCTCGTTGTCGTGGTGGGGGAACTGCAGATCCTGCCCGCCGCCGTGGATATCGAAGTGATTGCCCAGGTAATGGATGGACATGGCCGAGCACTCGATGTGCCAGCCGGGGCGCCCGGGGCCCCAGGGAGAATCCCAGGACGGCTCGCCGGGCTTGGCGGCCTTCCAGAGCACGAAGTCCAGGGGGTCGTGCTTGGCCTCGTCCGGCGCCACGCGTTCCCCGGCGCGCAGGTCGTCGATGCGCTTGCCGGAAAGCCGGCCGTAGTTCTCGAACTTCGATACGGCGTAATACACGTCGCCGTTGTCCGCCGCGTAGGCGTAGCCTCGCTCGATGAGCCTGCTGATCATCCTGAGCATGCCCTCGATGTGCTCGGTGGCACGGGGTTCCACTGTAGGCGCCAGCACACCCAGCGCGCCCGCGTCCTCGTGCATGGCCGCGATGAAGCGGTCAGTAAGTGCGCGGATGTCCTCGCCGTTCTCGGCGGCGCGGCGAATGATCTTGTCGTCCACGTCGGTGATATTGCGCACGTAGGTGACGTCAAAACCCAGCGAGCGCAGATACCGGTACACGACGTCGAACACCACCAGCACTCGCGCATGACCCAGGTGGCAGTAGTCGTACACGGTCATGCCGCAGACGTACATGCGCACGCGCCCCGGCTCCATGGGCTCGAAGGGTTCCTTGCGGCGGGTCAGGCTGTTGTGAATGTGCAGCATCTAGCTGTGATCTCTCAATACGTTGTTCATCCGGGGTGAGCTGCTGGCAGGCAGGGCCGGTTGTAGGAGCCCAGCCCTCTGGGCGAACCGGCGTTGTACCCGTGCTGCGTTCGCCCAGAGGGC
>NZ_MVBK01000003.1:13482-18264 GCF_002000365.1 Thioalkalivibrio denitrificans | reverse complement strand
GGCGCCCAGCGAGGATCAGGCGGAGATCGCCCGGCTGCGTGAACGGATCACCGAGCTGGAATCCACCCTCATGGATGTCAGACAGCAATTGCAGGGCTGGCAGGAAGAGGCGCAGCGTGCCGAGGCATCGTCGTTGTCGGCTTCTGCCGAGTGGGAGGAGACACTGGACGCCATGCGCCAGCAACTGCGCGAATCCCAGGACGCGCGCAGCCGCCTTCAGAAGGAGCACGACCGCCTGCGCACGGAACTGATCATCCGTCAGCAGAGTGTTGACGAGAAGAAGGTCTCCGACCGGATACGGGAGCTGGAGAACCAGCTGGCCGCGGAGAGGTCCGACATGAGCCGCCTGCGGGCCGAGGTCGGTGAGCTCAATGCCGAACTCAAGAATGCGCGCGCGGTTTCCGCCGAGGCCTCCGGGCGCGCAACGGATCTTGAGGCACGCCTTCAGAACGTGCTTGCCGACAAGGGGCGTGCCCGGGAAGAGATGGAATCCCTTCGCCGTGAGTTGCAATCGGCACGCGCCGATTACCAGGCGCTGGAGCAGGCGCTGGGTCTGGAGCGTGGCAAGGTGGCCGAGCTGCAGTCCCGGGCGGGCTCGCTCCAGGATGAAAACGCCGAGTGGACCGTCCGGCTGGCCGACACCGAGCGCGAACTCTCGGAGTGGCAGGCCCGGGCTCAATCGGCCGAGAAGGCCCTTGAGCGGGCGCACGAGGAAAGTGGCGAGGGTATCGGCGGGATCGACGAGGACGCGCTCACCCGTGAGCTCGAACATCTGCGCACGCAGTCGGACGCCGATCGCGAACGCGCAGCCGCGGCCGAACAGGAACTGACCACTGAGCGGGAACGCCTGCGCGACGTGGAATCCGAACTGGCCGGTCTGCGCGTGGTACTCACCTCGCAGCAGGAGAGAGCCGAGGCTGCCGAGCGCGAATTGGCATCCCTGCGGGAGAGTCACGAGGCCCTGGAACAGCAGGCCCCCGATGCGGAGACCCTTGAGGCCCTGCGGGCCCGGGCGGAGGCGGCCGAACTCAACCAGTTGCAGATCGAGGATGAACTGGTGGACCTGGCCTCCAAGCTGGAACGCAGTGAAGAGGGGCGCCTGAGCGCCGAGAACGAACTGCGTTCACTGATGCAGGAACTGGCCGACGCCCGGCGCCAGTTGCGCGAGCGGGCCCAGTCGGCGCCCGTGGTGGCGGCTGAACCCGTTGTGGCGCCCGAAAAGGAGGCCATGCCCGAACCGGCGCACGAGGATTCAGAGACGAACGAGGCACCCGAAAGGGACGAAGCACCCGAAAGGGACGAAGCACCCGAAACGCCCGAGGACATCAAGGAATCCCCGTTGCCGGAGCTTCGTGCCGAGGCGGACGAGCCGGAGGAACCGGCGGTGGAAGTGGGCACACCCGCAGATCTGACGAACAGCGGCCGTGAGCCCCTGATCCGTCAATGGGAGCAGGAACGCCGTCGCCAGCGCAGGGTGCAGATGATCATCCTGGTGTCGGTGGCGGCAGCGGCCGGGATCGGCCTGTATTTTCTGCTGACCTGACAGGGAAGGTACCCGGCTCCGAAGCCGGACACCTTCCCGTCGGGTGTCAACATCAACCGCCGAAGGTCTCCGCCAGGAAACGCTCAAGTTCCTCCCAGGAGGCCTGATCGGCTTCGGCATGGTAGCCCACCGGCATGCCGAACTGCCTTGCCTTCTCGTCGGCCTGAGGGTTGGTGAAGCTGTGGGTGGCGCCGTCATAGCCCACGAAGTGGTAATCGACGCCCGCTGCTTCCATTTCCTGCTTGAAGTTCTCCACCTGCTCCGCGGGCACCATGGGGTCCTCGTTGCCGTGCAGCACTAGCACGCGGGCGTTGACCTGGCCCTCCTGTGCCGGGTTCTGGGTGGCCAGGGCGCCATGGAAACTGGCGACGGCGGCCAGATCCTCGCCGGCACGGGCCATCTCCAGCACCACTGAGCCGCCGAAGCAGTAGCCGATGGCGGCAGTCTGACCCGCATCGGTGCGTTCGTGGGCCTCCAGGAACTTGCGGGCCGCGTCGAAACGCTTCGTCATCAATTGCATATTACTCCGGACCAGCGTGGCGAACGCACGGGCGTCGTCGGGGTGGTCGGCGAGGCGGCCTTCCCCGTACATGTCCACGGCCAGCGCGGTATAACCCAGGGCTGCAAGGCGGCGGGCCTGTGCCCGCGCATGCTCGTTGTGGCCCCACCATTCGTGGATCACCAGCACGCCGGGACGCGGTCCGTCCACCGCGGCATCATAGGCGAGGTATCCCCTCATTTCGAATCCGTTGTCGGTATACGTGACTTCCTCGCTTACCACGTTTGCACCAGCGTGTGCTGTGCCCAGGGACAGGGCCATGATCATAAGTGCAAGCAGACGAAACATGGGCTTCTCCTCAATATTGTTTATTGGTTGTGTTCAGTCGGGTTGACCCGGGCGTCGGGACACGACACTAGAGAATAGACGACACCGCCCGTCACGGACGCCATGCATGTGGGTCAGGCCGGGGATCCCGGCTCAGTACAGGAGACAGTGTTTCAGTGGGAATGTTTCTGGCTCAGGCGGGCTTGCAGCTCCCGAATGGCCATGTTGCCCACCCGGGAGCGTTCGTCGCGGATGGCATCCACGAGCGCCAGCAGTGCGTGCAGCTCGGGATCGGCCAGCGCGGCCTCGGGCACCGAGCGATACAGGGGGGAATACGCATAACCCTTCGCCGGCCCGGACGGGTGTGGCCAGACCGGGATGGGCTCGTCGCCCGGTATGCCGGGGGCATCGGCCAGGGGCGCAGTCCCGTGGGCCGTGGGCACGCCCTGGGTCATGGCCCCGCGGTCCGGAGGGAAGGCGTACTTGAGGCCGTGCACCAGAAACTCCGCCAACGCCATCAGGTTGGGCTGGGGGCTGCCGCCTTCCGGGCCGGGCCCGGCCAGCCGCGCACGCATGGCGCGCCGGACACCCGCGTTGATCTCCGACGCGCTCATGAACAGGGCGGCCGAGAGCTGCTGGTACGTCCAGGGCCGACGGCCCATGGTGATCAGCTTGAGACAGATGAAGACGTCCTGGGGCTTGAGAATCATGGAAATATGATATTCGCGAAAAGCAAACAGAGAAAGAGGCCCGTGATTCCCTGCTCCGGCTCTGGTACGGTTGGACGAAGATCAATATTCAATATTCAATATTCAATATTCAAAGGGATCAGCGGGCCCATGGAACCTTCGAAGCCCCTGAATTTCCCTTGAATCTTGAATATTGAACCTTGAATCTCTGTGCCTTCACCTAGGAGGTCCGATGTCGCTGCCGCTGGACGAACTGCTCGAGCAGACATCGGGGCTGGTGTCACTGCCCGCCATTGCCATCCGGCTCAACGAATTGGTGGAGGATCCCGACGCCGGCGCCGCCGACATCGCCGCCCTGGTCAGTCAGGACCCCAGTCTGACCCTGCGCCTCCTCAAGCTGGCCAACAGCCCCCTGTACGGCTTCAGCCGTACCGTGGACACCATCACCCGCGCGGTGACCGTCATTGGCGCGGGACGCATTCGTGACCTGGTCATCGCCACCACCGTGCCCCGGGCCTTCGATGCCGTGGACAGCCCCTTGTTGTCGCTGGAGGAGTTCTGGCGCCACAGCATCTATTGCGGTCTTGCGGCACGCCTTCTGGCCGAGGAGGTGCTGCCGGCGCGCAGTGAGACGGTGTTCGTGGCCGGGCTGCTGCACGACGTGGGCAGACTCCTGATCTTCAATCGGGAGCCGGACGAGGCCCACGAGGCCTTTCTGCTGGCCCTGCAGAAGGCATCGGAATTGGGTCCCCAGGCCGCCGAACGGCAGGTGCTGGGCTACGACCACGCCGAGGTGGGCGGCGAACTGGCGTTGCGCTGGAAGTTGCCCGCCAGCCTGCAGGAATGCATCCGCTATCATCACGATCCGCGGGGTGCCCGCGAGTTTCCCGTGGAGGCGGCCCTGGTGCACATCGCCAACAGCGTGGCGCATATGGCGGAACTGGACACCCGGGATCAGCGTGACGTGCCGCCCGTGGAGCCCGAGGCCTACGAACTGACCGGCCTGCGTCCCGAACACCTGGGCCCGGTGGTGGAGCGGGCGCAATTGCAGGTGGTGGAAGTGGAAAGCGCCCTGCTGGGCGGGTGATACGATTGATGCAGACCCTCTTACGGCTTATTTTGTGATCTGCGTCACGCTTTCTCTGTATCTCCCGGTTCCTAATTTGCTAAGTACAGGGTTAAGTACCCGCCCACATTCCCCGGGTGCGGGAGGTTCGTATGCCTTACGCGGTTGTCATTAACCTGGATCATGAACACGACTCCTACGAGAATTGCCGGCGTCTGTGGAGCACGATCCAGTCCCGCATGATCAAGGCCGGCTTCAGGCTGGACGGTCGACGTTTCGTCATCAACCTGCCTGATCAGGAAGCCGCCGAACTGGCCCGGGCCGTGATCGAGGGCATCGAGCAGGACCGGGATTTCTCCCACAAGCGCATCTACAACCACCTGCGGGACTTCTACGGCTACGACGTGGCCTGCACCCAGAACCTCATGGTGCCGCCGGCGAGCAGCATCCAGGTGAGGGAGATGCGGCGCGCGCAGTGAACGCGCGCAGCGAGGCTGCGCGCGAAGGATGAAGGTGGAAGGATGAAGGTTGAATGAAACCACCCGCTTTGAAAGGTTGAAGGCTGAAGGTTGAAGGTTGAATGAAACCACCCCTCCCTGGCCCTCCCCGTGAGGGGAGGGGAACCAGGGGTTACACTCTGCCTTCATCCTTCATCCTT
>NZ_MVBK01000003.1:0-13429 GCF_002000365.1 Thioalkalivibrio denitrificans | reverse complement strand
CTTCATCCTTCATCCTTTCCCCACCGGATCATCCGGCCAGTGGTGCTTGGGATACCGGCCCTTCAGATCCTTTTTCACCTCCGCATAGGTGCGGGCCCAGAATCCCGCGAGGTCGCGGGTTACCTGCACGGGGCGCCGGGCGGGGGAGAGCAGGTGCAGGGTGAGCGGCACACGGCCGTCACCCACCCGGGGCGTCTCCATCAAACCGAAGATTTCCTGGATGCGCACCGCCAGGACCGGCGCGTGCGGGTCGCTGTAATCGATGCGCAGGCGTGAGCCGCTGGGTACCGTCAGATGGGTGGGTGCGATGGCGTCCAACCGCTTGAGCTGACGCCAGTCCAGCAGCCCCTGCAGCGCCGCCACCAGGTCCAGCCGGGCCAGATGGTCCAGTCGGCTCATACCGGCCATAGACGGGCCGAGCCAGTCCGCCAGGCCATTCAGTAGCGCCTCGTTCGAGACGTCCGGCCAGCCGCCTTCGGGCTCCAGGACGCGGGCGAAGGCCATGCGCTGGCGCAGGCGCTCGCTGTCCGGGGCCCAGGGCAGGCAGCGCAGGCCCCGGTCGTGGATGGCCTGGACGAGAAGGTCCGTGACCGCCTGGGGGTCGGCCGCCTGCAGCGGGCGGCTGCCCAGGCGCAGGGCGCCGAGGCGACGTGCCCGCTGTGCCACCACCCCCTGGATTGACTCATCCCATGCCAGGATGTCTTCCTCGGTGATCGAGCCGGCCAGTTCGTCCTCCAGACGGCTGCGCTCCAGGGGCGCGGCGAGCCGGATCAGCGCGTCGCGTCCGGTGTCGTCGAGCACGGCGGCGACCAGGCATTCGCAGGCTTGCAGATCCTCACCCTCGCGCATGCGTGCGCCACGACCCCCGGAAAGCAGGAAACGACCATCGATGCCTTCACGACGCAGCGCAATGCGATCCGGATAGGCCAGTGCCAGCAGCAGGCCCGTGCTGTCTGCGTCCACGGCCTCCCGGGGGTCCAGTTCCAGCTGTCCCGCCCGACGTGCCGCGAGGGTGCGGATGCGCCTGAGTGCGCCCTGCGCCACGCCCGGTCCCGACCGGTCTCCGGCCGCCAGGCGCATCCTCAGACGCAGGTCCGCCCCCGCCCCGGCGGGCAGCGGATCCCGTTCCTCCAGGAGGGCGGTGAGGACGCAGGCCGTGCGCCCGAGGCCCAGATCCCTGGCGCGAAGGAGCATGTGAGCGAGGCGGGGGTGGGTGCCCAGTGCCTCCAGGGCCCTGCCGTGGGCGGTGGGCCGGCCGGCAGCATCCAATGCGCCCAGGTCGCGCAGCAGGTCGTGGGCCTGGGAGAGGGCGGCCGCCGGCGGCGGATCGAGCCAGGCCAGTTCATCGGCGTCGGCGCCCCAGCAGGCGAGTGTCAGTGCCAGCGGCGCCAGATCGGCGCTCAGGATCTCGGGCGTGGTCCGGGCCGGCAGCCGGGCATGGGCCTCCTCGGACCAGAGCCGGATGCAGACGCCGGGCTCCAGTCGTCCGGCCCGCCCGCAACGCTGATCCGCGCTCGCCCGGCTGATGGGCACGGTCTCCAGGCGTGTCAGTCCGGTACGCGGGTCGAAGACGGGCTTGCGGGCAAAGCCGGCATCCACCACCACGCGGATACCCTCGATGGTGAGACTGGTCTCGGCGATGTCCGTGGCCAGCACCACCTTGCGTTGCCCCGGCGGCGCCGGCCGGATGGCTGCATCCTGCGCCTCGGGCGCAAGTTGTCCGTAAAGGGGGAGGATATGGGTGGACGAGTCAGCCTGGGCCTCCAGGGCCCGGGCGGTGGCCTCGATCTCCCGCTGTCCGGGCAGAAACACCAGGATGCTGCCGGATTGTTCGGTCAGCGCGGCCCGCACGGCCTGCGTCACGGGCGCTGCAATGCTGCGTGCGTCCGGTGCCGGGCCGCCGTAGCGGATGTCCACCGGAAAGCTGCGTCCCCGGCTCTCGATCACCGGCGCACCGCCAAGCAGGGCGGCCACGCCAGCCGTGTCCAGGGTGGCCGACATGACGAGAATGCCCAGGTCGGGGCGCAGCAGCTGGCGGGCATGCAGGCACAGGGCCAGCCCGAGGTCCGCCTGAAGGCTGCGTTCGTGGAACTCGTCAAAGATCACGATGCCTATGTCTTGCAGGGCCGGGTCGCGCTGCAGGCGCCGGGTCAGGATGCCTTCGGTGACCACCTCCACCCGGGTGTCGGGTCCTCCGACGCGATCGAGCCGGGTGGTCAGCCCGATGGTATGCCCCGGTTTCTCACCCAGATGCCAGGCCAGGCGTCGGGCGGCTGCCCGCGCGGCGAGGCGGCGGGGTTCCAGCATGAGGATCCCCGGGCCGCCCAGCCGCCCGGTGTGAACCGCTTCCAGCAGGGCCAGCGGCACGCGGGTCGTCTTGCCCGCACCGGGTGGTGCCTGGAGGACAGCGAGGCCTTTTGTTTCAAGTGCTTGAAGGAGGCCGGGGAGGCAATCCTCGACCGGCAGCGGCGGGGTGGTTATTCGCATTCCGATAAGCGGACTTGCTAGAGTTGGGGACTTTGCGCCCGGCAAGGGGCGTGCCATTAACGCCATCATAACAGGGGCCGTCAGCCCCGGAGGAGTTGTCATGCGCAGGATCACAGGCTGGCTGTTCGTGGGTTGCCTTTTCGCAGGCATGGCCGCGACCCAGGCCGGGGAGATGCACGACTGGTGGGATGACGCCTGGTGGGAACGGGGAGAATTGGCGATTCCGGAGAATCACGCCGTGGCGGTGACCCGGGACAGCTACCTGTCCGGTGATGTGGAAGTCCCCGTCATGATCGCCCGGCCCGATGACGATCGGAAGTATCCGGCCGTCCTGTTCGCGCACGGCCGGCGCGGGCTCGATAACCTGACCGAACCCCTGGTGACCCGACTGGCCGCACGCGGTTTCGTGGTGGTGGCCCCGGATCTCTACACCGGTCGATTCATCAGTGCCATGCCCATCGAGCATGACTACGTGCTGGAGGAGGATCTTAATCTCGGTTTGGATTTCCTGCTGGCCCGGGACGACATCAGCAGCAGCCGGGCGTGCGTGTACTCGCACACCCGGGGCGGATACTACGCGCTGAAGGTGGCCGTGACCTTCGAACGCCAGGAGCGGGATCTGGCGTGCTACGTGTCCTATTATCCGCACATGCAGGATCCCAACGCGCCGGAGCCCATGCAGGTGTATCGCTATGCGTCGGAGGTGGACGATCTGACCCTTCCCACGCTGGTGTTCGTGGGGGAGCACGAGCAGTATCAGCGCAAGCGGGGTATCGAGATGTCCATCACGGCGCTGCGCAATCGGGACAGGCCGGCGCAATTGGTGGTATACCCGGGTGTCGGGCGCGCGTTCGACTTCCGACCCACCGAGGTGCGCACATTCGCCGATGACCTGGCGGCGAAGGACGCGGTGCAGCGCGCCGCACGGTTCATGCGCCAACACCTGGAATGAGACGCGGGCCCCACTGAAGGATGGAATCCGCAGCCGGCCGAGCGGTCCAACCGGTCATGATGGAACGCCTTAACCCCGGCCTGCTTGCGGGCCTGCTGATCATCCTGCTGGGCCTGGCCGGCTGCGCCAGCCCGGTACCCGAGCCCATCCGCCAGGCCCCGCCGAGTCAGCCCCAGCCGAATGAGGTACGTGCCGACGAGGCACGCTTTGAGGGGGTCACCGTGCGGTGGGGCGGGGTGATCGCCGCGGTAACGAACCGCGCCGAGGATACCTTGTTGGAGGTCGTGTCCCGGCCGCTTGCCCGCGGCGGGCGGCCGCAGCTCACCGATGCCACGCAGGGGCGTTTTCTGGCGCGGGTGGACGGGTTCCTCGATCCCGCCGTCTTTGCGCCGGGCCGTGAGATCACCGTGACGGGCACGGTGGCTGGCCTGGAACCGCGCACCGTGGGTGAGTTCCCGTATCCCTACGTGCGCGTTGACGTGGATATGCACTACCTGTGGGCTGTCCGCGAGCCCATCCGCGAGCCGTACTATTCACCGTGGTGGTACGATCCCTGGTATCCGTACCACCCCTATTATCGTCCGTGGCACCCCTATCATCCCTTCCACGATCCGTGGCGCCGCTGGTAGGGTTGGTCGAGGTTCAAGATTCAAGATTCAAGATTCAAAGGCGAAAACCCCGGCGCCACCATCTGCCCATTGAACTTTGAATTTTGAATCTTGAACCTCGTTATTGCGGAGCATCCCATGCGTTATCTGATCATCCTGACCCTCTCCCTGGCGCTGCTGTACGGCTGCGCAACCGGGCCGCGCTACGAAACCGAAGGCGTGGCCGTGGATCTCGTGCCGGCCGAGGTGGCCGCCAGCCCCGGCGTGTACACGGGCGCCCGGGTGATCTGGGGCGGCATGATCGTGGCCACCCGCAATCTGCCCGATTACACCGAGATGGAAGTGCTGGGTTATCCGCTCGGCGGCGCCCAGCGGCCCGACACGAGCAGGACGGCCCAGGGCCGCTTTCTGGTGCGCCAGCCCGGCTACCTGGAGGAAGTGGATTACCGTCAGGGAAGGCGGGTGACGGTCACCGGGCGTCTGGGCGAGAACGTGGACGGTCAGGTGGGTGAGGCACCCTATGTCTACCCCGTGGTGCATGCGGACGACATCCACCTCTGGCCGTGGGACCGCCACGCGGATCGCGACAGCCGCACCCGGTTTCATATCGGGGTGGGCGTGATCTTCACCCGCTGAGCGCTGACGAGAAGTGACTGATACCTAGCCCGGTCATTTCCTCCGCCTCATGGGGAAGGGCCAGGGTGGAGGAGGTTTCCAGGAGGCCCGGCGCCCCTCCCCAACCCTCCCCGCGCAAGCGGGTGAGGGGGTCAATTGCCGCAAGGCCAGGGAGTGGTTTCCCTTGCCACTTGCCACTTGAGACTAGCCACTGCTCCTCCGCCACTGCTCTAATAGGGCCATGGTACAGTCGGGCTCGGAACACCAGTTGTGGTTCACACGCCGCCGCGGGGCGGTGAGCGGGCCGTATCCCTCCGGTCTGGTGTCAAGGTACTTGATTCTCGGACGCCTGGACCTTCATGACGAGGTGAGCACGGACCGGGAGAACTGGTGGCCCATTTCTGACTACCCGGAACTGGTGCCGCCCGAACTGCTGCTGCCGGACGATGCGGAAGGCCGCGAGGCACGCCTGCGCGCACGGCTGCGCGAGGACGAGCGCAAGTCCCTCAATCGCCGCGAAGGGGAGGAAGCGCCGACCGCTGATCGGCGCAGAACGGAGCGGCGGGCCCCTGAGCCCGCGGAACTGGTGCATCACCGAATCCAGCGGGAACGCCTCACCCAGGCGGAGCCCCGCGAGCAGGCTCCCGGATCGGTCCCCTGGGTGGTGGCAGGCGTGGCGGTGGCCCTGGTGCTCGGGCTGCTCATGTTCCAGGGCGACGGGGGCCGCGAGGCGGTGGCCGAGCCGGACTGCATGGCTCCGGCGGCCCCCGGCGTGAACTGGAGTTACTGCCGCAAGAGCGGGCTGGATCTGCGCGGCGTGGACCTGTCAGGATCGGTGCTCATGAGCACCGACTTCATGGCGGCCCACCTGTCGGGCGCCCGGCTCCGGGAGGCGGACCTTGACTACGCGGACATGCGGCGCGCCGACCTGAGTCACACGGACCTGAGCCGCGCCTCGCTCGTGGGCGCCATCCTGCAGGAAACCCGCCTGGAAGGCGCCCGCCTGGCCGGCGCCAATCTCAGCTACGCGGACCTGCGCGGTTCCTTGATGGACGGGGTGGACCTGCAAGAGGTACAGCTGAGCCGCGCCATGTGGATAGACGGCCGGGTGTGTGCGGATGGGTCGGTGGGGGAATGTTTGTGAAGCGAATTCAAGATTCAAAATTCAAAATTCAAAGTGGAAACCCCCGGAATCACTTGCGCCAGGAATTGGCACGTACCCCTTTGAATCTTGAATCTTGAATTTTGAATTTTGAATTTTGAATCTTGAATTTTGAATCGCCTTTATCCAACCAGACGTTCGAAGATCCTGAAACCCGCCACATAGGTGCCGACAGCCGAGCCGATGGTGGTGAGGATGAATACCAGCAGGATCCGTGACACGCGGTTTCGCCACCAGCCGCCCGGGTGACTGGTGTCCTGCTTGAGCCGGGCGAAATCCCCCACGCTGGGCTTTCGCACCAGGGTTTCCACGCCGGCCGCCACAAAGCCGACCCCGATGGTGGGGTTGAGTGAGGTCAGGGGGGCGGCCAGCGCGGCGCTGACCACCGTCACCGGGTGCGCCGCCGCGATCACGGCACCGGTGGCGGCCAGCCCGCCGTTGATCAGCACCCAGTCCAGGACCAGCTGCCAGCCCAGTTCCGGGTTGCGTGAAAAACCGATGGCGAAGCCGGTCAGCACCAGCACCACGATCACCCAGGGCAGGACCTTCGGCCATCGTGCCGGCGGCGGTTCCTGGTCCAGAGAACGGATCACTGCCTGGGGAGAGTCGGTGCACTCGGCCTCCAGGTTCTCCCGGATTCCCTTGAGGTGCCCCGCGCCGACCACGGCCAGGATATGCCGGTAGCCGCCCTGTGCGGCCTCCTGGCGTAGCCGGGCCGCCATGTAGCGGTCCCGTTCGGCGATCAGCGGCTGGAACAGCGCCTGGGATTGCTGGGCGAACTGGTTGAAGGTGGACTCCAGGATATCCCCCTCCTTGAGGCGCTCGATTTCCTCCTCGGTGATCTTTTCCTTGCTCATGAGGCCGGCCAGCAGACCACCGAACAGCCCGAACCGTTGCCACCACGGCACGTTGCGATAGCAACGCTTCAGCGTGACCCCCACCTCACGGTCAATGAGCAGGACGGGCAGGTGATCGGCCTGGGCCTCGCGGATAGCAGAGCGCATCTCCGCGCCCGGTTCGATGCCGAACTGCTCGGCCAGGCGCTGCTGGTAGGCGCCCAGGGCGAGGCTTGCGGTGACCATGGGCACCTTGCCCTGACGCAGCACCTGGAAGAGGTCCATGCGCGCCAGGTCGTCGGGCCGCACGATGGCATTGTGCCGGCTGGGGCACAGCTCTACCGCCACCGCGTCATACTCGCCGCTGCGGATCAGGGTCTCCACGGCCTCTGCGGAAGCCCGCGAGACGTGGGCCGTCCCCAACACCGTAATGAAGGTGTCGCCCACCTGGACGGTGAACCGGGGCTCTTGGTTGGTGAGATTGGACATCGAAGGGGTCAGCGGTTGTAGAGGCGGCACATTAGCAGGCGGGGCGGGGGAAACCAAGGATGAAGGCTGAATGCAGCATTCAGCACTCAGCACTCAGCACTCAGCAATCAAAAATAGGGCTGGTTTCATTCATCCTTCATCCTTCATCCTTTCACTGAAGTTCCTCCAGTCGCCTCAGCACCCGTTCCGCGCGTTCCACGTGGGCGCCCAGTTCGCGGTGCTCCGGGGCCAGGGCTGTCAGGGGGCGCCAGACGTCAAGGGCTTCGCGGATGCGACCCTGGGCATAGAGGCGCAGGCCGCGCTCCAGTCCGGCGCTGACGCGGGTATCGATGGCGCGGTTCAGGCCGGGGCGCAGGCGACGCAGGTCCTCGTTGTCCGGGTGGCGCCGGGACAGACCGTCCAGCAGCTGCCGGGCCAGTACCAGGTCTCCACCGCGCAGGGCCGCGTGATATCTGTCCAGCAGGGCCTGGTCCTGCTCGGTCCAGGTCTCGTCGTCCCGGGGATCAACGATCGGCTGGGCCTGCAGCACCTCAAGGCGGGCCTGCCGGGCGGCCTCCGCCTCCTCCAGGCGCCGGGCGCTCTCGTTCAAGGGGGCGAGCGCATGGGCCAGCGTCAGGGCCTCCACGGCCAGCAGCGGGTCGTCGGCATCCAGTGCCGCCTCGCCCAGTTCCATGAGGTCCGCCGCCAGTTCCCGGGCTTCCCGTTCCACGCGCTGGTGTTGCTGGCGCGCCCGGTAGTTGCCGGGAGAGAGCCGGTGGAGTTCCTCGATCATGGGTCGTTCGCGGATCAGCCCGTGCGCCCGGGCCAGCAGCAGCCGCATGCGCAGGGCGCGCACGTGGTGCTGGCGCTGCACCTCAAAGGCCTCGTAGGCCGACTGCAGGGCTTCGCTGTCCGGCAGCACGCTCAATCCGTGCTGGTAGCGTTCCCGGGCACGGGCCCAGTCCTCCACCCGCAGATAGGCTGCGGCTTCGATGAGAATGCCCTGTTCGAACTGTCCCGCACGGCGGCGCAGGTACTCGCGCTGGGACAGCAGCCTGGCGTTGTCCGGATCACGTTCGATCAGGCGCTCCAGCGCGGCCAGGGCACGCCCGTACTCGCCGGCCTCAGTCAGCTCCTCCACCCGCTCGGGCCCTTCCTCATCAAGCAGCGGCGCCAGCGCGGCACAGCCGCCCAGCAGGAGCAGTAATGTGATGGTCAGGACAAGCTTCAAGCGAATCGTTCCCGGGGCAGCGAATGGTCCAGGTCACAGTTTGAATCATACGCCGTCCCCGTGGCTACGAGGCGGGGACTACCGAACGGCTTTGGCTGAAGGTGGCTTCGAATGCATCATAAAGGCTGTCCTCTCGCAAAGACGCGAAGCACGCAAAGAACTTCAAGATATTATCTTGTTCTTGGTTTCTTCTTCGCGCGCTTCGCGTCTTTGCGAGAGACCGGTTTTTCATTCGGAATGTGCTACCAGGGCTGCAAGCAGGCGCCTCGGCTCACCGCTGGCGAAACCCTGATAGCAATCATTCCCCTTCGTGTCCTTCGTGCGCTTCGTGGTTATAAAAACCGCCCTACAACAGCGGCACAATCAACAGGGCCACGATGTTGATGACCTTGATGAGCGGGTTGATGGCCGGGCCGGCGGTGTCCTTGTAGGGGTCGCCCACGGTGTCGCCGGTGACCGCCGCCTTGTGGGCATCGCTGCCCTTGCCGCCGTAATTTCCGTCCTCGATGTACTTCTTGGCGTTATCCCAGGCGCCGCCGCCGGCGGTCATGGAAATGGCCACGAAGATGCCGGTGATGATGGTGCCGATCAGCATGCCGCCGAGCGCCTCCTTGCCGAGCAACACGCCCACCAGCACCGGTGCCAGCACCGGAATCAGCGAGGGGACGATCATCTCGCGGATGGCGGAGCGGGTGAGCATGTCCACCGCTCTCGAGTAGTCGGGCTTCTGGGTGTGGTCCATGATGCCCGGCATCTCTCGGAACTGCCGCCGCACTTCGTTGACGATGCCGCCCGCGGCCCGGCCCACCGCCTCCATGGCAAGGGCGCCGAAGAGGTAGGGGATCAGGCCGCCGATGAACAGGCCGATGATGATCATGTGATTGTCGAGGCTGAAGTTGATCAGCTCCGCCGCCGAGCCGCCCATGGCGTGGGTGTAGTCGGCGAACAGCACCAGGGCGCCCAGGCCGGCCGAGCCGATGGCGTAGCCCTTGGTCACTGCCTTGGTGGTGTTGCCCACGGCATCCAGCGGGTCGGTGACGTTGCGCACCTTCTCGTCCAGCTCGGCCATCTCGGCAATGCCGCCGGCGTTGTCGGTGATGGGCCCGTAGGCATCCAGGGCCACGATGATGCCGGTCATGGACAGCATGGTGGTGGCGGCGATGGCGATGCCGTACAGGCCCGCCAGTTCGTGGGACAGCCAGATGGAAAGGCACACGGCCAGAACCGGTGCCGCGGTGGCCTTCATGGACACGCCCAGGCCGGCGATCACGTTGGTGCCGTCGCCGGTGGTGGACGCCTCCGCGATGCGGCGCACCGGTGAGAACTGCGTGCCGGTGTAATACTCGGTGATCCACATCATGAAGCCGGTCAGCGCGAGGCCGATCAGCGCGGCGAAGTACAGGTTCATGCTGCTGATGTACTCGCCCCCGCCGATGCTGAAGGTGTCTCCCACCATCCAGAGCGTCACGGGGTAGAAGGCCACTGCGGCGAGCACGCCGGAGACGATCACGCCCCGGTAGAGGGCATTCATGATCTTGCCCCCCTCGCGCACGCGCACGAAGAAGGTGCCGATGACCGAGGCGATGATGGACACGCCGCCCAGCACCAGCGGGTAGATGGCGGCCACCTCGCCCGCCTCGGTGAGCAGCAGGGTGCCCAGCAGCATGGTGGCGATCACGGTGACCGCGTAGGTCTCGAACAGGTCGGCGGCCATGCCGGCGCAGTCACCCACATTGTCGCCCACGTTGTCGGCAATCACCGCGGGGTTGCGCGGGTCGTCCTCGGGGATCCCGGCCTCCACCTTGCCCACGATGTCCGCGCCCACGTCGGCGCCCTTGGTAAAGATGCCACCGCCCAGTCGCGCGAAGATGGAGATCAGCGAACCGCCGAAGGCCAGGCCCACCAGGGCGTGGATGGCATCCCCCATGGAGACGCCCATGCCCACCAGGATGGCGTAGTAGCCGGCCACGCCCAGCAGGCCCAGTCCCACCACCAGCAGGCCGGTGATGGCGCCGCCGCGGAAGGCCACCTGCATGGCGGAGTCCAGCCCGTGGTTGGCCGCCTCTGCGGTACGCACGTTGGCGCGCACCGAGATATGCATGCCGATGTAGCCGGCCAGTCCGGAGAAGATGGCGCCGATGGCGAATCCGATGGCGGTGGCCAGCCCGAGGAAGGCACCCACCAGCAGGCAGAGCACGATGCCGACGATGCTGATGGTGGTGTACTGGCGGTTCAGGTAGGCGGAGGCGCCCTCCTGGATGGCGGCGGCGATCTCCTGCATGCGGCTGGAGCCAGCGGGCTTGGCAAGGATCCATTGCACGGAGACAGCGCCGTAGATGATCGCTACGACGGCGCAGACCAAGGCGAAGATAAGTCCTGCGGACATGACGACTCCCCTTTCTTGTTGAATGTTTCGGTCCCGGGGCCGGAGTGCACTCCCGCCCCGGGGCCGGGCTCCACCCTCCTGGATTCGGCCGGGACGGGCGTGCCGGGTCCGGGCCTACTGTATACCGTGACCGTACCGCTCCACCACCGGCGTGCCGATGAGATGCGTTCGTCCGGGAATCAGGCGACGGGCCCCGGCGAAGCATGGCCCCGGTATGGGTCGAGCGCATTGACGAAGGTCATGCCCCCATCTCATCCAGCAAGGCGTCCAGGCGGGCATCCAGGTCCGGATCGCCGCCCGCGGCACGGATGCGACACGTTCGCACAGGGGCCTCCCGGCCGCGCACACGGATGTCGTCGCTGCGCGCGCTCAGTATACAGGGTGCGACACGCGGATCATCGGCCATGTCCTGGGGCACCACGATCTCGCCCGGCTCGGCCAGTGCCATCAGCCGGGAGGCCAGATTGACCGCGTCACCCACCACCGTGTACTGCATGCGTTCGTTGGCCCCCAGATTGCCGGCCAGCATGGTTCCGCTGTTGACACCGATGCGAAAGGACACAGGTGTCTCGCGCCGGGCGTTCAGCCGGATGACGAGGCGCTGCAGCATGAGCGCGCAGGTCAATCCGTGCAGCCTATGCTCGGGGTCCGGTTCGGTCGCACCGAATACCACCATGGCGCAGTCGCCGATGAACTTGTCGATGCTGCCGTGGCAGTCACTGGCGATGCGCGTGATGTAGCCGAAGTACTCGTTGAGCAGGTCCGCCACCTCGGTGGGTGAAAGGCGCTCGGACAGGGCCGTGAATCCGGCGATGTCGGCGAACAACACGGTGCCCTCCACCTGCCGGCCTCCCAGTTGCACCTGCTCCAGGTTGGCGAGGATCTGGCGTGCCACGCCGGGCGAGACATAGCGGGACAGGGCGGCCTCCACCTGGGATTTCTCCAGCAGTCCCCGGGCCATCTCGTTGAACGATTCCATGAGATGGCCGATCTCGTCGTTGCGACGTTCGGTGAACCGGAAACCATAGTTGCCGGCGCCGATGGCGCGGCTGGCGTCCATCAGGTGGTCGATGGGTCTGGACAGCCGCTTGCCGATCACCCCGGCCGCGATGCTGGCCAGCAGGGCCATCACCAGCGTGGCGCTGACCAGCAGCCATACCGCGCGGCGCGTGGTCGCTTCCAGAGGCGCGAGGCTGTGGGCGACACGGGCATGACCCACTTCCAGTTCCTGGAAGCGGATCGGCACCTGCCAGGACGCCACCGGCTCGTCGCTCCCGGGCAGGCGCCAGCGGACCCCCTGACCCCAGGGCGTAGTGCTGGCCGGGTTCACGCGATGCACGCCGGCTTCCGCCAGCGGGATGCCGTCCAGCGTGAAGATGGCAGCGCCGCGCACACCCTCGCTGGCCGCGAGGTTGTTGACCAGTGCGCCGAGGGCCAGCCGGTCCTCGGCCAGCACCAGTTCGGCGGAGGCGCCGGCCAGCTGGTGCGCCATGGTTTCGCCAAAACGCTCCGCCTGGGCGCGCAGGGTCTGTGTGTGTTGATTCAGGAGAATGACCCCCAGCGCTCCCATGACCACGACGGCCAGGGCGGCGATGACCAGGGCCAGCTTGACGGCCACGGGGACGTGGCCCGCCGGCCTTGATCGCCTTTCGGGATGCGTCTGTCTGCCAAGTGCCCGACTGTTCATGAGACGGAGCGTCTCGCCTTGCCCGCCGCCGGCTCATGCAGCCATGCGCGCCAGGCACGGAACAGGTCCGGATCCAGTGCGGCGACCGCGGACACGGTCCCGGTGCCGCGGCAGCACAGGGTTTCTCCCTCCAGGGTCTCGCACTGCCCGCCCGCCTCTGACAACAGCAGGATGCCCGCGGCCAGGTCCCACACCTTCTGGCCGCCATGGAGGTACACATGGCCGCGCCCGGCCGCGAGCCAGGCCCATTCAAGGGCGCAGCTGCCCAGGTTGCGCTGGGATCCGTAGGGCGGCCGGTGAACCAGGCGTCCGGCCAGGTCGTGGGGCAGACGCTTGAGGTCCACCAGGGCAACGCTGCGGGCCAGGGGCACGTCGAAACGGCGTGTGTCAAGCGTCTGCCCGACGCCGCCGTGGTGCAGCCAGGCGCCCTGATCCCTGGCCGCACTGAAGCATTCGTCCCGCACCGGATCGTAGGTAACGGCCAGATGCGGCTGCCCCCCGACCAACAGGGCCAGGGAGACGGCGAACAGGGGCAGGCCGGCCGCAAAGTTGCTGGTCCCGTCCAGTGGATCCAGACACCACAGCGGGCGGGACTGGTCCGCCAGAAGGCCGCGCTGCACCGTGCTGTCCATCTCCTCGCTGAGAAAATCGACGTGCGGCCAGCGGCTTGCCAGCGCCC
Organism: Thioalkalivibrio denitrificans; assembly: GCF_002000365.1. Classification (GTDB taxonomy): domain Bacteria; phylum Pseudomonadota; class Gammaproteobacteria; order Ectothiorhodospirales; family Ectothiorhodospiraceae; genus Thioalkalivibrio_A; species Thioalkalivibrio_A denitrificans. The sequence goes on along the minus strand of NZ_MVBK01000003.1, from coordinate 318 downwards.
GGCGCAAGCGCCGGTCCACCGCCAGATCCGCCTCGGTCAGGATGGACCCATCCGCCTTGACCGTGTGGCCGACGCGGTTGAAACGCGGCAACAGCTCTTCCCGGGCCGTAGAACGCACCAGTTCGGCGACGGCGCCGAGATCGGGCAGGGATTGTTCGGTGGTGGTCATGACCTGCGATTCTAACCCGGATGGAGGGGTAGGACTTGTGAAGTCGGATGCCGGAATTGGGAAGTGGGAGGCAGGAAGTGAGAAGTGGGAATTGGGAAGTGAAACCACCCTCACCCTGCCCTCTCCCTGAGGGAGAGGGCAGGGTGAGG
>NZ_MVBK01000002.1:28588-33681 GCF_002000365.1 Thioalkalivibrio denitrificans | reverse complement strand
CGGGAACGGAGTATCTACAGACAAGCGAGACAGGCCCGGAGGCCGTAAGCATCGCCTGCCTTGGTGCAAGGTCCGGGCTGATCGGGTCAGGGTGGTTGTGGGGCGTATTCGGCCCCGTGTTGAGGTTGTCAATGGCCCGGGAGTTCGGGGAATATGGGCGCACGTCCCCGGAACCGATGCAGGAGCGAGCGGTAACGCTCCCGCAGGCAGGACACATCTCTGCAGACCCAGGCTGAAGGAGCGTTCATGACCCAGGCCACCGAGGCCATCACCCCGCTGGAGGCCGGCTCACTGGCCGGGCTGTTCCTGCAGCGTTTGCGGCGATCGCCGGACGGGCTTGCCTACCGCCAGTACGATCACGCCAAGAATGCCTGGGTGGACAGCACCTGGAGTGAAGTGGCCACCGAGGTGGGTCGATGGCAGCAGGCCCTGCTCAAGGAGGGGCTGGAGCCGGGCGACCGGGTGGGCATCATCCTGCGCAACTGCCGCGAGTGGGTGGTCTTCGACCAGGCCTGCGCGGGGCTGCGGCTCATCACCGTTCCCATGTACACCGACGACCGCGCCGAGAACATCGCCTACATCGTGCGTGAGGCGGGGGTGAAGCTGCTGGTGGTGGAAGGTCGACTGCAGTGGCGCAAGCTGCTGGAGGTGCGCGACAAGCTGCATGGCCTGCAGCGCATCATCTCGGTCAATACGATCGAGGCCGAAGACAAGCCCGATGACGAGCGCCTCGATTCGCTCTCGGACTGGCTGTTCGGCCTCAAGGGCGAGCTTCAGACCCACGAGGAGGCGCCGGACGACCTGGCCACCATCGTCTACACCTCCGGCACCACGGGCAAGCCCAAGGGCGTGATGCTGAGCCACCGCAACATCCTGTTCAACGCCCATGCGTCGAGCCGTTGCGCCGACCTCAACGAGCGGGATCTCTTTCTGTCCTTCCTGCCCCTGTCCCACACGCTGGAACGCACCGCCGGCTACTACATGCCCATGATGGTGGGCGCCCAGGTGGCTTATGCCCGCTCCATCCAGACGCTGGCGGACGACCTGGCCACGGTGAAGCCCACGGTGCTGATCTCGGTGCCCCGCATCTACGAACGCGTCTACGGGCGCATCAACGCCGGCCTCAAGCAGAAATCCCCATTGGCCCGCAAGCTCTTCCAGACCACCGTCGACGTGGGCTGGCACCGCTTCGAGCACCGGCAGGGCCGTGCAGGCTGGCACCCGAAGCATCTGCTGTGGCCGGTGCTCAACCGCCTGGTGGCCGGCAAGGTGCTCGCACGCCTGGGCGGGCGCCTGCGCTACGCCGTGTGCGGCGGCGCGCCGCTGCCGCCGCCCATCGCGCGCTTCTTCGTCGGGCTCGGGCTGCCCGTGTTCCACGGCTACGGCATGACGGAATCGAGCCCCGTGGTCAGTGTCAACCGCCCGGACGACAACATTCCCGCCAGCATCGGCACGCCGCTGCCCGGCGTGGAGGTGAAGATCGGCGATAAGGACGAACTGCTTACGCGCAGTCCCTCGGTCATGCTTGGCTACTGGAAGAACGAGGAGGCCACCCATGCGGCCATCGACGAGGACGGCTGGCTGCACAGCGGCGACAAGGCGCGCATGGACGAGACCGGCCACCTGTATATCACCGGGCGCATCAAGGAGATCATCGTGCTGGGCAATGGCGAAAAGGTGCCGCCCGCCGATATGGAGATGGCCATTGCGCTGGATCCGCTGTTCGACCAGGTCATGGTGTTCGGTGAAGGCAGACCCCACCTGTCCGCGCTGGCGGTGCTCAATCCCGACGAATGGCAGGCACTGGCCCGTGAACTCGACGTGGATCCGGACAGCGAGGAGGACCTCAACAGCCGCTTCGTGGAAAAGACCCTGCGTGCCCGCATCTCCCACCAGTTGCGCGAGTTCACCGGTTTTGCGCAGGTGCGCCGGGTGATCCCGCTCCTCGAGCCGTGGACGGTGGAGGACGGCCTGCTTACGCCCACTCTCAAGATGAAGCGCAACCGCATCCTGGATCAGTACGCCGATCGTATTGAGGCCCTTTACGAGAATTACAGCGAATGAGCCCGGCGCGCCGCGAACCCCGCATCCGCGTGCCCGCCGCGGCCGCGCCCATCAACTCGGGCGGCGACGTGTTCGGCGGCTGGGTGATGTCGCAGGTGGACATCGCCGGCAGCATCCCGGCGGTGCTCGTTGCCCGGGGGCGCGTGGTCACCGTGGCCGTGGAGAGCATGCACTTTCGCAGGCCCGTGCAGCGCGGCGACATGGTCAGCGTGTACGCCGAGGTGATCCGCGCCGGGCGCACCTCCATGACCGTGGACGTGGAGGTGGTCGTGGACCGCAACCCGGAGAATCCGGAAACGCTCACCGTGGCCGATGCGCGCCTGGTCTACGTGGCCGTGGATGAAAACGGACGTCCCAGGCCGCTGCCGAGGCAGGACTGATTCGCCCGACAAAGAATGCGAGCAACAGGGGGGAACATCATGAGAGGTCGCCTGAACCGATACGGCCTGATCGGGGTCGCCGGGCTTGTGTTGGGCGCTGCTCCGGGCCTGACGCTGGCGGCGGGCTTCTATATCCAGCATCAGAGCGGCAGCGGGCAGGGACGCGCCTTCGCCGGGGAGTCGGCCATCGCGGCGGATGCCAGCACCGTCTATTTCAATCCGGCGGGCATGACCCGGCTGGAGGCAGCGGAGTTCCAGGTGGCGGTGCATTTTCTCATGCCGGAGGCGAGGCTGAGGGACAAGGGGTCCACTGCGGTTCCCGCGGTACCCGACACTGAGCAGCCAGTCATCGGGGGAGACGGCGGCAATCCCTACGATCACACACCGGTGCCCAACCTGTTCTATGCGCAGCCTGTCAATGACCGCACCTGGGTGGGTCTCGGGATCACCGCGCCATTCGGTCTCGCCAGCGACTACGATGATGATTTCTTTGCCCGGTACGATTCAACCGAGACCTCGCTCAGGGTCACCGATATCGCGCCGAGCATCGCAGTTCAACTGAATGACAGGGTCTCCATTGGCGGCGGGATCAACATTCAGTATGCGGACGCCACCCTCAAGAGCGCCATTCTCAATCCGTCCGGGCCTGCGGAGCCACAGTACGACATAGAGTTTTCCCTGAGCGGCGACAGTTGGGACTATGGGTTCAATGTCGGTGTCCTGGTGGACCTGAGCGAGGACACCCGTCTGGGCATTCACTATCGCCAGGCGATTACCCACACCCTCAAGGGTACGGCCCGCACGCGTCCTCCGGTCGGGGCAGCGAGCTCGCAAAGCGGGCAAGCCGATCTCAAGCTGCCGGACATCGTATCCATTGGACTCAGCCATCGATTCAGTGATCGCTGGACGGGCCTCGCCCAGTACACATGGTTCAATTGGTCCAATTTTGACGAGATCAGGATCAAGCGGCCAGGGGAGCAGGACCAGGTCATCGAGCAGAATTACCGCAACACCTGGGCGCTGGCGCTGGGCGCCGAGTACCTGCTGAATGAGCGGTGGACACTGCGTAGCGGTATTCAGTACGACGTCACGCCCACCCGGGATGATTACCGATCCACCCGTACCCCGGATGGCAATCGCACCTGGTACTCCGTGGGGGCCGGCTACCAGAGGGACAGCCGGCTGGGTTTCGATTTTGCCTACACCTATATCAATGTGGCGAAGCAATCCCTGAACCTGACACGTAATGCCGGGACCGGCCCCGTGCACATGATCGGCTCCACCGAAGGCCAGGTTCAGGTCGTCGCCGCGTCCCTTCGCTACCGCTTCTGACACGGGTCGTCCCGCATCCCCCCCGGCGCTGTGCCGTGGCGGACACGGATCGTACGCGCGCAACGGTGGCGGCGCCGGGTGTTCCGCGAAGCCGGCTGGCGGTCAACCTATCTCTATGAATCTTCAGGGCTTCTTTCACGTTTTGCCCCGTCCCACGGTCATGGAAGGTCCTTTCGGTATATGCTTGGTATTTGAGCCAGGCGTGTTCCCGGGACGGAAGAGGCGGTATCCAGGTATGGCCGATGCTTCGTTTGCCGCGCTGATGATACGCGAGGAGGCCACCGGACCCGATCGGGTCCGGGTGGTCTCGCTTGGCCCCGCGGACCTCATGGAAGGCGAAGTGGAGGTTGAGGTCGCCTGGTCCAGCCTCAACTACAAGGATGCCCTGGCGGTCACCGGCGGCGGGCGCATTCTGCGCCACTCTCCCCTGGTGGGCGGCATCGACGCCGCCGGTCGCGTCGTGGCATCCGCCTCGGCGGAGTTTCCCGTGGGCGCGGAGGTCATCGTGACCGGCTGCGGGCTGGGAGAGTTTCACCACGGGGGATTTGCCGGTCGGATTCGTGTCCCGGCCGACTGGGTGGTGCCGATGCCCGAGGGCATGGATGCGGAGCAGGCCATGCTGTTGGGCACTGCGGGATTCACCGCCGCCATGGCCGTGAGTCGGTTCGAGCTCAACCGCCAGGACCCTTCCGCCGGCCCGATCCTTGTCACCGGCGCGTCGGGCGGCGTGGGCTGCCTCACCGTCAATATTCTTGCTTCCCGCGGTTTCGAGGTGGTCGCCCTGAGCGGCAAGCCGGCGCTGTCTGACTGGCTGAAGTCCCTGGGCGCGGCAGAGGTGCTGGACCGCGCGGCCATGCCGCTGGGCAAGCGGCCCCTGGAAAGTGCCCGGTGGGCCGGAGCCGTGGACCTGGTGGGCGGGGAACTGCTCTCCTCGCTGGTGCGCAGTATCCGCCCCTGGGGCAACGTCGTGTCCATCGGGCTGGCCGGGGGGGCCGATCTGCATACCACGGTGATGCCCTTCATCCTGCGCGGCGTGAGCATTCTCGGTCTCAGCTCGGCCCGCTGTCCCCGGGACTGGCGCCTTGCGCTCTGGGAGCGACTGGCATCGGACCTGCGCCCCCCGAAACTCTCGGAAGTCCATACCGGCACTGTCGGTCTGAACGAACTCATGGACGTGAGCCTGCGCATGCTCGCCGGCCGCACCCACGGAAGGATACTGGTTCGTCCGTGTTAGTTGTCAGTTGTCAGTTGTCCGTTGTTGAAAACCCCTTGACACAGGTCCTGCCGGTTCCAGGCTCCTGACAACTGACAACTGAC
>NZ_MVBK01000002.1:12814-28555 GCF_002000365.1 Thioalkalivibrio denitrificans | reverse complement strand
ACAACTGACAACTGACCAAAAAAAGGCGGCCTTTCGGCCGCCGTGTAACCCCTGGGCAGGGCGTTGGAGGAAGTTCAGTACCTGAAGGTCATTTCCAGCATCACACCGTCGTCACCCATGGGATAGACGGTGGCCTGGTTGCGGGGGCGCAGGCTTGCGCTTCCCTCCCAGCGGCGCGTGTTGTCCTGGACATGGCCGGTGCTGATGAGCTGCAGGCCGCGGGCGTATTCCCGGGCGAGGTCCCGGTTGAGCGCGAGCGTTGCCTCGGTCAGCGACGCATAATGCCCGCCTTCGCCACCGGCCTGGCCATGGACCGCAGGGGAGGCCATCAGTGCCACAGCTGCGATGGCGGGAAGCACCAGGGACAGGGCGCGACGCCGGACACGACTGCCGCCGGCGCGTTGCTCCGCACGGTAGTCGTGCACGGGGGGCGAGACAGTAATCAGCCCGGGCAGTGCACAGGAGGCGACAGGAAGGGCGCAAGCGCGAGTGGAGTGGTGAGTGTTCTGGTGTGCCATATGGGCAACCCCGCTGTCGTAGGTAATCCCGTAGACCGGTAGTTTTGCGTCCCCGCCTTTCAGCGGGTTTGCCTTTTTCCGCATGGCCGCTTTCACGGCCACGATTTGATTCTGGTCGGCGCCCGGCCACGGATTTGTGTGCTCCGTCACACGTTACCGGGCCGTTCATCGGGCGATCTGCAACGCTGGTGCGCGAAATGCCAACGGCCGTTGTGAAGTTGTCGCGCCAAGCGACTGATTGAGCGGGATGAAAAAAGGGAGCGGGGAGAGAGGGGTGCGCGGCCGGGTCAGGCCGGGTATTGCGCCAAGGATCGCGAATGATTGTGGTCTCTCGGCAGGTCTGGCGCAGCCCTTTTGCAGGAGAAGCGTATCTGTAGGTCGCCCTTCAGGGCGACAGGTGCGGCCTGGTCAGGCACCGCATAGGCCGGTGCCGAGGTGCAAACTGTCACCGCGGTTCCACCATCAGATGCCCTCATTCCCGTTGCTGATTCAAGAGGTTACGCAGAGCCGCCGGCCGCCTTGGTGCAATGTCCGGGTCAGAGCTGTTTGCCGACCCAGACGACGTCGGTGGCGCCGGGGAGGGTGCGGGTGGAGAAGCCCAGTGACCGGGCCAGCCCCAGCATGCCGCTGTTGCCTGCCAGGACTTCGCCCTCCATCAGCGTCAGACCACGGCTGCGGGCCACCTGCATCAGGGCCTGCATCAGGTGGGTGCCGATGCCGCGGCCCTGCCAGTCATCGGCCACCACTAGCGCGAACTCGCAGCTGCGCCGATCCGGGTTGGCGGTGTAGCGGGCCACCGCCACCTGAAGCTCGCCGCCGCGTTCGTCCTCCATGACGGCGATCAGCGCCATTTCACGGTCGTAGTCGATCTGCGTGAAGCGCACCAGCATCTCGGGGGTCAGTTCGTGCATGGCCTGCATGAACCGGAAGTAGCGGGATTGCTCCGACAGGCCGCGCACGAAGCTCTGTTCGATGCGCGCATCCTCCGGTCGGATCGGGCGGATGGTGAGCGGGGTGCCGTCGGCGAGGTGCCAGCGGCTGACCAGCGACGACGGATAGGGGTGGATGGCCATGTGTGCGTACGGGTCCGCATCCGCCGGCGGCAGCTCCACAGCGATGCGCGCATCCACTGCCGCAAGTCCCTGCTCGTCCACGATCAGGGGGTTGATGTCCAGCTCCACGATCTGGGGCAGTTCGCAGACCATTTCGGAGAGACGCAGCAAGACCTTCTCCAGCGCCTCCTCGTCCACGGGCGGCATGTGACGGAACTTCTGCAGCAGGCGGGCGACGCGGGTGCGGCGGATCATGTTGCGGATGATGGTCTCGTTCAGCGGCGGCAGTGCCACGGCCCGGTCCTGCATGACCTCCACGGAAATGCCGCCGGAACCGAAGCTGATCACGGGACCGAACACCGGGTCGCGCAGGGCGCCGACCATGAGTTCGCGACCGTAGTGGCTCCGGTACATGCGCTCCAGGGTGACCCCTTCGATGCGCGCCTCCGGGCGGGCCTCGCCGGCCGAGCGCACCATGTCCAGAAACGTGGCGCGCACGGTGTCCGCGCCCGTGATGTTCAGGCGGACGCCGTCCACATCGGACTTGTGGGTGATGTCGGGGGAAGCGATTTTCATGGCCAGCGGATAGCCCAGGGTGCTGGCGGCCACCACCGCCTCGGCAGCCGTGCGCGCCTGTATGGTGTGGCTCACGGGAATGCGAAAGGCTGCCAGCACGGCCTTGGCTTCGAGGCTGCCGAGGGTATGGCGCCCTTCGGCCAGTGCCCCCTCGATGATCATGCGCGCGCCCTGTACGTCGGCGGGGCTGCGGTCGCTGAGCGGGCCGGGCACCTGCAGCAGCAGCCGCTGGTTGCGCCGGTATGCCGCCAGGTATCCGAAGGCCTCCACCGACGCCTCGGGCGTGGGGAAATGGGGCACACCTGCCCGCGTCAGGGCGTCGCGCGCTGCTTCCACCTGGCGTCCGCCCATCCAGCAGGCCAGCAGGGGCTTGCGCGATGTCTCCGCCACCTCGATCACCGCCGCCGCGGCCGCCTCCGGTTTCGTCATGGCCTGGGGTGTGAGCATGGTCAGCACGCCGTCCACGCCGGCGTCCGCCAGACAGGCCTCCAGCGCACTGCGGTAACGTGCATCGTCGGCATCACCCAGTACGTCCACGGGGTTGCCGTGTGACCAGTGTGCGGGCAGGGTGGCATCCAGGCGGCTCGTGGTGTCAGCATCGAGTTCCGCCAGGGCCACGTCCAGTTCCACGGCGCGGTCGGTGGCCATGACGCCCGGGCCGCCCGCGTTGGTGATAATGGCCAGGCGATTGCCCCTGACGCGGGTGCCGCTGGAGAGCATGCGTGCGGCGGAGAACAACTGCGACACGGTGCGCGCACGCACGGCGCCGGCACGGTCCAGGGCGGCATCGAAGACATCGTCCGCACCCACCATGGCGCCGGTGTGGGACATGGCCGCCCGGGATCCCTCCGCGTAGCGCCCCGCCTTGATGACGATGACCGGTTTCATGCGCGCCGCGGCACGCAGTCCGCTCATGAATCCCCGTGCACGGTGAATGCCTTCCACGTACAACAGGATGCTGCGCGTTTCGGGATCCATGGCGAGGAAGTCCAGCACGTCGCCGAAGTCCACGTCGGCGGCGGCCCCCAGCGAGGCCACCAGGGAAAAACCCACGCCCTGGCCCTCCGCCCAGTCCAGGATGGCGGTGCAGATGGCGCCGGATTGCGATACCAGTGCCAGGTGGCCGTGTTCGGCGGTATTCCGGCTGAAGGTGGCGTTGATGCGCTGGCTCGGTCGAATGAGACCGAGGCAGTTGGGGCCGATGATACGAACGCCGGTCTCCCGCGCCACCTCGATCATCTCCGTCTGCAGGCGCGCGCCCCGGTCCCCCGTCTCCGCGAAGCCCGCGGACATGACGATGACCCCGGCGACACCCGCCTCGCCGCACTGACGCACGATCTCGGGCACGGTCTCCGCGGGTGTGGCCACCACGGCCAGGTCCGGCGCGCGTTCGATGTCCGCGACCGAGGCCACACAGGCACGCCCCATGACCTTCTTGTGTCGGGGGTTCACCGGGTAAAGCGTGCCGGGGTACCCCATCTCGCTCAGGTTCTGCAGGACACGCCCGCCCACGGCCTCCGGGCGTTCACTGGCGCCGATCACCGCGATGCCCTGTGCGGACAGGATGCGATGGAGATAATGGGGACCCATGGCGGTGTACCGCGAGCGATGACGGGCTTTTAGTCTTTCATGACGGTTTCTGCCGATCAATGGCGTGCAGATCGCGGGCTGCGTATGCTGTTGGGGTCGAACCCGTCGTTGCCATGTCCGGACTCAGCCTGACCGGCGCGTCCGCACCTCTTCCACGCGTGGTATCCGATGACCGTCTATTTCATCTCCCACCCTGTCTGCATGGAGCACCTCACACCGGGCTACCATCCGGAACGCCCGGAAAGGCTGGCGGCCATCGACGATCAGTTGCTGACGTCGGGAGTGGGGTCGCTGCTGCATTACCGGGAGGCGCCGCCGGTGACCCGTGAGCAGCTGCTGCGCGTGCATTCGGCGCCCTATCTGGATGAGCTGTCGCAGGGGGCGCCATCGGCCGGCAAGACTGTCTGCCTGGACGGAGGGGACACGTACCTGTCGGAACACAGCCTGGAGGCGGCCAGCCGCGCGGCCGGCGCGGTGGTGTCGGGCGTGGACCTGGTCATGACCGGCCAGGACAACGCCGCATTCTGCAGTGTTCGCCCGCCGGGTCACCATGCCACCCGTGATCACGCCATGGGGTTCTGCCTGTACAACAACATCGCGGTGGGCGCAGCCCATGCGCTTGCCGCCCATGGCCTCGAGCGCGTCGCCATCGCCGATTTCGATGTGCATCACGGCAACGGCACGGACGACATTTTTCTGCATGAGCCCAGGGTGCTGTTCTGCTCCACGTTCCAGCACCCCTACTATCCGTACCAGGGCGCAGAGCGCCGATCCGGTGTCCCGCGTGTCAACGTGCCTCTGCCTGCAGGCACTGGTGGGGAGGCGTTTCGCGCCGCCGTGCGCGAGCACTGGCTGCCGGCCCTGGAAGAATTCCGGCCGCAACTGTTGCTGATCTCCGCGGGCTTTGACGCGCACCTGGAGGACGACATGGCCGGGTTCGGCCTGGTGGAGGACGACTACGCCTGGGTGACCCGGAAACTGAAAGGCATCGCCGAGCGCCATGCTGAGGGGCGTATCGTCTCAACCCTGGAAGGCGGCTACGCCCTCTCGGCACTGGGACGCAGCGTTGTGGCGCACCTCAAGGCTTTGCTTTGAGGTGTGGCAAGTCTCAAGTGGCAAGCGGCAAGGGACACCACCCTCACCCCAACCCTCTCCCTGAGGGAGAGGGGGCATTTCCTTGCCACTTGAGACTTGCCACTTGCCACTTGCCACTGCCTTAATTCGGCTCGTTGCCCGGCTTCCACTTGATGTTGCAGCCGAGGCTGGGTTTCTGGTCCTCGGGGATGGGTCGGCCGGCGAGCAGGGCGTCGGCGGCGGCGCGCAGGTCCTCGCCGGTGACGGGGACGTCGCTCCCCGGGCGGGCGCCGTCGAACTGACCGCGGTAGACCAGCTTGCGGTCGGCGTCGAACATGAAGAAGTCGGGCGTGCAGGCCGCCTGGTAGGCCTTCGCCACGGACTGGTCTTCGTCGTACAGGTAGGGGAATTCGTAACCGAAGCGGCGCACCTCGTCCTTCATGTGCTCCGGGCTGTCCAGCGGGAAGTTTTTCACATCGTTGGAATTGATGGCGATCACGGCCAGGCCCTTTTTCGTGTACTCACGGCCGAAGCGGGCGAACTCGTGGCGGATCAGTTGCACAAAGGGACAATGGTTGCAGATGAAGGCGATCACGTAGCCCTTGGCGTCGGGAAAATCGTCCAGGGAGACCTCCTTGCCGGTGCCAGGATCGGGAAGACGGAAGTCGGGGGCCGGCGTGCCCAGTTCCAGCATGACGGAGGGAGTGCGTGCCATGGATTCGGCTCCTTGGAATTCGGTGCATTGGATGATATGTAACGAATTATTATAACTCCCCCGCCGCAGCGGGCCATTTCCGCCCCGAGCAGTAGGGGCGCTAGCCGGCCTTGACATGCGCTGCAGCTTCTCCATGCTGAGTGTGTGGCAGTCAGACGAGGTGACACCATGAACGACCTCCTTGAGGACCTGCGCCGTCAGCTGGAACAGCTGCGTGACGATCTCCAGGCCCGCCTGGAACGGGTGGAGCGCAACGTGCGTCATGAAGCGGAACCGCTGGACAAGGATTTTGCCGAGCAGGCGGTGCAGCGGGAGAACGAGGAGGTGGTGGACGCCCTCGGTAACGAGGCGCGCCGGGAGCTGGCGCGGGTACGTCACGCGCTCAAGCGCATGGACGAGGGGACCTACGGCCTGTGCGAGGCCTGCGGCGAGCCGATACCCCCGGGGCGCCTCAAGGCCCTGCCCCACGCGCGGCTATGCACCCAGTGTGCGGAGGAGCAGGAAGCCGGGGGGCGCTGACCGGGTGAGGCGGGTGGACGGACCGCGATCGTTTACGAGCCTTGGTGAGAGATACTCTGGCCAATAACTGCGTTTTCCTTCGGGTTGAAATCGAGGCGCGGCGGCGCCAACTCTGTGGCATTGACGGATACGACCCGTTCGGAGGACGACATGGCAGGCTGGCTGCAGGGCAACGTGGTGGAGCGCAAGCGCTGGACGGCGCGTCTTTTTTCCCTTCGGGTGGACGCTCCGGTCGACCCGTTCGAGCCGGGTCAGTTCAACCGCCTGGCGCTGGACATCGACGGTGAGCGGGTCGGGCGCCCCTATTCCTACGTCAATCCGCCCCAGGAAACCCCGCTGGATTTCTACTTCAATACGGTGCCGGACGGCCCCCTGAGCAATCGCCTGGCGGCCCTGGAGCCGGGCGACACCGTGCAACTCATGTCCAAGCCACAGGGTTTCTTCACGCTCTCGGAACTGCCGGATGCCGATATCCTCTGGCTCATGGCCACCGGCACGGCCATCGGGCCGTACCTGTCCATGCTGCGCACGGACACGCCCTGGAAGCGGTTCAAGCGGGTGGTGCTGGTGCACGCGGTGCGCACTGCGGACGAACTCACGTACCGCGACGTGATCGAGGGGTTCCGTGATCACGGACGCCAGTTCAGCTTCGTGCCTTTCGTCAGCCGCGAGGCGCACCCCGGCGCCCTCCCGGGCCGCGTCCCTGCCGCGATCCGCGACGAATCGCTGGAGCGCCGCGTGGATTTACCCCTGAGCCCGGACACCTCGCAGGTGATGCTGTGCGGAAACCCCGAGATGGTGCGCGACGCCACCGAGGTGCTCAAGGAACGTGGCATGCGCAAGAACCGCCGCAGGACGCCTGGGCACATAACCACGGAACATTATTGGTGAAAGGCAGATACAAGGGAAAAGGTACAAGATACAAGGGGAGACACTGAGACCCTACCCTTGTACCTTTTCCCTTGTATCTTGTACCTTCACCCTAGTACCTGCTTGATGTACCTCGACGACCACGCATCGATCACGGCTGCCACGTACTCAGCGTCATCGGCGTCGGTCAGCAAATGATCCATATCGTCCAGTGAGACGAAGCTCTTGGGGTGGCGGGCGGTGCGGAACAGGTGTGAGGCATGCTCGATGCCCACCACGTCGTCGCCGGGGGCGTGCATGACCAGCAGGGCGCGGTTGAGGGTGCGCACGCAGTCGTCCAGCGTGGCGGCCTCGATGTCGTTCAGGAATTCCCGGGTGATGCGGTAGCTGCCCGTGCCACCGATGTCCACGTGGGCCGCGCCCTGGTCACGAATTTCGTCGATGTGATCGGAGAACGCGTGCCGGACGTGGGCCGGTTCGCTGGGTGCGGCGATGGCCACCACCGCGCGTACCGAAGGGATCCGCACGGCGGCACCCAGGGAGGCCGCACCCCCCAGACTATGCCCCACGAGCAGGGCGGGTGCCTGGAGATGTTCTGCCATCCAGCCGGCGGCACTGACGATGTCCAGCACGTTGGCGCTGAAGTGGCTGTCCTCGAATTCGCCCTCGCTGTCCCCCACCCCGGTGAAGTCAAAGCGCAGCACGCCGATGCCCCGCCTGGCCAGTGCGCGGCTGAGACGTACGGCCGCCAGGCTGTCCTTGGAGCAGGTGAAGCAATGGCTGTAGATCGCCCAGACACGGGTATTTCCGGACGGCAATTCCAGACGGCCCGCGAGCCGCTTTCCCTGGTGGTTTTCGAAGGAGATGTTCTCGGTGGGCATCAGGCGTGTGCGGCGCGGTCCTGGCAACGGGCACACAGGCCCCGGACCTCGACAATGCGCGCTTCCGTGTGAAACCCTTGGCGCGCGGCTTCCCGGTCGAGAGCGCGCCGGATGCCTTCGTCCCCGCATTCGCTGACGTGGCCGCAGTCACGGCAGATGAACAACTGGGACTGGTGCGCCTTTTGCGGCCGGTCACAGCCCACGAAGCCGTTGAGGCTCTCGATGCGGTGGATCAACCCCTGTTCCAGCAGGAAGTCCAGGGCACGGTACACCGTGGGCGGCTTCACTGTGCGATCTGCGGAGCTCAGCTGTCCGATCAGGTCGTACGCCTTGATGGCCTCGTGGCTCTGCCAGATCCGCTCGAGCACCTTGCGGCGCATGGGGGTGAGGCGTACGCCGCGCCGGGCACAGATCTCGTCCGCGCTGGAGAGGGCCTGCTCGATGCAGGCGTCGTGGTTGTGCTCGTGGTCCATAGTGCTTCTTCGTACCGGTTGCGCGGTGGGCTGTCAATCCAGTCGGCGGCGGCCGTCATGTTCTGCTCGTCTCCTGACAGAGGGTTCACATAAGGAATGTTATGTTATAACATCTCTCTCCCTGCAACCACAGCCAGGGAGAAGACCCCATGTCCAAGCGCAATCTCAATCACGGTGGTACCGGTGTGCTGGCTGCCGTGGCCATCGCGGCAATGCCCCTTGCTTCCCCGGTCAAGGCCCAGGAGGGCGTAGACCTGAACATTTCCCTCATTCTGGAGGGGATCTACTTCAATGAGTTGCGCGAGGGGAACGAGTCCCCTGCCGGCTTTGGCGGTGGCCATCATCACGGCGACGGGCATGATCACGGTCATCACCACGGCTTCGACGAAGGCTTCAATCTGGGTCATTCGGAACTGGTGCTGGAAGCGAAGCTCGGGGACTTCATGGACGGTACGCTGATTCTCGGCTTCGATGATCATGACGTGGAAGTCGAGGAGGCCTACCTGAGGACCCGCAGTCTGCCGGCAGGCTTCCAGTTGAAGGTCGGCAAGTTCCTGTCGGACGTGGGCTACATCAACAGCCACCACCCTCATGACTGGGACTTCGTGGACCGCCCCCTGGTCAACGAATACCTGTTTGGTGACCACGGCCTGCAGGAGATCGGTGTTCAGGCCACCTGGCTCGCGCCGACACAGTCCTACACCCTGCTGGGCGTTGAGCTGCTGCAGGGTGAGACATCCGGGGTGGCCAACTATCGGGGTGAGCAGAGCGCCATTAATGGCACGGAGCGCATACTCGAGGATACCGAAGGTCCCAGGCTGATCACGGCGTTTGCCAAGTTCGCACCCGACCTGGGCCCCGATCATGCCGTGCAGTATGGCGTGTCGGCCGGCTATGCGCGCCGTTACCAGGAGACAGAAGCGCATTCCACACGTTTCGAGGACTGGAACGGGACCGCCTGGTTTGCGGGTCTGGATGCCGTTTACAAGTATGACGCCGGTAGAAGCTACGGCCACGGCAACTGGCGCCTGCAGGGTGAGTACTTCTACCGGGTGATCGACGTCGACCGACGCGATGTCGAATTCACGGATGTAGACTCCGACGGGAATCCGACCGGCCGAAACATCGGGGATGTCCGTAACGTTCAATCGTTCAAGAACAAACAGGACGGTGTCTATCTGCAGGGGGTCTATGGTTTCGCGCCGCGCTGGGAGGCCGGTCTGCGCGCCGAGGCACTCGGCCTGACCAACGAGATCGGTCGTGGGGACGGCAGCAGCCCGGATCCTTCCTACCGCTATGCCGCCATGGTCACCTTCCGGCCTATCGAGCCGGTGTTCCTGCGCGCCCAGATCAACCACAACGACTACGCCGATGACCACGGGCGTGATCGCGGCCTGGATTTCATGCTTCAACTGAATGTCGCGCTTGGCGCGCACGGTGCCCATCGCTTTTGATGACGAGCGCCCCCGTCCCGGCGTGACACGCATCTGCACGCCGGAGCCATCTGTCACAACGCACAGCCCATCGGGAGGTGGCCCATGCCCCTGAAGCGATACGTCATTGTCCTGCTTGCGATGGTCCTGGCCAGCGCGTGGACGGCGCCCCAGGCGCAGCCCTTGGAGGTGGTCGCGACGACCCCCAGCCTGGGTATGCTGGCCCGGGCGGTGGGCGGCGACCAGGTCCGCGTCAGGGTGCTCGCGCCGGATGACAGGGATCCCCATTACCTGGATGCCAGGCCCAGCTACATGGCGGCCGTACGTCGTGCCGACCTGCTGCTGGAGATGGGTGCCGGGCTCGAGGAAGGGTGGCTGCCGGCCGTGCTGTCAGGTGCTGCCAATCCTGCCGTGAACGAGGGCAGACGCGGGCACTTCCGGGCCTCGGATACCCTGTCCTTGAGGCGCTCCGTCACCATGGACGGGCCCAACGTGGGCCATGTTCATGCTGAGGGAAATCCGCACTTCAACATTGATCCCTTACGCATGGCGGTGTTGGCAGACGCCCTGGCCAAGCGCATGGGTCAACTGCGAACGGAGAAGGCGGATTATTTCCTGGCCCGGTCCGAAGATGCGGCACAACGCCTGCGTCAGCATGCACGTGCCCTGGCCGACCGGATTCCCGCCGACCGGCAATTCGTCGCCTATCATGAGGATCTTGATTACCTTGAGGAATGGCTTCCGGTCAAGGTGCTGGGTTACCTGGAGCCGGTACCGGGTGTGCCGCCCACGGCCCGGCACCTGCGTCGCCTGGTGCGGGATCTGGAGGGCAGGGAAGGCCGGGTGCTCCACGCCCGGTATCAGCCCTCGCGTGGTGCCGGGTTCCTGCAGCGGCATCTGGGTTGGGACATCCACGCCGTGTCTCTGGAGCCTCCGGTGGATGCCGATCTGGAGGGGTATCTGGAATTGATGAGCCAATGGGCGGCTGTCTTCGGGGGCGGGTAAGCCCGTGTGGGTGCGCCCGGAAATTGACGGGGCGAAGCGGTGAGCGTTGACCCGCTCGTCCGGGCCGATACGCTGGTTGTGGGCCACCGTTTCCCGATCTGCAGGCCCGTGTCGTTTGAGTTGCGGCCCGGGGAGATTCTCGGACTTGCCGGCCCCAACGGCTCCGGCAAGACCACGCTTCTCCATGCCATTGTCGACGCGGAGCACGTGCTTTCCGGCAGCCTCGTGCGCCGTAGGGATGCAGAACTCACGGTGCTGCAACAGCGTCCCGGACTACCAGAGGAAGCGCCGTTCACCGGCGCTGATCTGCTGCGCATCTGCAAGGCGGAGCATCGTGATCCGCCACCATGCCTCCTTCCGTTGCTCCCAAAGCGCATGGACATGCTGAGCGGTGGGCAGGTACAGCTGCTGCACGTCTGGGCCTGCCTGGGCTGCAGCGCCTCTCTGGTCTTGCTGGACGAACCCACGAACCACCTCGATCCGGACGCCCGGGTCCGCCTTGCAGACATGGTCGAGACCGGTCGGGCAGACCGGGGCCTCCTGCTGGTCAGTCACGACCGAACCTTCCTGGAGCAGACCTGTAACCGGGTGGTGGATTTGCTGCCGGCGACCGCACAATTCTGAGGACATGGCCCGATGACCGCAACGCTGCTCTGGGATCCGCTCTTTCGAGATCCGCTGATGGTTGGACTTGTGCTGGCACCACTGGCCGCCGTGCTCGGCTGCTGGCTGCGAGTGCGTGACGAGTGGCTTGCATGCCTGGGCTACACGCACGCCGCAGGGGCTGGAGGGGTTCTGGCTGCCGCGATCCATGTTCCGATGCTGCCGGCCGCGATGGCCGCAGCCTGTGCGGCGGGGGGTGTCAAGGCCGCCCTCGGACGGGTGGGAAACGAGGCCTTTGCGGTCATGCTGCTGTCGGGTTGGGCTTTCGCCCTGCTCCTGGCGGCGAATCATCCGAGAGCCGACGTGGTTGGCCGGGTCTTCCTGGACGGTCAGATACTGTTCGCCAGCCGGGATCAGCTGTGGGTCGCACTCGGCGTCGCGGTCGTCGCGCTGGCGAGCCTGCCCGTATTGTCACGCCGCCTGCTGCGGCAAAGATTTCAGCCTGCACATCATCGCGCCAATCGCCGCACTCACTGGGCATCTGGCCTGGCATTCGATCTG
The DNA here is from genome assembly GCF_002000365.1 of Thioalkalivibrio denitrificans. Taxonomy (GTDB): domain Bacteria; phylum Pseudomonadota; class Gammaproteobacteria; order Ectothiorhodospirales; family Ectothiorhodospiraceae; genus Thioalkalivibrio_A; species Thioalkalivibrio_A denitrificans. The sequence goes on along the minus strand of NZ_MVBK01000002.1, from coordinate 16,685 downwards.
CTCGTGGTCCTGTCGATGGCGGTCTGTTCCATGGCCATGGGAGTGATGGCCGCCTTTGCCATGGTCCTTGTACCGGCTTGGGTTGCCTGGCGGCTCGCCCGAGGCTGGCACATGACCCTGTGGCTCAGTGCCGGACTGGCTGTGATTGCGTACCTGTGCGCCTTCCTGCTGGCGATTCTTCTGGACCAGCCCTTCGGCCCCGTCATGGTGGCGGTCCTGCTCACGGGCCTGCCGCTGCGGCTGCTGTCCCGCCCCGGGACGTCTGGATGAGCGGCGTTCGGCACAGGTTTCACTGGTGCGAACCTGAGCAATTTGTGATCATTAGAGGATGACACCTTCGCGGACATACGCGTGACGCCGGACGATATCGGTGCCATCAGAAGGCGCCTGGCTGAGCTCCGGGTTGAACACCGGGACCTGGACGCGGCCATTCTGCGCCTGGAGGAGGGTCCGTTTGTTGATCAGCTGCGGATGACCCGACTGAAAAAGCGCAAGCTGATGATCAAGGACATGATCGCGCGCCTGGAGAGCAAGTTGATTCCGGATTTGAATGCGTAAGGTAGGTACAAGGGCAAAGGTACAAGGGGAAAGGGGACGTCCTGAACCCCTTTGCCCTCGTACCTTGTATCTTGTACCTGAAATAAAAAACGGCGGCGCCTGTTAAGGCGCCGCCGTTTTTTATTGCCTCTATCAGCCCCAGATGTCGGTGGTGATGCTGCGGTACCAGCCGCGGGTGTAGTCGGCCTCCCGGCGGCGGAACTCGCGGTCCGCATCGGCGGGGCTCACGCCCCCCGAACCTTCCACGCCCCTGATGGAGCCGTCATCGTAGCGATACACGGCAGCCACGCTGATGCCCCAGTCGGGGGTGATCAGGCTGTAGCAGGTGTTCACCATGGATGGTTCAGGCGCATCGATGCCCCTCAGGCCATTGACGATGGCCGCCGCAACCAGCTTGCCCTGGCTGTTGGCCGAGTGCCCGGATTTCGGCATGGCCCCAGCGACGCTGGAGTCGCCGATCACGTGGACGTCCGGGTGGATGCTGGAGGCGAAAGTCCTCTGGTCCACCGGACACCAGCCTGCCTCGTTGGTCAGCCCGGCATCGTGGGCAATCTGGGCGGCCTTCTGCGGCGGGATGTAGTTGATCACATCGCCGCGGTAGCGGTTCAGGCCGTCGTCGGAGAAGACCGTGCGATTGGCTACGTCCACCCGGTTGACCATGCCGCCCCGGTCGCCCCCGACCCACTCGATCATGTCGCCGTAGTTCGCCTCCCAGCCGCCCATGAACAGGCCCTGCTTTGAGAAGCCTTCCTTGACGTCCAGGATCAGCACCTTGGAGCGCGGCTTGTGGGTCTTGAAGTAGTGGGCGACCATGCTGGCCCGCTCGTAAGGCCCGGGCGGGCAGCGGAAGGGGTTGGGCGGGGCCACCATGATGAATACGCCCCCGTTGGGCATGGCCTCCAACTGGCGGCGCAGGATCTGCGTCTGCGGGCCGGCTTTCCAGGCATGGGGAATGCGGTCTGCCGTGGCCTCGCTGGTCCCCTCGGCGGCGGCTTCCCAGTCGAAGTCGATGCCCGGGGAGAGGACGAGTTTCTGGTAGGACAGCGTGCGTCCCCCGGCCAGCCTGACCTGGTGGGCGTCGGGTTCGATGGCGGTGACGCGGTCCTGGATCACGTTTATCCCGTGCGTGTCGCGCAGTGCCTGGTAGCTCTGCGCGATCTGATCCATCTGGCGGAACCCGCCCAGGACCCAGTTGCTGCCGTAGCAGGTGTGATAGGTGGCGTTCGGCTCGACCAGCGTGACCTGCAGGTTGGGATCGAAGCGGCGCAGGTACTTGGCCGCCGTGGCGCCGCCAGAACCGCCACCGACCACGACGATGTGTTCACCGTTCCTGGGTTCGGTGGGCATCGGGGCGCAAGCCGCCAGTGCGGAGGCCGCACCGCCCGCGCCAAGTGCCTGGAGAAACTTTCTGCGTGAAATTGTCATGTTCTGGCCCCCTTAGCGCATACCGTCGAAGTAATCGGCGAGAAGTTCGATTTCGGCGTCGGTATAGCCCTTTGCATGACGCCCCATGACGGTGGAGGGTCGGGTGCCATCCCGGAATCCGCGCATGGTCTGGATCATGAGTTCGCGCGGAAATCCGTGTACCAACGTGGGAATGGTGGCCTCGGGGGCTGTGCCCGCCGCGCCGTGACAGGCCAGGCAGGTCTTGGCCATGAGTGCTCCGCGCGTGACTTCCGCCAGGGCGCTTTGGGAGGCTGCCGCACCGCTCAACGAGACTGCGAGCGCAACGGCAGCAAGGCGTGTATATCTCATGGTGTGCTTGCTCCTCAGAATTTGATGGTCGTGGTTCTTGTGATGTTTGAGCGACGGGTGCGAAAGTGTCCCGCCTGTTGTGTCGGATGCCCGGTGCACACCGGTCCGGGTCCTTGCCGGTCGCGTCATTCCGATATGAGCCGGGGTGGCGACATTTAGGCAACACACGGTTTTGTATAGCACAGCATGGCCAAAGGTGGCAAAAGGACCGCCCGTACTGGACGCTATCGGCGCTTGATTTGCCGGCGTGCGGAGGCCATAAAGGGCGGCAGCGTACACATCTGCAGGGACAGACCATGCATTCCGAACGACGCAGGCACCCGCGTATTCCCATGGAAGTGGACGTGGAGTTGTATTGCCCGGGAGACGAAATGAGAATCGTGCGCACTCAGGATCTCAGTGGCGGTGGCGTGTTGCTGCTCTTTTCCGAAGAGGGCCGCCCGGCGCCGGGTACGCGGGTGCAGGTGCGTGTGGTGGGCACGCTGGGTGGTGAGGGCGAGCAGCCGCCCCTGGTGGAAGGCCGCGTGGTGCGTCACCTCCCGGAAGGGATCGCCGTGGAGTTCATCGATACCTGAGTGCGCCGCTCAGCCAATGACCTCCTTGTCCACCAGGTCACGGTAGGCGTGCCAGGTGGCGTGACCCAGCAGAGGCAGGATCACGATCAGGCCCAGCATGAAGGTGGCGAAGCCCAGAGCGATGAGCACCACCAGCATCATGGCCCACAGCAGCATGGGCGCGGGGTTGTATTTCACCACCCGGATGCTGGTGACCACGCAGGTGATGATGTCCTGGCGGCGCTCTTTCATCATGGGCAGCGTCACCACGCCCGTGAGGAACACAACCAGCGCAGCCAGGCCTCCGCTGAGGCTGAATACCAGGAAGAACCCGAAGCCCTGTTCAGTGGTGAACAGGGCTGTCCAGCTGTCCTGCAGCTTGTCCGGGACCGACTGGAAGAACAGGGCGATCATGAGGCTGGTCGAGCGGATCCAGGCGATCATGAGGACGCTCAGGAAGACCGCGTACAGCGAGATGCCCAGCGAGTTTCGGCGCCACGACGTGAGGGTGTCCATGAGCGTGACGGGTTCGTTGCGTTCCAGCTTGCGGCTGATTTCGTACAGGCCCAGGGCCGAGAGCGGGCCCACGAGCAGGAAGCCCGCCATGAACGTCAACACCAACCAGGGCTCGTTCCATGCACCCAGCACCAGTGCATAGCCCACGAGCGTGAAGAACAGGCCATATCCCAGGCTCAGCACGGGCGTGCGCTTGAGGTCCTCCCAACCTCGGGCCAGCCACAGGTAGGGACGGTCCGGTGATACGCGATACAGCGTAGGGATGTGAAGGTTGGGGGAGGTGTTGAAAACCTTGTCCATGCATTGCTCCTTGACCGCGGGAAGGGTCGACGGTGTGTCGGCCATGATCGTTGTCGTCATCCTCTCACTTATCTGCCAGCGCACCCGAGTGTATAGTTCGGATTTTCCGACTCTTCCATCCTCGGGGTGCCCGCGACCATCGCGGCGGGGGCGTGATCTGGCTAGCCTGCATATCTCACCGGGATCGC
>NZ_MVBK01000002.1:0-12772 GCF_002000365.1 Thioalkalivibrio denitrificans | reverse complement strand
CCGCGATAGGACTCCGGCGGGAGGACTCTATCATGCTGAGGTTTGCAGTCATTCCAAGGTGGTTTCCTTATGTTTCATTCTGTTGCGCGCCAGCCGGTGTCCGCCCGGTGAGATATGCGGGCTAGAGACACAGAGGGTTTCAATCTCGAGCCGGGCCAGCGCCTGCTCGGGAAGTACCTGGTCATCGACCACCTGGGTGCCGGGTGGGAGGGCGAGGTCTACCGGGTGCGCGAACTCGCCACGGGTATCGAGCGCACGGCCAAGTTCTTCTTTCCCCGGCGCAATCCGCGCGACCGGGCGGCCATCTTCTACGCCCGCAAGCTTCACAAGCTGCGCCAGTGTCCCATTGTCATCCAGTATTTCACACAGGAGCGGGTGGTGCTCAAGGGTCAGCCCGTCACCTTCCTGGTCTCCGAGTTCGTGGAGGGGGAGCTGCTGTCGGCTTTCATCCGTCGCCAGAGGGGGCGCCGGTTGTCGCCGTTCCCGGCACTGCATCTGCTGCACTCCCTGGCCCGGGGCATCGAGTGCATTCACCAGATGGGGGATTATCACGGCGACCTGCACACCGACAACATCATCGTCAGCCGCTACGGGCTGGGCTTCGAGTTGCGGCTGCTGGACATGTTCCACTGGGGCCGGCCGCGCGCCGAGAATATCCACGACGACGTGGTCAACCTGATCCATATCTTCCACGAGTCTCTGGGCGGCGCTGCCCGCTACGCCCGACTTCCCCCGGAGGTCAAGGCGATCTGCTGCGGCCTGAAGCGGACGCTGATCCTCAGGAAATTCCGTACGGCCGGACAATTGCGTGAATACCTGGAGACCATGGAGTGGGAGAAGTAAAAGCGAAGGGACGAGCGGGCCCCGTGTGGCTGTCTGTCGACCGGCGGACGAACAGGTAGACGGGCGGCGTGTTGACCCGGACGGACGCAGGGGGCTCGGCTCCCGGGCAATGGCCGGCGTTGTGTATACTGGCAACAACCCCAATAAAAATGAAGGGTAGTGTGACCACCTCTACCCGGTAAGGCTGAATCCCGAGGTTCTTGTGAATACTGCTCCCGCCACGCATGCGCCAGATGCCGCAGTGCGTCTGCGTCAGCTTCAGTCGCTGGCGCCGCTGCCCGTAGTGGCCCGGCGGCTGCTGCAGGACCTGGAGCGCGATGACCTGAGCCTGGGCCAGCTGGCATCGGTGATCGAGATGGACCCCGGCCTCACGGCCCGAATCGTGGGTCTTGCCAACTCGGCTTATTTTGCGAGCGGGCGGCCGGTCTCCAATGTGACCGACGCGGTGGGCCGCGTGCTGGGGCTCGACCTGGTGAAGAACCTGGCCCTGGGCATCGTGCTCAGCGGCCCGTTCGATACCCGGCGCTGCGCGGGCTTTGACACGGAGGCGTTCTGGTTCAGGGCCATGGGCTCGGCGACCTTGGCCGTGCCCCTCGCGCAGGCCCTGGACAGCCCCCTGGAGCATGACTGGGTCTATCTGGGTGGACTGTTGCACGAACTGGGCCTCCTGGCGCTGTGCGCCTTGTGTCCCGACGCGATGTCCCGTGTGCTCTCTGCCGCGCGCAACGAGGCTGTTCGTGAGGACACCGTGTCCATGTGTGTCCACGCCGAACTGGGATTGACCCCGGCCGAAGCCGGTGCCGTTCTGGCACGGCGCTGGCGCCTCCCCTCGCCCGTGGCGGCGGTCATGACCCAATGCGGTGATCATGAGTACCGGGGCGAGTACTGGCGCACCAACGCCGTGGTGGGCCTCGCCTCGGCGGTGGCGAAGGACCTCTATGAGGAACGGGAGGACTCCGACCTGCGCAACCGGTGGCTGGTCGCTTTGGGTCTGCCGGCCCGCACGGTGTCTGATCTGGTGGAGCGGCATCGTCCGCGGGTGGAATCGCTGCGTGCCCTGTCTCGCCACATGGCCTCGTCCTGAGGCCTGACCCATGGATCAACGCCCACTCCTGGATGCCTACCGGGATACCCAGCAACGCATGCTGGGGCTCATGGACTTTCTCTCCTCGCTGCAGGACCTCTCCGCCCTGGACGTCAACCGGCCCGATCTGGAGGGCCTGCTGGCCCAAAGCCTGCAGGCGCTGCTGGAGAATCAGGGCATGGAGCGCAGTTCCGTGTTCCTGGTGCGCAACGGGATGCTGGAGAATGCCGCGGGCATGGACTGGGCGGACCTCATGGCCGGGCGGCAGGCCGGGTCTGCTCCCCGTGCGTCTGGTGACACCTGCCTCAGGGTGGGCGAGGGGATCATGGGCCTGGCCGTCGCGACGGGCAGGATCCAGCGTTGCGAGGACATCAGCACCGATGAGCGTTTCGCCCGTCTGCAGGAAGGCCCGCCGCCGACAGGCAGTCTGATCTGTCTGCCGATTCACGCCGGCGATGCCGTTCTGGGTGTGCTCAACGTCTCCCACCCGGAGCCCGGCTTTTTCGACGTCACCCGCGAGCGGTTGTTGCGCCTGTTCGTGGCACTGCTGGCACAGGTCATCGCCCACTGGCGCCACGTTCACCAGATGGAAGCGACGATCCGCGCACGAACCCGGGACCTGCAACGGGCGCTGGAACAGGCCCAGGAGATGCGCGAGCGTTACGAGGCCCTGGCTGTGGTGGACGACCTGACCGGGCTGCACAACCGCCGCTTTTTCTTCCCCGAGGCCCAGGCGGCGCTGTCACGGGCCACCCGTTACAGCGAGCCGTTCTCGATCCTCACCCTGGACCTGGACCACTTCAAGCGCGTCAACGACATGCATGGCCACGCGGTGGGCGACCGGGTATTGCAGGACGTGGCCGCCGCACTGCGCGCCATGCTCAGGGAGGGGGATATCCTTGCGCGCTTCGGCGGCGAGGAGTTCGTGTTCGCGTTGCCGGAGACCGGCCCCCAGGGCGCCATGCGGCTTGCCGAGCGGGTGCGTGAACGCCTGTCCGCCATGACCTGGGACGTGGGCGCAGCCGGGACGCTGCAGGTCACGGCCAGCATGGGTGTCGCCGCCCTCTCGCCGGACGAGGAGTCCAGCTCCAGCCAGGTGCTGCTCGACCGCCTGCTCGCTCAGGCGGACAAGGCCCTGTACATCAGCAAGGACGGTGGACGGGACCGGGCCACGATGGAGGACCCGGCCTGATCCGGCCTTCGGCCAGCGGTGTTTGCCGTCGGCTCAGTTCGTCCCCTTGAGTGCCTCCACACCGTCCAGGGCGGTTTCCCGTACTTCCGGATCCGGATCCGTGACGCGGGCCTCCAGCGCCGCGAGTGCATCGGGGCCGCCGATCAGCGTCAGCGCATGGCAGGCGTCGGCCCGCACGCGCGCGTTCGCGTGAGCGGTCAGCGGCGCGAACAGCGGGGCCTGGCCCTCGAGCGCGCCCTCCTCCTGCAACTCCTCGAGCGTCGCCATGACGCCGATGCGCACGCTCAATTCGCTGTCCGTGTCACCGAGCAGCGCGGCGAGATGGTGCATGAGCGAGGGATCCTTTCTGAGCAGCGCGCCCGCCTGGTCACGGCGCCCCGTGGCCATCAGGTCGGCGAGGTAGATGGTCATGCCTTCTTCTCGTCCCGCCAGCTCGGCCCAGTGTCGCAGTTCCTCCGGGCTGTGCAGGCCCGCCAGTTCGAACGCACCGATGCGTGCCCACGGCACCGAGCGTACACCGAGCGTGGCAGCCGGTTCGGACTCGACGGCGATATTCACGACCTCCAGCCGCCCCAGGGTACCGTCCTTGACCAGGGTGGCAAGGCCCTCGAGTACGGTGGGGCAGTGAGGACATCCCGGTGCCACCAGCAGCAGGGCGCGTACGGGGGCTTGCTGACTTTGACGACTTTCGGACATCGCACGCTCCGGTGCGGCAGGCGAGAGGCCATCATGCCACGGTCTGCAAACGAAGGCGTCGGATAACGCCCGGCGGATGATCAGCGATACAGACGCACCGTCTGGCGTCTGCCTTCCACACCACGATTGGCGCAGAACTCAAGGCTCTCGCCGTCGGCGTAGCGCACCTTCATGTTGAACCCTGCGCCCGGGGGATGGTTCAGGGCGATGCCGCGCCGCTCGCCGGGCCGCAACTGTCCCTCGTACAGGTTCGATTGCGACAGCCCGTGACCAAAATCCAGCCACACGGACTCGATCAGGACGTCCGTGTCGTTGTGCAGGGTCACTGTCAGGGGCCGGTCGACGAAGGGATTCGCAAACAGCAGCCAGCCGAGTGCCAGGCCGGCCAGGAAGAGCGCGGTGCCTCGCGAGCGCAGGGCGTCGACAAGACGGTCCCGCCAGGTGAGGGCGGTGGGGGGTTCCATGGGAGCGGATTCACTATATATATTAGAAAGTACTAATATACATGCATGTGGTGCTCGGGTCGAATGTCATCAAAGCCGCGCACACGGCGGTGTGCCACGGGACCGGGCGGCAGATGGTCGCGCACCAGCCAGTGGGTATGTATGCCCGCCTCGCGGGCCGCGTCCAGCTCCTGACGCACGTCAGAGAGAAACAGGATCGCGTTGGGCGCCACGCCAATGGACTCGGCGATGGCGCGATAGGCAGCGGCGTCCCGCTTGTGCCCGATGCGGGTATCGAAGTAACCGGAAAACACCGGGCCCAGATCGCCGTGGTTTGTATGTGCGAAGATCAGCTTCTGCGCCTGCACGGAGCCTGACGAGAACACGTACAGTCGAATGCCGCGGTCATGCCATTCCCGCAGCCGGCGCGCTGCATCCTCGTACATGTCCGTCACAAGCGACCCGTCCCGGTAGCCCTGTTCCCAGATCATGCCCTGCAGATCCTTGAGCGGCGCCACCTTGCGGTCGGCATCCATCCAGGCAATCAGTTGCGCGATGATGTCGTCACTGTCCAGTTCGCGGCCAGCCTCCTCACGCACCTCGCGCATGATGCGCTGCACCTCCGGGTCGTCAGCACGATCCCGCAGGAAATCCGGAATCCGCTGTCTGGCGTACGGATAGAGTGTTTCGGTAACGAAGCGGATGGGCGTCACCGTGCCCTCGATGTCCGTGACGATGGCATTGATCATGCGATGCTTCCTCCGCCTGTCCTGGTCAAACAGGGTCCGTTTCAGGAGTACCCGGCTCTTGCCGCAAGCATTAAGTTTCGCGACCGGGTACGCAGGATACCCGGACGGTGCCGGACAGGGAATCACTCGTGGAGGGGGTCGGACCATGGCAACCTTATGATCTGACCATCAAACAGCATTTGAGCCAAGACCAGGTGTTCTGGGGGGCTGTCGAGGGCGGTCGGGCGTCAACATCAATTGAAACCGGTGGTTGCCATGGTCCCGCCTCCGCTCTGGTTTCGGGCCCGATGCCGAATCGACCCGCAAATAGTAAGATTCCGCATGCTCCGGGCGGCCTGGGTCACGGTTTCCACGATGGAGAGGGCCGAGAGCACCTGTCCGCTTACGGATGGTGGTCGACTTCCGAGGGGAACTCCATGATCGCCAATGCGCCCCAAACCGAGGGCTGCCCGGCATCCGTGATGGCCCTGGTGCCGTTCGTGCTGATTGCCTTCGGGCTCGCTTGGGGGATCCTCGCGCTCTACCTGTTCCTGCCCGAGCCGATGGCCGCGCTGTTCGGTCAGCTGTCCGGTCAGCACCCCCTGTTCTTTCTCGCGGTCTATGCGCCCGCAATCGCGGCAATCATCACTGTTGCCTTTGTTGCGGGCACGGCTGGTCTTCGGCGCTTCCTGGCCCGGCTGCTGCTCTGGCGCGGCTCCTTGGGCTGGTACGCTTTTATCCTTCTCGGCGTGCCGCTGCTCTTTTACGCGAGCGCCGCGGCACAGGGGTTCCCGCTGGCGCCGCCCACACCATTTGCATCCGTCTTCGCCCTGATCTCCGCGCTGTTCTTCATGGCGATCAAGGGTCCGGTCGAGGAGATCGGCTGGCGCGGATTGGCGCTGCCCCTGCTGCAACGCAAAGTCGCCCCGATCTGGGCCGGACTGATTCTCGGTGTCATCTGGGGTGTGTGGCACCTGCCCGCCTTCGTGCTGAGCGGAATGCCTCAGAGTGAGTGGTCGTTCACCGCGTTCTTCCTGGGTGCGGTAGCCATCAGTGTCATCGTCACACCGATGTTCAACCAGTCGCGGGGCAGCATCCTGGTGCCGGCGCTGTTTCACTTCCAGCTCATCAATCCCATCTGGCCGGACGCGCAACCCTACGATACGGTCCTGTTCGTTGCAGCCGCCACGGCGGTGGTTTGGATACACCGCAAGGCGATGTTCAACGGGAAGACGGCAGTGACAGAGGTCATTCCCGCCCGCTGCGGGCTAAGGTTGTAGTTCCATCACCTCTCAATAAGGGGGCAACATGAGAGCCACCTCGGAGCAACTGATCTCGTTCGCTACACGTGCACCCTCGGGACACAATACCCAGCCCTGGCAGTTCTCGGTGGATCAGGACACGATCCGGATCTATCCCGACCTGTCCCGGCGTCTGCCGGTCGTTGATCCGGACGATCACGCCCTGTTCATCAGCCTGGGCTGCGCACTCGAGAATCTTCTCGTGGCCGCTGCGCGACAAGGGCTGTCGGCCAGCATTGACTACTTTCCCTCCGATGAACCCGAGGAGTGCCTGCGGGTCCGGCTCTCGGAAGGCACCAACCAGAGTGCGGAGGCGTTGTTCCGGGCGATCCCCGACCGACAGTCGAACCGCGGGATCTATGACGGGCGCGCGATCACGGACGCCGATCTTGCCCGCCTGGTGGAAGCCAACGCCTGCGAATCCGTGTCGGTGCGGTCGTTCCGTGTCGGGCATCCGGACATCGAGCCGATCATCGGCTTCGTGCGGGAAGGCAACATCGCCCAATTCAACGACCCGGCCTTCGTCGCGGAGCTCGTGTCCTGGATCCGGTTTTCCCGGCGTGAGATCTCCGAGGGCAGTGACGGTCTCACCGCCGCGGCCTTGGGTTTCCCATCGATTCCCCGCTGGCTCGGTCGTTGGATCATGACGACGCTGGTGAAGCCGAAGGGCGAGGCGGCCCGACAGGAGAAGGCCATCCGCAGTTCCTCCGTGCTGCTGCTCTTCGTCGCCCGGGAGAACGACAAGCGCCATTGGGTCGACGTCGGACGCAGTTTCGAGCGCATCGCGCTGACGGCCACCTCCATGGGTATCGCACAAGCCCACGTCAATATGCCCTGCGAAGTCGAGCCGATTCGCAGGCGGCTTGCGGCGCACCTTGGCCTGGACGCAGGCGAGCAGCCCCTGCTGCTGATCCGCCTGGGCTTTGCCAATAAGCGGCCACCACCATCCCCGCGACGGCCAGTCGATCAGGTCGTGCGGGATGCGTAGCAGAAACGCACCCACGGGAAAAGGATTGTCCGTTGATGAAGCCAACTGCGTGCGCAGCCAATATCGACCCGCCCGGTATCCGGGACATCACGGGTCTCCCCTAGGCTTTCAGTACTCCACGCGGGTGAGGATTGCGCGAAAGAACGGGGCGTACTCAGGCGTGCCGTAGAGGTTGCCGATCTCCATCGCGGTGGGGATGGTGAACCCCTGATGACTGGCATGGGCCAGCATGCGCCCGCCGAAGGGTTGCAGGCGATAGATGCGCTCCGGGTTGGCGTCCGACCAGCGCAGGGTAGTCATCTCCAGGACCCGGCCGGCGGCATCCAGGGTCAGGTGGATCGGCTCGACCCGGGGTATCGTCGGGAACCGGATCTCCGCCTGATGAGGTCCCGTCTGTGTCCACACCGCCCCGGCCTCGGGCAGGAGCGTAGCCGGAGCCCACACCGTCTCCATCAGCATCCGGGCCGCGGCCGCACGTGCATGGTCCTCGGTGTCGGCGACGCGCGCCACCGGCAGCACGTTCCACATCCAGAACCGGGTCCAGCTGGTTTGGCCGGTTCGATACCCATCCGACCCGGCAAAGCGAACCCATCCGGTACCCGCACGCGCGCGCCAGACGAACCCGTGCGGCGGCGCGAGGATCTGGTCGGCCTGCATAGGCATCTCACGGCTGTTCAGGATCAACGACCCTTCCATCTCCAGCCTGGCCACCCCGTGCAAAGGCGTGCCCGGCGCGATCGCGGTACGGAAGTAGCGCTGCGCGATCTCCGGCAGTTCGGAGACCATGGCCGGGTCGTACGATTCAGGCGCCGGTTCGCGCTGGGCCAGCAACGTGTCCCAGACCGCCTGCGCGCTGCGGGCATCCCGCGCACTGCCCCACAGACCGATCCCGACCCCCGTCAGGCCCCCAACCAGGACGATCCATCCGGCCGTCTTCAAGAGGATGGTCGCGAATGCCATGGCACCTTCCCTATGGAGGTAGCTGGGGTCGAACCACGGCAACCTTATGATTTTCGTGGTTCAGGCGCCAGAAACTAACGTGAAATCTGGGCATACAGCCGCACTTCATGCACCTGAACGGGCGTTCCAAGGAGAGGACTGATGCTGCGTATGAATCGCCATTTCCTGCGCGGGCCGCGCATATTACACATCGGTGCACTCAAGTGTGTGGTCGGGGTGGTGATGATTGAGACCGTGTTCGCTCAGTCTGACTATCAGGCCGATTTTGGGGCAGGAATTGGTGTTCTAAGGCGTAATTCGAGTGGAGCTATGGGATTAATATCAGTTGAAACATGTGGTTACCGTGGTCTGACCCTGCTTCCCAGTTTGCGCCCCTCGTGGTGTTGATTGGCCAGGGTCTCGAATTCATGTCTCGGAATCAGTTTGAGCAGCTGGGAAAAGACGGTATTATGGTGCGACAAGGCTTGGACTCCTTCTTGTTTTTCAATGACTTTTGGCGATTTCATTGTATCAAAACAAGATGGTTTCCAGGCCTTCTTTGTCTGCGATTAATGGGACAGCAGTGCCTAGAGTTCTATTTCCAAAAATGGGAAACAAAGTGGCATGACGAAGGTGGAAAGGACATCAACAATCCCAAAATCCCGGTCAAGTACGTCATGGAGCATGGGCGTTTGATCTATGGTAGTCACCCACAATTAACTGTACGTAACAAGCGAAAAGCAGTCCCACCGGATGCCGGGATTTTCGACGCAGAAGGCTAAGCCAAATTAGGTAACTTCTTGTGTTTGACCTTCTGGAATAAGGTCCTCCTCAGGTATGCGGCCAAAGAAAAAGGCGATCCTTTGCCGTAGGGCGGCTCTGGACTCTAGAGTCATTTCCGCCGCCTTATCCAGTAGCTCTCGGTCCGGTTTCCTGATGCCCCGCATCATAGCAAAGTGAACTACTTGAGGGTCCGCGAAGTATCCAGGGCACGGCTGGAGAAAAAAATACCCCGGAAGGATCAGTTTGGGCCGACTTGATGGGTCAGTGCTGCTATCTAGGTGGGTGTTTGCTTGGCCGCCCCCTTCGCCGGGGGTGATGACAAGGGAGTTTATTTTGAATGCGGTAGTCTCTTCTTCGGATAGACTACTCCACGGTATCGTATTAGCGCTGATTAATGGAGCGAGTAGGATACGACGGTCCTGGGTATCACAACATTGAGATAGGACTAGATAATGCCCTTGGCGAATCTTGTAGTTAAGACGGAAATCGTGTTCTCCTTGCTCTAACTGCTGCACCGGCTTTGTCTGGATTTCCGGCCCAACCATGGTCCGTCCTACCAAGATGTCTCCTTGCCGGAGAGATGCAGACCATTTTTCCTTCGGCAGATACATTCTTGAGCGTGACTGGTCACTTAATAGCCATACTCGTCAAGGATCTCATCCGAGATATCCTGCTTTATTTCCTCGAATACCTCTGGCTGCTGAAAATAGGAAAGAACTAGATGATCGACGGTCACAAGTTCTATGGCTCGTATATCATCAAAGGTCGTTGATGATTTCGCCGAATGAAATTTCTCTGCGAACAAGCTCAAGACTTGAGCCCAGTCGGATGCAGTAGTGGTTTCCCACAATAACTTGGAGGGGATGAACGCGGTCTTGCTGGCGACGTCAAAGGATGACGGTTCAGCACGATCGCCAATTGTGATTATTGGGTGTGCTCTGGGTGCGTAAGAACTGAGTGCCACGTCTTCTTCAGTCGGGCGTGTACGGTTCCATAGCGTGGTGAAGTCGGTCGGAGATGCACCACCGAAATAGGTTTCCGGCTTGTCTATTGTATGATCCGAGGATTCCCAAGACATCTTTGACCTCCGTGCGCTGCTCTGTGTAGAAGTCGGCATCGATTAGATAACCAACTTCCTTCGTCCGCTCATTAGTGGAAAGCCCATGCGCGAGGCGCACCCGTCCGCCTGATTTATCCAGTTTAAACAATACCTGTCGCTTGGTCCCCAGGATGTTGGCTGCAACATCTTGAGACTGGAGTTCTCCGCAGACCTCTGACCGCAGAAGCTCAGGCCACGCGCAGTTCTCCAGTCCTAGTTCTGACCGAGCAATGGCATCTTGATAACGAAGACCTATGCGTGTGAAGAACGGTGGATTATAAGTCTCCTTGAGCACATCAAGGACGTTGGATATACGCGACTGAAAGGCTTCCCAGCGCTCGTAGTTGGTTGTAGTAAGCGCAACGAAGTCCTTGGCTAGGGATACCCTCCACACCGCATCTTCGGAGACAAACTCGTAAACGGTTCCCGCATCCTTGGCTAGAAAGGAAACAACGCGATCAACTTCTGGTGGCAAAGGCATGCCTTCCACCTTGGCGTGTTGCTCGCGGAGAATTGGGTAGTCGCGGCGGAGAAGCTCCTGGAATACGGCAGGTAGTTCGGCGTTGATTCTAAGAATAGGCGAGAAACGAAGCTGGCAGATCACCTCGATAAGAGGGTTTCTCCTGTATATCACTCTTTCGCTTTTCGGGAATGACATTGGTCCTAGCCGAATCTCGCCTTCCGCTTTCGAGAACACGAACAGAGCGGCGCCCGCAATCTCGTGCAATGGCTTCTCGCTGGTCGTAAAGCTATCGTCGCAAGACTGAAGTGTGCAGTCCTTATGGCGCAACCGGTGCTCATTGTCAAACTTCCGGGTGCTGAACGAGTTTTGCAACTATCCCGGTATTATTGGATGCATGACTCAGGACTGCTTCGCTTCCCATCTGCTTCCCAATAGCTCGGTTAACTCCGCTCGGATGAGGTCTAGCCGACGTAACTATTTGTTTTAGTTGGTGGGCCCGGTCGGACTCGAACCGACGACCAAGGGATTATGAGTCCCCTGCTCTAACCAACTGAGCTACAGGCCCAAAAGGCAGGGCAGAGGTACAAGGGCATAGGTACAAGGGAAAGGCCTCAACCCCTTTACCCTTGTACTTTGTACCTTGTACCTGCCTTTACTCCAAATCCAGGAAGCTCCTGAGCATTTCCGAGCGGCTGGGGTGGCGCAGTTTGCGCAGGGCCTTGGCCTCTATCTGGCGAATGCGTTCGCGGGTGACGTCGAACTGCTTGCCCACCTCTTCCAGGGTGTGGTCGGTGTTCATGTCGATGCCGAAACGCATGCGCAGCACCTTGGCCTCGCGGGGGGTGAGGCTGGAGAGCACGTCCCGGGTGGCCTCGGAGAGGCCCTCGCGGGTGGCGGCGTCCACCGGGGACATCACGTTGATGTCCTCGATGAAGTCCCCGAGGTGGGAGTCCTCGTCGTCGCCGATGGGCGTCTCCATGGAGATCGGCTCCTTGGCGATCTTGAGTACCTTGCGCACCTTGTCCTCGGGCATCTCCATGCGCTCGGAGAGTTCCTCGGGCGTGGCCTCGCGGCCCATCTCCTGCAGCATCTGCCGGCTGATTCGATTGAGCTTGTTGATGGTCTCGATCATGTGCACCGGGATGCGGATGGTGCGGGCCTGGTCCGCGATGGAGCGGGTGATGGCCTGCCGGATCCACCAGGTGGCATAGGTGGAGAACTTGTAGCCGCGCCGGTATTCGAACTTGTCCACCGCCTTCATCAGGCCGATGTTGCCCTCCTGGATCAGATCCAGGAACTGCAGGCCGCGGTTGGTGTATTTCTTGGCAATCGAGATCACCAGGCGCAGGTTGGCCTCCACCATTTCCTTCTTGGCGCGCCGGGCCTTGGCCTCGCCGATGGACATGCGGCGGTTGATGTCCTTGATCTCGCCGATGGTGAGGCTCGATTCCTCCTCGATGGCCACCAGCTTCTTCTGGTTGCGCAGGATTTCGTCCTTGTGCTCGGCCAGGGCCTTGGCGTACTTGGTCCGGGAACGGACCTGGCTGTCCAGCCACTTGAGGTTGGTTTCGTTTTCCGGGAAAGCGTTGATGAAGTCCTTGCGCGGCATGTTGCAGCGGTTGACGCAGATGTTCATCACCGCGCGCTCGTGGGCGCGGATGCGGTCCACCATCGCGTGCAGGTCGGCGGTGAGCTGATCCACGAAGCGCGGCAGCAGCTTGAACTCCATGAAGTAGCTGGCCATCTCCTCGCGTACCTTGCGGTACTTGGCGGTGTGCTTCTTGGCCGCAAAGCCCATGGCCTGTTTGTACATCTTGCCGAGCTTCGCAAAGCGCTCGCGGGCCTCTTCCGGGTCCGGGCCGGTGTCTTCCGGCTCGGAATCGGAGTCGTCGTCCTCGTCGTCTGAATCCTCGTCGTCGTCGGAGTCGTCTTCCTCCTCCTCGACCGTCTCGGCGGCGGCCGGCTGCGGGGCGGCGGCAACCGGGGGTTCGTCGTCCGCGTTGGGATCGATGAAGCTCACCACCAGGTCGGTGAGCTTCATCTCGCCGGCATCGACCTTTTCATATTCGGCGAGCAGGGTGGCAATGGATTGCGGATAGTGCGCCAGCGCGAACAGGACCTGGGCCAGCCCGTCCTCGATGCGCTTGGCGATCTTGATCTCACCTTCCCGGGTCAGCAGTTCCACCGTGCCCATCTCGCGCATGTACATGCGC
>NZ_MVBK01000001.1:21447-134721 GCF_002000365.1 Thioalkalivibrio denitrificans | reverse complement strand
TCATGCAACATTGGGGTTAGCCCCTTGCGCCGGGTGGTCCACCACCCGGTTATCTGCCGACTGCGACATGATCCACGCGCCTCCCTTGGCGATGTGGGGGCAGATTGGTTGTTCGGAGGCTGAGAAGCCCCTTCTGCCCAGAATTGTTAAGTAAGTCTCACTTTAGCCGGTCGCGGACCGGTTCGCAATGTGAAAGTCATCACATTTATTTAGAGGGATAATAGATTAGCTTTTTGGGTTTCGCCAGATTTCACCGGTCAAATCCCGTTCCCTGCGATCAACCTCCCTGTTCCTGCCGGTGAATGCACCATTGCGGTGCAAGGGCAGAGGTGTGGAGCTGGCGACAGGAGTCGAACCTGCGACCCGCTGATTACAAATCAGCAACCGAGCCAGACCTGTTTTGGCGTAACCAATAGTACCCACGCCTTACAGAGAATACTAGGACTCGTCTGACAGTTACGCACCCTCGGAGAGCCGATTAATTCATGGCTCTGTGAGGGTAGTATGGCACTCAAAATCACGATCACCAGCACCAAGGGCGGAGTCGGCAAGACCACCCTGTGCGCAAACCTCGCCGGGATCCTGGCGGACCTTGGGCAACGCGTCCTGATGGTGGACGCCGACGTCCAGCCCACCTTATCCAGTTACTTCGGCCTGACCCGCCGGGCAGACCGGGGACTGACCAACCTCATCACCGAGGCGTCCTCGGACGGTGTCATCAGCCGCACCGAGATCACGCGTCTCGACGTCGTCCTTTCCGATGACCCCGCCGGCAAGCTCCAGAACTGGATCCTTCACCAGCCGGATGGACGGGTTCGGCTCCGGCATCTGCTCGCCAGACTGGACGACGACTACGACATCATCCTGGTCGACACTCAAGGGGCCGTAGGTCCCCTCCAGGATGCCGCGGTGCTGGCGGCCGACCTGCTGCTCTCCCCCATCCCCCCCGAGATCCTCTCCGCGCGGGAATTCGCCCGGGGGACCATCCAGATGCTGGAACGCCTCAAGCCCATGGCCTTTCTGGGCGCGCCCCCGGCGCCGCTCAAGGGGCTCGTCTACCGGATGGACCGCACCCGGGATGCCCGCATGATCGCCACGGAGCTTCGCCGCGAATCGTACGCGCCCTCACGGGGCGCCATCTCTATCCTCGACACCGTCATTCCCAACACGGTCGCATACCGCGAGGCCGCGACCCACCGCACCCCCGTACACAGGTGGGAGACGCGCCGATCGGGTCCCGCGCCGAGCGCCCGGGAAACGATGACGGACCTGGTGCATGAGGTGTTCCCTCATCTGGCCGAGCAGACATTGGCGGAGGACCAGCTATGACCCGCCAAACCGAATTCCTGACTCCCGGCCCACTGCACCCGGATCTGTTTGGCGGCGACACACCGATCATGGTGCCCCTGGACGAACCCGCCGCCGCCCATTCATCTGGTGATTCGCTCTACGAGGTGGAAGTCTGCTGGGAGATCGACCAGACCGTCCATTGCGTCAAGGTTCGCGTCCCGGCCGCGCATGAAGCGGCCGCCGCGACCACAGGCGTCCGCCAGGTCCGCGCCGAATACCATGGCGCCGGCTTCGAGGCCGTGGATGTGCAACGAAGCCGCACCCAACGCCAGGCCCTGAAACGTCGCATGCGGCGGTCGAACCCACCCTCGCGCCGGGGAGGTGACCAATGAGCCGCCGCAGACAGAACGCCCCGGATATCGCAAGCATGCTCAACGAGGGACACTTCGGCGGCCCCTCGGCCGAGTTACCCGCGGCTGATCCGGTGACGACGGTCCAGATGACCCTGAGCATCCGGCAGATCAAACCCTACGACCGCAACCCCCGCCACGAACGCAACCCCCGTTACGACGAGATCAAGGCCTCGATCCGGGCGCAACGGCGCCTGAACAACGCCCTTGAGGTCACCCGCCGCCCGGGAGACGAACACTACATGATCCGCGCCGGCGGCAATACGCGCCTGCAGATTCTCCACGAACTCCTGGAGGAAACCGGGGATACCGCCTTCGAGCAGGTGCATTGTCTGTTCCATCCGTGGACATCGGAGGCGGACGTGCTCACCGCCCACCTGGTGGAGAACGAGCTGCGCGGCGACATGACCTTGATCGACAAGGCGCTGGGCCTGGTCGACCTCAAGCGGGCGCTCGAAGAGGAAGACCAGAACCCGATGTCCAGAAATGAGTTCATACGTCGCTTGGGGGAGATGGGTTACAGCATCTCAAAGCGGCAGATCATTCGACTCGAGTATGCCGCCGAAATGCTCCACCCCGTCATCCCGACCGCCCTGAGGGCGGGGCTTGGAAGATCACAGGTTGATCAGTTGAAGGCCTTCCAGCAAGCCTTCTGCAACTACTGGGAGAACGCAGGCGACAATCCCGATCGCGCAACCAGCACGTTCCTGGATGTCCTGGCCGGGCTGGACGAGCCTGATCTGGACATGACGGCCGTGGTCCATGGCATGGAGGCGCTGACGGCGGAACTGCTGGATCACCCCATCCGGCGCGTACGCATGGAGGTAGACGCCCTGTTGGCCCGCCGGCCGAACGCGACCGCCGGCACCCCGCCCCCGCCTTCGTCCGGAGCATGCNNGTTCCGTCTCTTCGCCTTCGTCCGGAGCATGCCTCTCCGATCCGCCCGAAGGCGAAGAGACGGAACTCCGCGAGACCCAGGTGGAGCCTGCCCCGAACGCCCTGGACGAGGACGATGCTTCACCCTCGCCTGGCCAGGAACGTCCTAGGCGGATGCCGCCTCCGGCACCTGGGGAACGGCAACAGGCGCCCACCGCCCAAACTCCGGGGCAAGACCCCGCTGAACAGGCCCACGACCTGCCGCCCCAACCGGAATACCAAGGTCCCTCCGATCTTAAGTCGTTGCGCTCCCGGGCCGCTGTGCTGGCGCTTCAGTTGGCCAAACGCTACGGGCTGGATGAGTGCATCATGCCGACCCCCGCCAACGGCATGGGCTACCTGGTGGACCTACCCAGCCAGCCCTTCGACGACACCCGCGTGGACGCCCTCAAACGCTGGACGTGGTGGAGCCTGTTCAGCACATCCGAGATCAACGCCGAGACCATCCGCATGGCGGAGATTCCGCCCGGCTACATGACGCGCGGACCGCAGGCCGGACAGATCGTCCAGCGCCCCGACTGGGATCGCGTCGCGGGCCACTACCTGCATTCTCCGGAGGTCGACGACAGGGATTTCGAGTTGCTTGTCCAGTTATGGAGCACCGGCCGGATGATCCGGCGCCTGGCCGAGGACCCGGCCGGGAATGACCTATGGGAGTTACCGAGCGATGAGCGCATCTGAGGTGTCGTTTTCAATCCTGAGATATGCCGTCCAGAAGCTGCACGACGGCGACATGAACGCGGTCCTGGACCTGGGTTTCGAGGTCGATGAGCTGCGCGCCATGGAGGGGCTCACGCTCCGAGACCTCCAGTACCTCAGCCGGGTCACGGTGCCGTTCCTCCGGGTACAGGTTGACCACGATGTATATCGGGCCATGCTGACCCGTGTCAGGGATGAGGCGCAGACCGAGGCCATGCAGGACACGCTGATCCTGCAAGGCGCCCCCCGGCAACTCATGCAGACGTTGTACGGAATGACGCCTCAGCAATACAGCAACCGGCGTCGCCTGCTCAGGCTGACCGGACAGAACACGGGTCGGCCGCCACGCATCCCGGAAGAGTTGGAGCACACCATCTGGCGGCACTGGTCGGCGTTGCAGGACGCCGAGCCGGCCCGGCGATACCTGGAGACCGCTCAGCGATCCCAGACCTCGGTGGCAAACGTCTGGCAGATCGTCAAACCGGACAGCGTGGAGGGATAGTCCATGGACGAGCCGGAACGCGAAGCCTCCCCCCGCACTCAGGGCCTCGCCCTATATATAGAGAGGGCAGTCGCCAGACTGCGGGAACGGCGGGAGGACCCCGGGAGCGAGGGTCTGATCTTCGTGGGGTCGTGGAACGACGCGATTCCGCGGTTGCTGATCCTGGATCCGATCCTCAAACCCACCGAAGTCCGCATCTGGTCGGTCATGAAGACACTGGCCGACCCCGGCGGGCCCGCAAGCATGCCCGATTACGAGACCCTGGCAAAACGGGTCAACGTGGCTTCCAGGGCCACGGTGGCGGCCGGGCTCCTGGTCCTGCGCATGACCCGGTGGATTTCACTGTGCGCCCGTGTCCGGGATCCGTCCGGGCGCTTCGCGGGCAATGTGTACGCGATGCACGACGAGCCCGTCACGCTCGCGGACGCGATGCACCTGGATCCGGGTTACTTGGGGTTCCTGTTCGAGATGACCGGTCACGCCAGCCCCCGCGTGAGAACCGTAGCCCAGGCGGTCCTCGATACGATCCGGGACAGCATTCAGGCCGGCGAGGATGTCACCCAGGCACCGGGGCTGCACCAGCGGGCGGTTCAGGCCATGGGGTTCTTCGCCGGCGCTGCGCCGGAGGCAGCCGAGGCCGATACAGACAGTCTCTTCGCGGTCTCCGAGGTCCAGGTCCAAAAATTGAACTCGGGCGACCAGGTTCAAAAAATGAACCCCGACCACCGGGTTCAAAATTTGAACTCGGATGGTTCACCGGTTTCAAAAAATGAACTCGGCTCTAATTTCACGAAAAATCAATCAGTTGGCAACCGAGTTCAAAAAATGAACTCGGCCTTAAGTAGTAGTAGTCGTAGTAAAACCACTACTACTACCGACCAAGATCAGAAAAACCACCCAGCGCGCACGCGCGCGAGGCCCAAGCCCATCCCCGGGCTGCATTGGCCCTCGATGCTCACCCCGGATGAACGACTGCTGGTCTCGATGCACCTGGATTCAGTGGATCCGGGCCTGGCCCAGGACATCCTCGACGAGGCCCAGGGCCGCATGGCGGAAGGCTCCGTGCGCAATCCCACGTCGTTCATCAACCGGCTCGTGGTATTGGCCCGAGACGGCGGATTCCAGTTCACGAGCCATGGCCTGCGGGTACGCAAGGCCCGCGAGGCACGCCTGGCCGCCGAGGCACGGGTCCGCCAGTACGAAACAGCCCCGATGCCCCCTCCAGCACACCGGGAAAATACCCTGGTGCAGCGTGTCGAGGCCATGCGCCGCAAGCGATCCGAGGTCATGCCATGAGGCCCGTGAGTCGGCACGCAAGGTTATGCACCCCCGGCCCAGAAGTCAGGGGGTGCGGGCCGCACCCCCCATCTGTCAAGGGGGTGCCAGTGGCACCCACCCAAAATCAAACACTTACCGGTAGGCCAACGGTCGGGAGGCCTGTGCGCAAGGCCTCGGGATGGAGGCGTGGCCCAGACGTCGGGGGGGGGGTGCCAGTGGCACCCCCCCTGTGTCAAGGGTGTGCCGTGGCACAGGCACAAAATCAACGGTGGGGCAGTGTACGGGAGGCCTGTGCGCAAGGCCTCGGGATGGAGGCATGGCACAAGAGTCAGGGTGTGCGGGCCACACACCATGCATGATCCATCTCCACCGCCGGCGGATCGACTTGCTGATGCGCAAGATCGGCGAACTGCGGGCGATAACCAGACCGCAACGAAACGCGAGAGGCCTTCGGAATCCGCACGCGACCGAAAAACCGTTTTCGGCTGCCGCGGGCCCTGGGCTCGCTGACACTTCGCGTACCGACCACATCGGATGCATCACCATGACCAGGAACGACATCGATACCCGCGCCGACGGCAGCCCGTTTGCGACCTTCGATGAAGCGGCCGCCATGCGAGACCTGGTCTCCCGTGAGACCGGCTCGCCCTGGGTGGTCGCGCGCGAAGGCATCGGCTTTACCATTCGGCCCGGGCGGGGGAGTCCCCAGGACTCCGCCTCCCCCGGCGCGGCGCTCAGCGGACAGACCAGCCTGACACCAGGTGTGACACGTGGCACACCTGTGGACGCCGAAACCCTGATCCTCCGACCGGCCTGGCGATGCGGGTGGCCGCTGATGATCGTGGCCCTCGCGGCAGCCGCCGGCGTGTTCAACGCAGACCGGCTGGCGCTGCTTTTCATGGGCGCGGACCTGGTGACGTTCTGGAACAGGTGGTCACCCATCTCTCCTGGCGAGACTGTCGCCTTGCTCAGCGCGGCCGCGATGATCTTCGCGTTGGGAAGCCTCCTCGTGTGGCGCTATGGCCACCGCTACACCATCACCCCTATGGATGTCGAGATGCGCGTCGGCATCATCCGGCGCGAGACCCGGACCGTGCGCATGAAGCACATCCGGTCCGTGGGACTGCGCCAGGGATTCTGGGACCGGCTGGTTCTCAAGGTCGGGGATCTCGAGATCGCATCCTCCGGGTCGGGTGACGCGGACGACGTGGCCTTTCGCCGGATCGTCCGGCCGGCCCGGGTGCGTGAACACATCAACTCCCTCATGCATGACCACGGCGCTTAGAAAGGAGGACGACATGAGCACCAACCAAGCCCATGCCATGGCGACTCGGGCTCGGCAGCAGCCCGAACTCACCGCGGACACCGCAACCGATTACAGGACCTCCACGTCCTCTCCCGGAGGCCTGCGCGGCGAGGCCCAACTTCTGATTCAGACCCGCAAGGCCCAGATCCTGGTGCGGGGCAGAGCCCCGACAAAGGACCGGCCGGGCATTCCCGGTCTTGTGCGGTTCGGCCTGATCGCTCGTCGCCTTTGGATCGCATCGGCCCTCGATGACCCCTATGCCGACTGGTACCTCATCAAGGTCCTGGAGGCCCTGAACGAGGGACGGGAGGAACTGAAGGCCATGCAGGAAAAGGTGGCGGGGTTGCTCGGTGGCGTGCGCGGCGTGGAACTCACCATCGGGGAATCGGACAGCCCCATCCACGTGCCGCTGCGCTTCGCCAACCCCTATGGATACATGGGGGCCTACCTGGTCGCCGACTACGATGAACTCGCGCGCACGATCCTCACCGCGAAACACGTCGGTCTCATGGTGCGCGATGACGCGGAACGAATGCTGGCGCAAGGCGGGCGGCTGGTGCGCCGGGCCTTCTCCGCCACCCAGGGATGGAGGTACCTGTCCGTCACCAGGGACGACATGGCGGCCAACAACGCCCGGGCGCGCAAGGCGATCGAGACGATGGGGGAGATCCCGGACAAGTCCGTGCTGGAAGGCACACTTCGTCCTCGGATCGCGCCCGACATCCGCAAGCCCGGGACACAAAACGCCGACGACAGCGATGACATCTTCGGCCTTATGGGAACCGCGGGCGCACAAGCTGCGCCAACCGACGTCCGGGACGAAGACTAGATGTCATCGCGCGTCATTTTCTAGATGTGCGCCAACATCATCCCTTAAAGGGCTTTTTAACCCTTTAAGGGTAAGGGAGCGATCGTGGATTCGATTCTCAGACATGTCACGCGGAGTGTGTGCCGATGAAGTCTCCGTATGCCTGGCTCAGCTTCGGTTCGCATGCGGGGGCCAAACGCAGACGACGGGAACTGCAAACCGAATGTGAGGCCGCTCTCCTGGAAATGCGCCAGCTCCAGGAAACCTTTCGTTCACGGTATCCGAACGCGCCGGCCTGGCTCACCGTGAGTCATCGCGCCCGCAGCGGCCGCGGACTCTGGTGGCGCATGCGGGCCAAGAGCCCTCAGGCTCAGTCGATCTTCGAGTTGTCAGGTGAACGCGGCCGGAAGCTGTTGGCAACCCTGCCGCCGGCATTGCGTGCCGCGTTCCTCGACTACAACCAGCACGCCGGACTTCTGAACCTGGCCTATACCATCCGATCCCTCGAACAGCAGAGGATCGACACCTACGTCGAACGCACCGAAGCGCTGGCGCAGCAGTTCGGGGATAAGACGCACTCGCGCGGTTAACCGTTTTCTATGGCGACCCAACCTGCCTGGTGCTCAGATCGTTCCCACGTTCAGCCATGGAGGTGTTTTCATGAGTGCGGAGTTCATTGGCAGCGGCAACCTGGGGGCGGCCCCCGTCTTGCGCAAGGTCGAGGTGGACGGTGAGACCCGCGCCGTCGCGGATCTGCGCATCTTTTTCGATCGCCCCAAGCAACAACCCGATGGTTCGTACAGCGACGACGGGGGATTCTGGATGAATGTCTCCGTGTGGGGACGAAAGGCCGAGGACGCCGTGCGCGTGCTTGCCAAGGGCACACGCGTTCGCGTCGAGGGGCGTCTGCGCGAGCACAGTTGGGAAGGCGATGAGGGCGAGCGCACCGAGATGCGGTTGACCGCCGACCACGTGACCCTCGAGCTGGGACGGGTGGATACCGTTACCTTCAAGGCGCCATGACCTCCCTGTTCCTCTGCGAGAAGCCGTCCCAGGCCCGTGACATCGCCCGGGTGCTGGGCGCGACCCGTCAAGCTGACGGCTGTCTCCGTGGTGACGGCGTGGTGGTGACCTGGTGTTTCGGCCACCTGCTCGAGATGGCGCCACCTGAGCACTACGGCGAGCAGTTCAAACGCTGGACGGCCGAGGCGCTTCCGGTCGTCCCCGGGCAATGGCACATGACGGTCAAAAAGGAGGCCCGCAAGCAATTCAAGGTCATCAGTGCGTTGCTCGGCAAGGAATGCGCAGAGGTGGTCATTGCCACCGATGCCGACCGGGAGGGTGAGACCATCGCTCGGGAGATCCTCGACCTGTGCGGATGGCGCGGGCGGACAAGGCGCTTGTGGCTGTCCGCGCTCAATGAGGCAAGCATCCGCAAGGCGCTTGGATCCATGCGCCCAGGCGAATCAACCGAGGCGCTGTATCGAGCCGGGCTCGGGCGCTCTCGGGCGGATTGGCTGGTGGGCATGAACCTGACCCGACTCTACACGGTGATCGGGCGTCACTCCGGTCACGACGGCGTACTGTCCGTGGGCCGGGTGCAGACGCCCACGCTGCGACTGGTGGTGGATCGCGACCAGGAGATCGAGACCTTCCGGCCACAGCCCTACTGGCGCCTGGTCGCCACACTGGGTGTCCGCAACGGGCGGTTCCAGGCCTTGTGGGTGCCGCCGGAGGATGTGGCCGACGCCGAGGGCCGATGCATCAACGAGCAGGCGGCCCGCAGGCTGGCGCAGCGTCTTGCCGGTCTGACGGGAACCATCCGCTCGGTGGACACCCAGCGGCTCCGGGAGGCGGCCCCATTGCCGTACGATCTGGGAACCCTGCAGCAGGAGGCAGACCGCCTGTTCGGGATGGGCGCGCAGAAGGTCCTGGATACGGCCCAGAGCCTGTACGAAACTCACAAGGCGATCACCTATCCACGGACTGACTGCCCCTACCTGCCACTGAGCATGCACGGCGAGGCCTCCGCGGTGCTGGACGCACTGGTCCGCTCCGACAGTGCGTTCCAGGGCCTTGTGGCACGGACGGACGCCGCACAAGGATCAAGGGTCTGGGACGATGCCCGTATCACCGCCCATCACGCCATCATCCCCACAGCCGAGCCGTGCAATGTATCGTCCATGAACCAGGACGAGGCCAGGATCTATGACCTGGTGCGCCGGCGGTACGTCGCTCAGTTCTACCCTCAGCATGAGTACGACAAGACGATCGTCGTGGCGACGGTCGACGGTGAGGCCTTCCGTGCCACAGGGCGCCGGGTGATTGAGCCGGGATGGAAGGCGCTGTTTCACAACCCCGGAGGCGAACCGGGTGACGATGAGCCGCAGGATCAGGCCCTGCCCGCAATGTCACGGGGCGAAGACGTAGCGCTTGAGCAGGTGGAGGTGCAAACGAAACACACCAAGCCGCCCCCGGGGTTTACCGAGGGCACGCTGATCGCGGCGATGAAACATGCCGCGAAGCATGTGCGAGACCCGGAGTTGCGCAAGGTGCTCCGGGACAGCGCCGGACTCGGTACGGAAGCCACGCGGGCGGGGATCATCAAGACTCTGCTCGAGCGCGGATTCCTGGAGAAGAGAAAGAAGCAACTCACCTCCACCGAGCGGGGCCGCGCGCTCATCGCCATCGTTCCGGAACCGGTCAAGGATCCGGCCACGACCGCGCTGTGGGAACAGGCCCTGGACGACATCGCCCAGGGTCGCATGCAGCTCGCGCCTTTCCTGGAGAGGCAGATCCAGTGGCTGCACGCCATGGTCGAACAGGCCCGGGCGGAAGTCGGACAGGCTGGCGCAGGCCTTCCGGCCGCCGAGACGCATCCGTGCCCCGACTGCAACAGACCCATGCGGCGCCGGAGAGGTTCCTCAGGGTATTTCTGGGGCTGTACCGGTTATCCCGGGTGCCGCGGGACGCTACCCGACGCGCGCGGCAAACCGGGGAAGCCCAGGACATCCCCCGGAAAGGCCCGCGTTCCGGCAGGGTCCCCGACCGGTGCCGGCCAGGCGTGTCCCGGCTGCGGCAAGGGTGTCCAGGTCCAGCGGAGCATGAACAAGGGGAAAAATCAGGGGCGTGCCTTCATCGGCTGTTCCCGGTTTCCCGAGTGCAAACACTTTCAGTGGGCTCGAGAAGGTTGAACGTGTGCCACGTGGCACATCCATCCTGATCGGAGGCTGCGACGTGAAGCTGCGACCAGGACAGATCGTGTGCATGAACTACGGGGCGGACCCCTACCGGACCACGGAAATCCACGTTCCCTGTGAGTGCCCGAGATGACGCTTGACGTGGACCTCAAGCCCCTGGCGCATTCCATATGTCGGATGTACGGCCTGCCGTCCGATGATGGACGTTTCGTGGTGGCCACCGATCACGTACTGCATCCGGGCGTCTATACGCTGTGCGCCGCGCTCGCCGTCGCGGAGCAACTCTGGCGCGACCACTTTCGGGGGCTCGCCGTCCTTCCGCTGCGCCAGCTGGATGACGAGGCGCAAGGACGCCTGGGCGCGGGCGACACTGTATCGCTCGCGCACCTGATGTCCGACAGCAGGTTTCGTGTCCGCTCGTGCACTCATCGGGACGCCGCACGGCTCGGGCTGGACTTCGACGTCTGGTGCGACGCCTATGCCGACGACCTGTGGGCCACATATCACGAGACCGGCGCCCACTACGAGAACCCGGACTATGAGCGCTGGCTGGAGCGGTCCTATGCCCGCCACCACGAAACGTCCTGATCCACGGCACCCGATCCATGACCAGGGGCGTCTGTTGACGGTCCCGGTCGAGACGCTGGCGCCGGGTATGGGCCATCAGCCGCGCCGACACATCGAGCGCGCGCCTTTGGAGGAGCTTGCGGAGAGCATACGCGCACAGGGCATGATACAGCCCATCGTGGCCCGCCGTCTGAGCCCGCCTCACGCCACGGCCCTGTACGAGATCATCGCAGGCGAGCGGCGCTGGCGGGCAGCGCAACTGGCCGGTCTGCACGAGGTGCCTGTACAGCTGATCGAGGCAGGCGACGAGCAGGCCGGCATCATCGCCCTGGTCGAGAACATCCAGCGCGAAGATCTCAACCCGCTCGAAACCGCCGAGGCGGTTGCGCGAATCCTTGATCGGACCGGCATGACCCAACGCGCCGTGGCACAGATGCTCGGCCTGAGCAGGGACCAGGTGGCCCACCTGGTGCGACTGCTCAAACTCGGCGCCGTCGCCCGCAGGCTTGTGAGCGAGGGGTTACTCGATATGGGTCATGCAAAGGTGCTTGCGGGATTGCCGCCCGAGGTCCAGGACCCGCTGGCCCGCGCGGCCGCCGACGGACGCTGGACGGTGAGACGCCTGGAACGCGAGGCCTCACGGGCCAGACAACCGTCCCCGGAACATCCCCGGCGCCGGGACCCGAACATCGTTCGGTTGGAGCAGCAAGTCGGCGAGACCGTCTGTGCCGCCACGCGCATTGACTACACGACCGACGGCACCGGCCAGTTGCGCTTTTCGTTTCACAGCCTGGATGAACTCGAAGGAATCCTGAACCGCCTGGGAATCGATCCTTCTTCCCGATAATCCCTCATGGAGAGATCCCCGCCGTGAAAACCAGCACCGTCCCCGCTATCGAAATCCGATCCGATGCGGTCTGGGTGTTCCAGGGGGCCACGTTGGCCCAGGCGCTGGCCGACTGGTCGCGGACCCAGATCGCCGGCAACCCAGACCAAGAACCCCGCATCCGAGAGATCGTCGAGGGGGTGGAGAGATTCCTGCATTCGGATCAAGCGAGGAATCACAAGATGCTTCTGGAAAAATGTGCGGACCGTTGAGTTGACCCGTTGCAAAAAAGCGGCTTTAATCTTCACTGAATGCCGTCGCCGCTGCGGTTCAGTGGCACCCTGAAGCACCTCCCGGACCGGGTAGAGGTGCGGACCTTCGGGTCTCGGTCCTTGTCGTTGAACCATCCCATCCGGGGAACATCTCCCCAAGGTGGGAGTCGTCTCCTCCGTTGCTGCTTTCCAGTTTTTGCTCACACCGAGGCGGCTTGTCGGCCGCCACGCGGTTATTCGGTTAGCTCGCCCTCATCACCACCCCACGGGGAAACACCTTCCCCGACGGGGCGCTTCGACAAAGCGTGGTGTTTCCCCTTTTCCCAAGCGAAAGGAGAAACACCATGACCGAGAAATACTTCGACCTTCACATCGACGGCATCGGTTATCTCAACCGTGCCCGCGAGGTAAGCGTTCGCGGCGGATCGTTCCTGGCCGTGGACATCACCGCCCTCCATGGCGAGGCCTCCAATCCGGAGAAGACCCGTTTCGATTGCCGCGTGAGCGGCAGCGAGGCGCAGGGACTGATCCGCCGGTTTATGGACCCGATCAACGATCGGGGCCATCTGGCCGGCGACGGTACGACGATACGCCACAAGGTTCTCGCCGGGTTCCGTCTCGGTGATCTCTACCCCGAGACCTTCACCTATGAGAAGGGCGATAGAGCCGGACAGGCAGGGGTTTCCCTGAAGGCGCGCCTCCTTCGTCTTGAATGGGTGAAGATCGACGGGGAGATGGTCTACAAGGCCCAGAGGGATGAGCCCGAGGACCAACCGGGCGATGCACCCAAGACGGAGCACACCACTCAGCGCGGCGAGCACTCCGAGGAGGAGCTGATCGGCATGCTGCCGACCGAAGTGGCCTTGTCGAAGGATGATCCCGAGTTTGAAGCCAAGAAGACTGCGCTCAAGCAGCAGGGATACCGTTTCGACAGCATCACCAAGGTGTGGCGCCTGCATCAGGTCGCCTGACCGGTACGCCGGGAGGATTTCCTCCCGGCGTCTTCTCAAAGCATCGGCATCAGCGGATGTTTTGAGAAGACGCGTTGTACCGTGGTCACTGCGGATTCAGTGACACCCTCGAAGCGCCTCCGGACCGGGAAGAGGCGCGGCCTTCGGGCTCGGTCCTGCAATTCCACTTCAACCCATCCGGGGAACACCATCCCCGGTCGGGGGTGATGTCTCCCCGGCAAGGTCTCCCTGGAGGTCCACCAAAGCCTCTACCACAGGGGGCTTTGGTGGACCTCCAGCGGAGGCCGCCAACCGAGAGGAGACACCATCATGACCCCGAAACAAGTGGCAAAGCAGATTCTTGTTCGCCCGGCCCCCAATGGTGGGCATTACTTCAACGGCATCCGCTCCCTGGAGCAGGCGGTTCGCACGGTCTTTCCCGATTTCGGGAAACCCGACCGTCGGCTGCAGCGTGCGTACCTCGATCTCGTTGCCAGGGAGCTGCGCATTGTGCGCCGGATCCCTGAGACCGAGAAAGAGCTTGAACTGGTGGCGGCCTGACTCGATCCGCCGACCTTGTAACACCCTACAGGGGACGACCTTGTTTCCCTGCAGTCCCTTCATCCCATCCGGGGAACGATCCCCGTCTGGGGGCGTTTCCCCGGTCATTCACAGGAGAAACGCCATGATCACCATTCCTGGTTCGATTCAGATCCGCACCATCGAGGGTCGCCACGGCCCCTTCGTGGTGGGACGCCTCAACGCCGAGATCGGGGAGTTCACCGTCAAGCGCGGCATCGAGGACTTCGACGCCGGTGTCTACGCCGGGGAATTCACTATCTCTCGCATCTACCCGGCCAGCTACGTCATCGGCGGCCGCTCCATCGTCGAGCTTCGCGCAGACGTGGAGGGCATCGCGCTACGCGACATCGATACCGAGTCAGAGCCGGAGGAAGCGCCCACCTTGGTGGATACCGAGGAGAACGATACCCCGGTTCTCCCGAATGAGGACGCCGAACTCTTCGGCCCGCTCTGGCCGCTGGGAGAGAAGGTCAAGCTCGATCCGACGGTCGAGCGGGCCATCCTGAGGCGCCAGGCCTCGCGTCTGCGCGAGCTTGGATACCGCTTTCAGCCGGTGGGTCGATTCTTCGTCGTAGACAAGGAGACCTCATGAAGAAAGATCGATACGGAATCCTGGCCGCTGAAGGCGGCTTCGCGGACCTGCCGCTCGAGGCGCTGAAGTCTGCCGCCGGCTGGTACATCGGCACCCGCGCTTCGGGACTGCCTGTGACCCGGGAGTCGATGGAGTACTTCGACACTGAGCAGGAGGCTCGGAGCGCACTGGATTCCGGCGCCTGGACACAGCGACGGAATCCGTAAACCCCACCCACCCCCTCGGGGGTGGGTCTTTCCCAAGCATACCCGCGGAGCGGGTTTCGGAACGACCAAATTGCAATCAGCGTCGATGCCACGATCACGTTGGTGTCGGTCACGATCATTCATCAAGGAGGCAGTCATGTCCGACATCGTACATATCGAACGGCACGCACATCCGCTGAACGACTACAGGATTCGTGAACGCCGGTTTCTGGAGGCCTGGAAGCAGGGTGTCCTGATCGCGGGAGAGTCTTACTTCAACATCACCGCCCCGAGCGTTGCCGAGGCGACCGACAAGAACCAGCTCCGCCCGGACTGGAATCATATCGATGCCCACATCGGCTACCTGAGCCGCGGCGAGGCGGCCTTCCTTGCGGCCCTGTATTCATTCTTCAACTCTGTCGACGGCCAAAGACTTCTGGAGGGCGTGGATTTTCCGAACATCTGTGACCTCGCGTCCAAACTGGACCCTGATCGCGCAGAGGTGATCGCGGAACTGCTGATGACCTATCCAGGTTGGTGACCGACCCTCCCCTTTCCCACTCCCTCGGGGGTGGGTCTTTCCCAAGCATACCCGCCAGGTGTGCTTCGGAAAGACCAGGGTTCAACCGTGGTCACTGCGGATTCAGTGACGCCCTCTAAGCGCCTTCGGACCGGGAAGAGGCGCGGCCTTCGGGCTCGGTCCTGCAATTGCACTTCAACCCTGCCGGGGAGCGCCTCCCCGCAGGGGAGACGACGTGTCTCCGGAGCCCATCAAGGAGACACGCCATGAACAAAGAGACCATCAAGGCCTTTATTGCTTGGCTTGAAGAGGCCTCTCTCGAAGAGATTCGCACTCACCAGGCCTTCGTCGTCGAAAACCTGAAAGACGTGCGTACCCCCGAGGGGCGTGCGGACGCGAAGCTTGCGCTTCGCCTTATCGACGAGGAGATCCTCGCCCGGATGGCTCTGAACCGGAGCCGCCGGGGCTGAGGACTACCAAGGAAGGGGGTCTGGACTTGAGCTTGCGCGCCAGTTCGAGGTTGCGTTCACCACGGAATATGGATTCCACGAACGCCTTCTCGATCTCGTCTCGGGAGCCCTGAATGACATTCAACTTATCCATGCCGGCAGCGTATTACGCGGCCGGTGTTTCTTCAACCCTGCCGGGGATCCCATCCCCGGCAGGGGA
Organism: Thioalkalivibrio denitrificans; assembly: GCF_002000365.1. Taxonomy (GTDB): domain Bacteria; phylum Pseudomonadota; class Gammaproteobacteria; order Ectothiorhodospirales; family Ectothiorhodospiraceae; genus Thioalkalivibrio_A; species Thioalkalivibrio_A denitrificans. The sequence continues at coordinate 119,129 of NZ_MVBK01000001.1, read as the reverse complement.
TGCCTCCGGCGTCTTCACCTGGAGGTGGTCCATGACGAAACAGGTCTCCATCATCGAACTCACCGATGACGAGGTCATTCAGTACGCGTGCCAGGTTCTGGAGGAGCGCATGCGGTACCGCGCCGCGGACCGCAACTTCGGCTCTCCGGAGGATGCGCGGAGCTTTCTCGCGCTCAAGCTCGGCGAGCGGGAGGCGGAAGTCTTCGCCGTCCTCTTCCTGGACAACCGGCACAATCTGTTGCGCTACGAAGAGATGTTCTTCGGCACGATCGACGGCGCCGCCGTGTACCCCCGTGAGGTCGTCAAGGCCGCGCTCAGGTACAACGCCGCCGCGGTGATATTCGCACATAACCATCCCTCCGGGATCGCGGAACCCTCGCGCTCCGACGAGGCGATCACCCGTCGGCTGCGCGAGGCCCTGGCCCTGGTGGAGATCCGTGTGCTGGATCATCTCGTCATCGGCTCGGAGACCGTCAGTTTCGCGGAGCGCGGGCTTCTCTGAATCCATTTCAACCCAACGCCGCCCCTGGTATTCGCCAGGGGGCTGTGTTCATCAATGACAAGGAGGATGTTATGGCTCTCATGTTTCCGCGCCTTGCGCGCAACTTCATCAAGAACGGGTACTTTCCGACCGACGACGACACCATCAAGCGCGTCCTGTCTGCCATCAAGGCACCCCAGGACGGGGTCATTCGCGTCCTCGATCCGTGCTGCGGGGAAGGAGCGGCTCTGTTGGAGGTGGCCAACCACCTTCGCACCGCCGGGGCGGAAGTGTCCGCCTACGGCGTGGAGTATCACCGTGAACGGGCGTGGCATGCCAAGACCGTTCTCGATCGTGTGATCCATGGCGATCTCATGGATACGATGATTCAGCCCCGCAGTTTCGGGATGCTCTGGCTCAACCCGCCCTACGGGGATCTTGTGTCCGACCAGGTAGGCGCCTCCGCGGCCCGATGGAAAGGCCGCAAGCGGTTGGAGAAGCTCTTCTACGACCGCACCGTGGGGACGCTGCAGTTTGGCGGCATCATGGTGTTGATCGTCCCGGACTACTCTCTGGATGCGGAGTTCCGCTCATGGATCGCCAGGCACTTTCGGGAGGTCCGCGTCTACCGCGCGGCCACCGACCAGTTCCGCCAGGTGGTCGTGTTCGGGATCCGCAAACCGGTGTCGGAGGGTGTCGATCCGAGGGATAAGCAAATCCTTGCCGCGGTGAGCGCGGAAGCCGAGGTCCAGGACCTTCCGATGTGGGATGAACCGGTCTATCAGACTCTACCCACCGTCCCCAAGGGGGATCGTCAACCGCCGAGATTCATCACGGTGAAGATCGATCCTTTTCAGCTGGCGGACGAGGTGAAGTCCGGTCAGTCCTTATGGAACCGCTTCGAGGTCACCTTCCGGGCGGCGCGCGGCCAGCNNGCTGGCCGCCGGTCAGGTGTCCGGAGCGGTTCGGTCGAATGACGGCCGGGTGTACGTGGTGAAAGGCGACACCCACAAGGAGAAGGTCGTCAAGGTGGAGAACGAAGTCGATGAGCGTTCGGGAGATGTTCGTGAAACGCGGATCCACCTCGACCGCTTCGTGCCGGTCATCCGGGCCATCGACTTCACGCCTGGCAGTGACACTTTTGGCGATGTGCTGGTCATCCGATAGGAGGGCGGGACGATGAGGCGATATGTCTTGGAGTACCAGTTGCCCTATATCCACCGCGTCCAGGTCGGCGTGCGCGCCGGGACGGATCAAGCAGGCATCGACAAGGCCATGGCGCTTTTCGATGCGGGCAGGATCTGGGACGACTCGGACGACGTTCCGCTCCTCTTCGACGACTACGAGGAGGATGGCGATGCCGGGGTGCCTCTGGAGTTCAAGGTGGTGGCCGCGCTCCATGACGAAGAGGACTGGCCTGACGCCGATGCCAGCGTGTGCGTCCTGCGCAGGCAACGGGCGGCCATGAAATCGGCACGCATGCTGGTCGAGGCCTACCGGCGAGGCGAAGCCGAGGGCGGAAGCATCGACTGGGCGGATATCGACGCAGCCTACAGTGAGGCCTTGAAGACCATTTGACGCAACCACCCCACCCCTTCGGGGGTGGGTCTTTTCAAAGCATCTCCGATGGGGGCGCTTTGAAAAGACCTGGGTTCAACCGTAGTCACTGCGGATTCAGTGACGCCCACAAAGCGCCTTCGGACCGGGAAGAGGCGCGGCCTTCGGGCTCGGTCCTGCAGTTTCACTTCAACCCTGCCGGGGAGCGCCTTCCCCGTCAGGGGGTTGGTGCATCCGGCGCTTTTCATGGGAGATGCACCTATGTACGCACACAACGCAGCTGCAGTCACCGCCGTCCAGGTTCCTGGTGACGAGCGCATCGGCACGATGCCCTCTGTCTTTGGAAAGCACATGATCGTGGCCGAAGCCATGGTCTACGACATGATGGGGCGGCTTTGCGATACCTATCATGGCGCCTACTGGCAGTTTTTTCGCTTGTCGAACGGCGGCTTCTACATGGCTCCGGAGCATGACGGGAACATGAAAATCTCGTGGCCGATGAACGGCTACGAAGGGGAAATGTCTCCGGATGCCGCGGGCATCGTCGCGTGTCTCTTTGCGTTCAGCTTGATGGCTGAGCGCACGACGGACGAGCGCTTCATCGATCTCTTCCACGCCCTCCGGGAGTTCGCCGCAGGACACCCGGAGTGCCGGAAGATTCTCGCTGCGATCGACTAGCAAGGGGGACCCATCCCCCGGGGGGTGCGTCATTTCAAAATGCCCTCGGACCGGGAAGAGGCGCGGCCTTCGGGCCCGGTCCTGCAATTTCACTTCAACCCTGCCGGGGAGCACCGACCCCCGTCAGGGGGTCGGTGCATCCGGCGCTTTCATGGGAGATGCACCATGGATCTACGCGACACCTATCTCCGGCTGCGCCGGAAACATCCACATGCGAACGCCAGCGCGGCTCTTCGCTCGGCTCGAAATCACCTGCGGCTGCAGGAGCGGATCGCCAGGACCGGCTTCGAGTGGGAGGACGACCGCCATTACAACCCGACGGCCACGTGGTCCGAGGCCGGTTTCGACCTGGTAGCCAAGGTGACGGCGGACGAGCACGGTTGGTGGGAAGAGATCGGTTGTGGCAACGGCCGCTTCTCCGACACCTGGGAGTCCGGCGCCGTTCGCCATCACCGCGGCGGTTCACGGGACTGCCGGTGGTTCATCCCGCTGAATGCCGACTACGCGCACCAGGAGTACGAGCGCGCCTGTGACTACGGCCGAGGTTGGACCTATGTCCGGCTGGAGGTTGTGGCCATAAGGACCGATATCGAGCTCTCGAGATCGGCCCTGCATGGCCTGGAGTCGGACTCCGGAGAAGATTACTTCACGGAGACCGCGTTCGAGCTGGCCGACCGGGCAATCGAGGAGGCCTGCGAGGCCATCGGTAGGCTTTGCCGGTCGCATTGATGATGGCCGGCATCCGCCGGCTCAATACTTCCACTCAGCCAGCCCCTGCCGCTTTGCCGGCCGGGGCTGGCCTGTTCAACTGCGGAGAGTAATCATGCTCGACCTTCCTGAAATTCCGGGCGTCTTTTGTGACGCCCATCTCGTCGACGAAGCCGGTCCCCGGTTCCTCTCTCTGTGGGGACGGGATACCGCCATGCAGGAATTCCTGGCACGCCTATCGTTGCCGGAGCGCGATGGCGGCCTTCGTGCCTTCCGGATTGGGGACGGTCACGAAGAGGGCGCGAAGCACGTGCCATTCCTGGATCCCGACCGCCTGTTGCGGGAGAGCGCCAGGAGATCGGACACCGTCTTCGGCGAGATGATCCATGTCTGGCTCATGGACCGCATCCTCAGGGAACCGGACCACGCCAACGGGCGCGCCCTGCTACTTCGCCGGGACGCCTTGGCGGATGACCGGGACGCTGTCTGGGACCTTCTCAGGGAAACACTCTGGGTTCCGGTGCTCGACCATTGGCGGGACACAGTGCTGGACCGCCTTGCCGCCATCGGTTGCATCAAGGGGATTTCCGGCTATCGGGTCCACGGTACGCTGCTCGATCTGGCACGCCGTGAGGAGATCGAGAGCTGCCTCTCTTCCCTGGTGCGGGATGGCCATCTCCCGCTGGAGCATTCCAGGAAGACAAAGACCGATCTGCGGCCCGTTCGCGGCACAGATTGACCCTCATGCCACCCACCCCTTCGGGGGTGGGTCTTTTCAAAGCATCTCCGATGGGGGTGCTTTGAAAAGACCCGCGTTCAACCGTAGTCACTGCGGATTCAGTGACGCCCACAAAGCGCCTTTGGACCGGGAAGAGGCGCGGCCTTCGGGCTCGATCCTGCAGTTTCACTTCAACCCTGCCGGGGAGCGCCTTCCCCGTCAGGGGGTTGGTGCATCCGGCGCTTTTCACAGGAGATGCACCATGACGCATGAGCAGCAAGCCCTGGCAACCGACGCGGATCCGGTTGCCTCCAACGTGATCCCCCTCGCCTCGTTCGTGGAGGAGTTCGGGGAAGGCCTCCTCGAGGCCGTCGCACGCCAGAACCCGCCTGTCTATGACGGCAATCCGGACCCTTTCCGGGACCTGATCATGGCAGGGCTGGCCCGGGACCCGTTCCCGTCCCAGCGGGATGCGGTCCAGGCGATCGTGAAGCTCCTGGCGGACGCCAACGAACCGGCGGCCATTCTCAACGCCGAGATGGGCACCGGCAAGACCATGATGGCCATCACCACGGCGGCGGTCATGCATGCCGAGGGGGCGCGCCGCTTCCTGGTGTTGTCCCCGCCCCACCTGGTCTACAAGTGGCGTAGGGAGATCCAGGAGACCGTCCCTGGAGTCCGAGTGTGGATCCTCAATGGCCCCGACACTCTCTCCAAGCTGATCGCCCTTCGTGAAATGGCTGGCATGCCCAGATCCGAGGAACCCGAGTTCTTCATCCTGGGACGTGTCCGCATGCGCATGGGCTTCCACTGGAGACCGGCGGTGGCCACGAGGAAGCGTTATCTCCGCTCCGGAGATGACGCGACCGGGGACCGGCCGATGCGGGCGATCGCGGCTGCCTCCTGCGCCGACTGCGGGCATGTCCTGTCGGACGACGACGGGCAGGACATTTCCGTCTCATCGTTCCCGGATGACCGGCGCCGCGTGTGTCCCGAATGCCGGGCACCGTTGTGGACCCTCATGAGGCCCAAGACCCCGCTGAGCAAGCGGGAGCTGGTCACCAAGGCCCTAGTGCAGATCCCAACGATCGGCCCCAAGGCCGCTGAGAGGTTGTTGAGGGTATTCGGCGAACAGGCGCTGGAGGAGATGTTGTCCGACAACGTCTACGAGTTCGTCAACCTGATGGACCAGGACGGCGAGCTTTACTTCACCGATCGCCAGGCAGCCAGGATCGAGCGCAGGCTCGGGTCCCTGGAATTCCACTTTGGCCAGGGCGGGTACCAGCCCACGGAGTTCATCAAGCGGTATCTGCCCCGTGGGTTCTTCGACCTGCTCATCGTGGATGAGGGTCATGAGTACAAGAACGAAGGCTCGGCGCAAGGCCAGGCCATGGGCGTGCTCGCCAACCATGTGCGCAAGGTGCTGTTGTTGACCGGCACGCTCATGGGTGGTTATGCGGACGACCTGTTCTACCTCCTGTGGCGGATCATGCCCGCACGCATGGTCGAGGACGGTTTCCGTCCCAATGGGCGGGGGACCCTTGGCACCGCCGCGATGGACTTCATGCGCCGGCACGGCATCCTGAAGGACGTCTACAAGGAGTCTGAAACGGACTCGCACCGCACGGCGCGGGGCAAGCGCATGACGGTACGCACCTCCAAGGCCCCCGGTTTCGGCCCGAAGGGGATCGCCCGGTATGTGCTCCCCTTCACCGTGTTCCTGAAACTGAGGGACATCGGCGGAGACGTTCTGCCGGCCTACGGCGAGCATTATGTCGAGGTGGACATGGATCTGGAGCAGGCCGAGCGTTACGCGGCCCTCTCCTCGGTTCTGACGGAACGGCTCAGGGAGGCCTTGCGCACGGGTGACAACACTCTGCTTGGGGTGGTGCTCAACGCCCTACTGGCCTGGCCGGAGACCTGCTTCCGTCCCGAGGTCGTCCGGCACCCTCACACGAGGGACACCCTGGCAACCGTGGACAGTCTCTACGGGGCGGATCAACCGACTCCCAAGGAACAGGCCGTCATCGACCTGTGCCGGAAGGAGAAGGCGCGCGGCCGCCGTACGCTGATCTACACCACCTACACCGGGACCCGCGACACCACCTCCCGGTTTAGGCTCCTGCTGGAGGGTTCGGGTCTGAAGGTGGCGGTGCTCAAGGCATCCGTGGACACCTCCCGCAGGGAGGACTGGATCCTGGAACAGGTGGACCGGGGGATCGACGTGCTGCTGACCAACCCGGAACTGGTCAAGACGGGGCTGGATCTGCTGGAGTTCCCCACCATCGCCTTCATGCAGACCGGGTACAACGTCTACACCCTCCTGCAGGCCGCCCGCCGTTCCTGGCGGATCGGCCAAAAGGAAGCGGTGGAGGTGCACTTCTTCGGCTATGCGGGGACGGCACAGACCACGTGCCTGAGCCTCATGGCACAGAAGATTGCGGTCGCCCAGTCCACCTCCGGCGACATGCCGGAGACAGGTCTCGATGCGCTGAACCAGGACGGTGATAGCATCGAGGTCGAGCTGGCGAGAAGGTTGGTTGCATGAGCTTGCGGGCCGCCGGATGGCGGCCCGTTCCTTTTCGGGTACCGACCGACGGCAACGTGGCGCTAATGTCCATCACCAGAGGAATGAAGATCGCCAACGCCACGATCGCAGCGAGGGTGTCCTCAAAGAAATCGATTACGCCGCCCACCATCAGGCCACCCGCGAGGGTCACCATCAGAAACGCCAGGCGTACCTTGACCGGATAACCAATGCCACCGGAGGTGAGTTTTTCGGAACGCACAACGTCTTTGTTGTGGATCAGGTCGCCGATCCCCGCCTTCTTGTACACGTCCTCGGAGGTATCCTCCTCCAGCACGTCCATCGCATCGTCGAAACGGATCACCCCGACCAGGCGGTTGGCCGTATCCACCACCGGTAGCACCGGCAGGTTCGTGCGTTGCAGGCGGGCTGCATCCACCTTGTTGTCGGTCGGTGCGATCCGGTTGTTGCGGGATTCGACAATGCTACCCACGACTGTGCCGGGTTCCGCGCGCATCAGTGAGGACAGGCGCACGTGGCCGAGGTAGTGCCCCTCGGCATCGGTGACGAACAGCAGCGACACCACGTCGTTGCTGAGCGCGGTGCTCGCGCGCAGCCGCTGCAATGCGTCTGCGACTGACGTGCCGCCGTCGACCACTTCGAAATCGGTTCGCATCACTCGCGCCACGCTGTCGACGGGGTGGCGCAGGATCGCCAGCACGCTGTCGCGGCGGACATGCCGCAGGCTGTCCAGGATCGCGTCGACCTGGGCATTCTCGGTGAGTTGCATGAGAGGCAGCCGGGCGGTCCCGGGCTCTCTGCCACACAGTACCCGGTGCATGGACTCCCGCTCCACGTCCGGGCGCTCGTCTCGCCAAAGGATCGGGACCGCCGAAACGGCTTCTCTTGCGAAAGAGTGGGTCGGGTGCCCGATCCCTGCGTAGCGCTGGTTCATCTCGTTTCTCCTCGCCAACGAACTGTCGCCGGAAACGGCACGCAGCGTCGTGACCGCATCGGGGATGCGGAACGGGATGCGAAGAGGGGTGGCGGATATGAAACGGGCAGTGGCCCGGGCAGCGCCCGAGGCCGGGCACTGCCGTGGTGCAAGAGAGACCATCCTCCGCTACCCGGCCAGAATCCGGGATCGGACGATGGCAGGATTGCGGATCCCCCTGCGTGCCGTCGGTGCTGTCGCGGCGCGCCGGGGGGAGTTAAGGGAGGGCTAGATGACCCGGATCCCCGGTGCTTCCCAACGCGACAGGCGACACACCCGTTTCGGGCCGCTACCGGCCTTCATTATGTGTAGATCGACTACTGTCACTGTCCATCGAAAAGGTCTTACGGATGGAACCTGCCTGAAGCCTATGAGTGCCTTCGCCTATCAGCCCGACAACCTGCTCGAACAGCCCGGACATCCGGGGCACGCGAGGGGTGCTATCAGTGCATGAACCGCGGCCACGAGGCCTGGCGCCCCGTAACCTGACCACTGGACAGACAGGTCAGGACTTGGCTATAGTCCGCGCACCCTCAGGGGAGTAGTCGCTCCGGCCACCCGGGCCGGAGGCACGCGTCAACAGACTTGGCCGCTTGGCCGTGGCGTGTGCAGCCGCTCGAAGGCGCCCCGGCGCGTCTTCGTCGAACGGCCTGACGAGACCTGTGGCACCGACATCCGGCTCGCGTTCATGCGAGCCCGGCCCATGGGCGGGCGGCGATGACGGTGTCACCGGTTGCGTCGTGCCGCTCGCCCCGGATTGCCCCCATGGAACTCTTCCTGCTCTCGATACTTGCTGTTGCCGTCGCCGAGATCGGCGATCGCTCGATGTTTCTGGCCGCCTTGTTCGGGATGCGCTGCCGCAGCGCCTGGGTCGTTTTCTGGGGCATGGCCACCGGGCTGTTCCTGAACCAGCTGGTGTCTGCGGTCGCCGGTATCTGGCTGTTTGCGGTGATCGCCACCGACTGGCATTTGTGGGTAGTCGGGACCGCTTTCCTGGTCATGGCCGTCTGGGTCCTGATCCCCGAAGACGAGGAACTGGAGAAAGACACCTACGCCCGCAGCGCCTTCCTCGCGGCCGCGATCGCCTTTTTCGTGTTCGAGATGTTTGACAAGACCCAATTGGCGGTCATCACCCTGGCTGGGGCCTCCGGTGCCCTGCTGCCGGTCGTGTTGGGGGCCACAGTGGGCATTCTTCTGATCACGACCCCGGCCCTGATCCTAGGCAAGCGCTTCGCGGCCAGCATCCCGGCCGCACCCATGCGCTACGTGGCCTCCGGACTGTTCCTGCTGATCGGCCTGTGGACCTGGGCCGAGGCCGGCGGCTGGATGCCCGATCTCGGTCTGCCGGATCTCTCCGGGGCGCTGTTGCGGGCGGCGGAAAACTACCAGTAGACCTGCGGACGACGCGTTCATCATCACCAAAGGAAAGGCCCGCCGTCCGCTGAACGAAGCGTTGCTGCACCCTCCAGTCGGAGGATGTCGAAGTCAAGTGCGGCGAAGGATTTTATGGTCGCACCCGGTGATCAAACGTACACGGTGCGATCCGATCGGGGGCTGTTTACGTCGCCTATCAATGCCGCAAACCAACACGTAACTCGTTCGCGCGTAACCCGTTGATATCCATGGCACCGTGTTGCGGCCTATCAGTGTCATGCGCTTGCGCCCATCTTTCATCCCATTCTATTATTCATCGTACAACAGGCACAGAGCCGGGAGATGGCATCCCTCCCAAACCGCCCTCGCGGCTGATGATGCCTACACTGCTCCGGAGTTCGGAGGTGTAGGCACGCCCCTTCGCTCCGGTACCAAAAACCGCAACGGAGCGAATGATTGAATCCCATCGGATTTCTTCTTGTCGGCATCGGCGCCACCCTCGGGGCGTGGCTGCGCTGGTGGTTCGGCACCGTCCTCAACCCGATCTTTCCCACGCTGCCGTTCGGCACCCTGGCGGCCAATCTCGCTGGCGGCTATCTCATTGGAGTGGCGATCACCCTGTTCGCGCAGCACCCGGGGCTGCCGCCCGAGGCACGGCTGTTCGCCATCACCGGCTTCCTCGGGGCCTTCACCACCTTCTCCACCTTTTCGGCGGAGGTGGTGAGCCTGGCGACGCGCGGCCAGTACGGCTGGGCGGCAGGTGCCGCCGCGGCGCACCTGGCCGGCTCGCTGCTCATGACCCTGCTGGGGATCGCCAGCGTGGGCCTGTTGAAGTCCTAAACCCAAGGAGCGAATGAGTGAAAGGCACCTATCTCAAGATATATGTGCATGAGACCCGCCGCCACCATGGCCATCTTCTTTATGAATGGCTGCTGGAGAAGGCGAAGGCCCTCGGCATCCACGGCGGTTCGGCCTTTCGCGCCATCGCCGGCTTCGGCCGCCACGGCGTGCTGCACGAGGAGCACTTCTTCGAGCTGGCGGCGGACTTTCCGGTGGAGGTGGTGTTCGTGGTGAGCGAGGAGGAGGCGGCCCGCTTCCTCGATGTGCTGCGGGCGGAGCAGGTCGCCCTGTTCTACGCCATGATGCCGGTGGAATACGGCACCCTGGACGGCGCGCCGTCCGCTTAAGGGGAACGCGCAATGACCGAACTCTGGGCACTGGCCGCGCTGTGGGTGGGACTCGCCCTGGTGGCGACGCTCATTTCCATCCAGCTGCGCATCGCCACGGCGCTGTCCGAGATCGTGGTGGGCACCGTGGCGCAGTTGCTCATCGGCGCCGCCCTCGGCATGCAGCTGCTGCAGGGCGACGCGTCGTGGATCAAGTTTCTCGCTGGCGCCGGTGCCATCGTGCTCACCTTCCTGGCGGGCGCGGAACTGGACCCCGATGCCTTCCGGCGCAACTGGAAGGAGGCGAGTGCGGTGGGGGTGGCCGGTTTTCTCTCCCCCTTCATCGGCTGCGCGGCGGCGGCCTACTACCTGCTCGACTGGAGCGTGGAGGCGAGCTGGCTGGCCGGCATTGCCCTATCGACCACCTCGGTGGCGGTGGTCTACGCGGTGATGCTGGAGTTCGGCCTCAATGCCACCGACTACGGCAAGACTGTGCTCGCCGCCTGCTTCATCACCGACCTGCTCACGGTGCTCGCCCTGGGCCTGATGTTCTCGCCATTCACGTTTAAGACGCTGATCTTCTTTGCCGGCGCGCTGCTCGCCTTCGTGCTCCTTCCTTGGGCGACACGACGGCTGTTCCACCGCTACGGCGGCCGCCCCTCGGAGCTGGAGACGAAGTTCCTGCTGGCGGTGCTGTTCGGCCTGGGGGCGCTCGCCTCCTGGGCCGACAGCGAGCCGGTGCTGCCCGCCTACGTGGTGGGCATGGTGCTGGCCGGCACGGTGGGGCGCGATCACCAGCTCATCCGTCGCCTGCGCACGCTCACCTTCGGCCTGCTGACCCCGTTCTATTTCATCCGCGCCGGCAGTCTGGTATCGCTGCCGGCGCTGGCGGCGGCGCCGCCGGCCTTCCTGATCCTACTGGCGGCCAAGATGGTGACCAAGTTCGTCGGTGTCTACCCGATCACGCAGCTGCACAAGTCGCCCAAGCGCGAGGCGATGTACACCACCCTGTTGATGTCCACCGGCCTCACTTTCGGCACCATCTCGTCCCTGTTCGGCCTCTCCCACGACATCATCGACCAGGCGCAATACTCCTACCTGGTGGCGGCGGTGATCGCCAGCGCCGTGGTGCCGACCCTGATCGCCAACGCCTTTTTCCTGCCGCGTCACCTGTTGCCGGGGGCGTCGACCCCGGTGCAGCGCGGCAACGACAAGTCATCGTGATGGAATTAAGGAGACCCCCCGATGTTCAAGCAGATACTGACTGGTTATGACGGATCCGAGCCGGCCCTGCGTGCCTTTGCCCTGGCTGCGGGGCTGGCCTGCACCTACGGTGCCGCCTTGACGGTGCTGGCCATCGCGCGCCCCCCGGAGGGGGGCGCGGACGTGGAAACCGAGGCGGTCATCGAATCGTCACGGCAGTACCATGAGAAGCTGCTACAAGAACTCGCCGCGCGTCCCGAGGCGCAGGGGGTGCAGGCCGAATACCGGGTGGCCGTTGGCCACCCGGCGGAGCAGATTATCGCCCACGCAGAGGCGGGCGGCGCCGACCTCATCGTCATCGGTCACCGCGGCCGCGGCCTGATACAGCGCTTCCTCATGGGCTCGATCTCGAAGCAGGTCGTGAGCCATGCGCCGTGCGCGGTGCTGATCACGAAATAGGCCCCCACCCGCTCGGACATCGTCACCCACCAACAAGGAGTCCACCGTGTGCCCTCGCATCGAACAGAACAGCGCCCTTGAAACCCTCGACACGCCATCCGACTGAGCGGGGAGTCACCGCATGAGTACCCGCCCCGGCTTCTGCCCGGCCTGTTTCGCGCCGCTGGATCAATCGGCGGAGCGTTGCCCCGTATGCGGTGCGCGCATGGCGGACCTGAGTGCCCGCGACTACGGCGAGAAGCTGCTGCACGCACTGGAACACCCGCTGGCGGATGTGCGCCTGCGGGCCATCCTCGCCCTGGGCCGGTGCTCCGTGGCCGGCGCCGCCGATGCCCTCGTGGCCTGCGCCCTGTGCCATCCCGTCGATGTGGTGGAGGGGCTGGAAGTGGTGCGCAGCCTCCGCGGTCCGGGCCCGGACGGAGCGCGCCGGCGCGCCCTGGCGCGGCTGGTCCGGGAACACCCGGCCCATGCGGTGCGCGAGGCGGCGAGGCGCGCGGCCGAGGCCCCATGAAGCCCCTTCTCCCCTTGACCCCTCACTACCCAAGGAGCCCCCATGCTGGAGATCACGATACCCGGCGGTCCCGCCCTGGCCCTGGAACACCTGGTGCTGGACTACAACGGCACCCTGGCCGTGGACGGCGCGCTGCTGCCCGGCGTGGCCGAGGCCCTGGAGGCGCTGAGCCGACACCTCAGGCTGCGCGTCCTCACCGCCGACACCTTCGGCCGGGCGCGGGACAACCTGGCCGGCCTGCCCTGCGAGCTCATAGTGCTAGACCCGGACGCTCAGGACCAAGCCAAGCTGCGCCACGTGCAAAGCCTGGGGGCGGGGCGCTGCGTCGCCGTGGGAAATGGCCGCAACGATTGCCTTATGCTCAAGGCCGCCGCCCTGGGCATCTGTGTGGTGCAGGCAGAGGGCGCGGCGATGGCGACCCTGCTGGCGGCGGATGTGGCCGTCCCGGACATCCACTCGGCCCTGGGTCTGTTGCGCCGGCCCCAGCGTCTGGTGGCGACCCTGAGGACTTGAACCTGCCGAAACCGTCTTCCGGGGCGAAGGCGGGCCAAACGCTCCGTCACATCGCCCACCCAGAATGAACAACCCCTCTCACTCACGAAAGGAACCGTCATGAGCCCACGAATCCAATCCATCGACGCCCTGGAGATCCTCGACTCACGCGGCAACCCCACCGTGCGCGTGACGGTCGCGCTCTCCGATGGCACCGTCGCCGACGCCTCGGTCCCCTCGGGCGCCTCCACCGGCGAGAACGAGGCGGTGGAGCTGCGCGACGGCGATGCCAAACGCTACCGCGGCAAGGGCGTGCTGCGCGCCGTGGCCAATGTCAACACCGAGATCGCCCCGGCCCTGCTCGGCGCCGACCCGCGCGACCAGGCGCGCATCGACGCGCAAATGATCGAGTTGGACGGTACCCCCAACAAGGGCCGTCTCGGCGCCAACGCCATCCTCGGCGTCTCTCAGGCAGTGGCACGCGCCGCGGCCAAGGCGAGCCATCTTCCTCTGTATGCCTACCTGGGCGGAGCCGGCGCGGTGCGCCTGCCGGTGCCGATGATGAACGTGCTCAACGGCGGCAAGCACGCCGACTCCAACCTCGATTTCCAGGAGTTCATGATCGTCCCGCACGGCGCGCCCAACTTCGTCGAGGCGCTGCGCTACGGCGCCGAGACCTTCGCCGCCCTGCGCGGGATCCTACGGAAAAAGGGTTACGCCACCAGCGTCGGCGACGAGGGCGGTTTCGCGCCGCAGGTGAAGAGCAACGACGAGGCCTGCGAGCTGATCGTGGCCGCCATCGAGACGGCCGGTTACCGCCCCGGTACGGACGTGGCCATCGCCCTCGACCCGGCGGCCAGCTCCTTCTACCGCGACGGCGCCTACCATCTCGAGCGCAGCGGCCAGGAGGTGAAGAGCAGCGCCGAGATGACCGCCTTCTATGCCGCCTGGCTCGACAAGTACCCGATCATCTCCATCGAGGACGGCCTCGATGAGAACGACTGGGACGGCTTTCGCGCACAGACGGCGGCCCTCGGCGGGCGCATCCAGATCGTCGGCGACGACATCCTGGTGACCAATCCGCAATACATCCGCCGCGGCATCAGGGAGAAAACCTGTAATGCCGCCCTCATCAAGCTCAACCAGATCGGCACCGTGACCGAGACCATCGAGGCGATCCAGCTCTGCCGCGACGCCGGCTGGGGTTTCGTCATCTCCCACCGCTCCGGCGAGACCGAGGATCCCTTCATGGCCGACTTCGCCGTCGCCATGGGCGGCGGCCAGATCAAGACCGGTTCGCTGTGCCGCAGCGAGCGCATCGCCAAGTACAACCGCCTGCTGGAGATCGAGGCGGCCCTCGGCGGTGCCGCTCGCTTCGGTCGCCGGTGAACAAAGATTAATGAGCGTCACGCCGAAGCGAACCGGTGCGGGGCTCGCCGCCGCGATCCCGCCCGCCATGGCGCGAGCGGCCGCCTACCTGCGCAGCCGGCAGAGTCCATCCGGAGGATACTGTTTCTATCGGGCGATGGGCGTCGAGGAGCCCAACCTGCACGACACCTACTACGCGCTCGCCGGGCTGCACCTTGCCGGCGAGGCGCCGCCGCGAGACGAGGCGACCCGCGTCTTTCTCCACGGTTTTCCCGTCTCTGCGCAAGTGCACGGGCTGTATTACCACACGCTCGCCCTGACACTGCTGGGCGAGGGAAGTCCGCCGGCCGCGATCCGCCGGAAAATCGCGGCGCTGCCCATCCACCTGCCCGCGCCGCCGGTGAACTCGTCGGCCTTCCAGGCCCTGGCCTTCACCCTTCAGCTCAAGCGGAAGGTGGGAACGCCGGTGGATGAAGCGGCGATCATCGCGCACCTGGGCACGCTGGAGCATCCAGGCGGCGGGTTTGGCGCCAAGGCGAACGTGATCGACACCCATTGGGCGCTCACCGCTCTGGACGCCTGCGCGGCCACCGCCGCCGCGTCCCGCACCCGGGATTTTCTTGTGCGCGTGCAGAACCGCAACTTTGGCTTCGTGCTCACGGTGGATTCTGTGGCGCCGACCCTCGAAACGCTCTTTGCCGGTATTCATGCGTGCCGGATGCTGGACTTGCAGGTCGCCCACCCGCACGCCGCCGCCGGCTTTGCACTCGCCTGCCAGAGCGGTGGAGGGGGCTTCGCGCGGGCCCCGATGGCACTGCCCAACATTGAGCTGACCTACCAGGGGCTGGCGGTGCTCGCGGCGCTTGGCTCCGTCCTGCAGAAGAGAACCAATGACGACGGCCGCGGGTGATCGAGGGCCGAACGAGCCGATTCCTGCGGCCGGCGAGCGGCCGTGGCACGCCTTGGAGGCCAACGAGGTATTGGCGGCCTTCGTTGTGGATAGTGCCGGGTTGACCCCGCAGGAGAGCGCGCGCCGCCTCGCGCTGCACGGTCCCAATGCCCTGCCGCCGCCTCCGCAGCGCAGCCCCTGGCGGCGCTTCCTGGCGCAGTTTCAGAACGTGCTGATCTATGTGCTGCTCGCCTCGGCCTTCATCACCGCGCTGCTGGCCGAGTGGGTGGATACGGCCGTCATCCTCGCCGTCGTGGTGATCAACGCCATCGTCGGTTTTCTCCAGGAGGGCAAGGCGGAGTCGGCGCTGGTGGCCATCCGCGAGGGGCTGGCGCGCCGCGCGACCGTGCTGCGGGCGGGCGAGCGGCACGAGGTGCCGGCCGAGACGGTGGCGCCCGGCGAGTTGGTGGTGCTCGAACCCGGGGACAGGATCGCCGCCGATCTGCGCCTCATCGAGGCGCGGGGGCTACGCGTCGACGAGGCCAGCCTCACCGGCGAATCGGTGCCGGTGGACAAGGGGAGCGAGGCGGTGGCGCCGGCTACCCATCTGGCCGAGCGCTTCGGCATGGCCTACGCCGGTACCTTGGTGCGACAGGGCCGCGGCATCGGCGTGGCCGTCGGCACCGGCTCTGGCACCGAACTGAGCCGCATCAGTGCCCTGCTCTGTGGTATCGAGCCGTTGACCACGCCTTTGCTGCGGCAGATGGATCGCTTCGCCCGCGTGCTCTCCCTGGCCATTGTCGGCGGCGCCGCGCTGTTGTTCGCCGTCGGCACGCTCTGGCGCGGCTTCAGTGCCGAGGAGATGTTCCTGGCAGCAGTCGGCCTGGCGGTGGCGGCCATTCCCGAAGGGCTGCCGGCGATATTGACTATCGTGCTCGCCATCGGCGTGCAGCGCATGGCGCGGCGCAACGCCATCGTGCGCCGGCTGCCGGCGGTGGAGACCCTGGGGGCGGTCACCGTGATCTGCTCGGACAAGACCGGGACCCTCACCCGCAACGAGATGACCGTCCGCCACCTGGTGACCGCCGGCGGGCGGTTGCAGGTGAGCGGCGCGGGCTACGCCCTGGCGGGCGGCTTCCAGGACGATGGGCGCGAGGTGGTGCTGGATGAATGGGCCGACGCCCAGGAGCTGATCCTGGCGGGCCTGCTGTGCAACGACGCCCGCCTGCTGGAACACGACGGCGAGTGGCGGGTGCAGGGCGACCCCACCGAGGGGGCGCTGCTCGTGCTGGCCGGCAAGGCGGGGCTGGATCTGAAACTGGACCGGGAGCGGCGCCCGCGCCTGGACGCCATCCCCTTCGAATCGGCCCACCGCTTCATGGCCACGCTGCATCACGATCTGACCGGCCATCACTTCGTGGTGGTCAAGGGGGCACTGGAGGCGGTTCTGCCGCGCTGCGCGCGCCAGCGTAGTGGCGGGGAAGACCGGCCGCTGGATCCGGCGTTCTGGCATGCGCAGGTGGAGGACATCGCTGCCGCGGGAGACCGCCTGCTCGCGCTGGCCTACGCGATCCTGCCGGCGGACCGGACCGAGCTGACCCTGGCGGACCTCGATCAGGGGCTCACCCTGCTCGGCCTGGTGGGCATCGCCGATCCGCCCCGTGACGAGGCCCGGGAGGCGGTGGGCCGCTGCCAGGCCGCCGGCATCCGCGTGAAGATGATCACCGGCGACCATGCGATGACCGCCGCCGCCATCGCCGGCCAGTTGGGGATCGCCAAGGGCCGCGTGGTAAATGGCGCCGAGTTGGACACGATGGACGGCGTGGCATTGCGCCGCGCGGCCGCCGCCGCCTCGGTGTTCGCCCGCGCCGCCCCCGAACACAAGCTGCGCCTGGTGGAGGCCCTGCAGGCGAACGGCGAGGTGGTGGTGATGACCGGCGACGGCGTCAACGACGCCCCCGCCCTCAAGCGCGCCGAGGTGGGCGTCGCCATGGGGCGCAAGGGGACGGAGGCGGCGCGCGAGGCCGCCGAGATGGTGCTGGCGGACGACAACTTCGCCACCATCGCCCATGCCGTGGAGGAGGGACGCACCATCTACGACAACCTGAAGAAATCGATCCTCTTCATCCTGCCCACCAACGGCGCCGAGGCGAGCGTGATTGCCGCCGCCATCCTGCTTGGCGTCACCCTGCCCATCACCCCGGCC
Source organism: Thioalkalivibrio denitrificans (assembly GCF_002000365.1). Taxonomy (GTDB): domain Bacteria; phylum Pseudomonadota; class Gammaproteobacteria; order Ectothiorhodospirales; family Ectothiorhodospiraceae; genus Thioalkalivibrio_A; species Thioalkalivibrio_A denitrificans. The sequence continues at coordinate 101,798 of NZ_MVBK01000001.1, read as the reverse complement.
CAGATCCTGTGGGTCAACATGATCACCGCAGTGACCCTGGCGCTGGCCCTCACCTTCGAGCCGCCCGAGGGCGATCTGATGGCGCGCCCGCCGCGCCGTGCCGACGAACCGCTGCTCTCGGGCTATCTGGTCTGGCGCGTGGTACTGGTCAGCACGCTGCTGACCGCGGGTATCCTGTGGCTGTTCCTGTGGGAGCTGACGGAGGGCGACTCGCTGGATTCGGCCCGCACCGTGGCGGTCAACGCCCTGGTGATGGGCGAAATCTTCTACCTGTTCAACACCCGCTTCCTGCATCGCTCGGTGCTACGCGGTGGACTGCGCGGCAACCGCGCCATCTGGATCAGCATCGCGCTGCTGCTAACCGCGCAACTGGCCTTCACCTACGCCGCACCGTTTCAGGCGCTGTTCTCCACCGCGCCGATCACCCTCGCGGGATGGGGACTGTGCGCGCTGGTGGGATTCGCGCTGCTGCTGATCGTGGAGGTGGAAAAGTGGCTGCTGAACCATCGGCAAACGCCGAGGCACGGGCAGGAGCAACCGTCGTGACGAATTGCGGCAGCGAACTGTGCTCTCAACTCAGCCACTGGCTTGACCAGGCGTGTGCGCTGGAGGGCACGGACCGCGAGGCCTGCGCCACGCTGCGTGCCAAGCTGGCGGCACAGTCGTTCAACCTGGTGGTGGTGGGGCAGTTCAAGCGCGGCAAGAGCACCCTCATCAACGCCCTGCTCGGCGCCGAACTGCTGCCGGTGGCGGTGGTGCCGGTGACGGCGGTGGTGACGGTGCTGCACTACGGCGAGACGCCGTCCGCGCGGGTCCGCTTCGAGAACGGCGCGGAGCGCACCATCGCCGGCGACACCCTTGCCGACTACGTGACCGAAGCGGCCAATCCGCGCAACGTCAAAGGCGTACGGGAGGTGGTCGTACAGTATCCCTCCCCGTGGCTGAAGGAGGGGATCCGTCTGGTGGACACGCCGGGGATCGGTTCGGTGCACGACCACAACACCGAGGTGACCTACCGCTACCTGCCCCAGGCCGACGCCGTGTTGCTGGTGATCTCGGTGGATCAGCCCGCCGGGCGGGCGGAGCTGGATTTCCTCGCCGACATCCGCCGCCACTCCAGCAAGGTGTTCTGCCTGTTGAACAAGGCAGACTATCTGAGTCCTTCCGAACTGGAAGAGTCGGTCGCCTTTACTGCCCATGCCCTCGCCCAGGCTGCCGGCGAGCCGGTGGAGGTGTTTCCGATCTCCGCGCGCCTGGCGCTCCGGGGCAAGCTGAATGCCGCGCCGGAGGTGCTGGCCGAGAGTGGTCTCTCTCTTTTTGCCGAGGCCCTGGGGCGTTTCCTGCGCGAGGAGAAGGGCGCGGTGTGGGAGCGCTCCATGCGCCACCATCTGCTGCGCCTGCTGGAGCAGGCCCGTCTGGCGGCGGGGCTGGAGAGCCGCGCCCTTACCGAACCGCTGGAGCGCATCGAGGCCAATCTCGCCGCCTTCGCCACGAAAAAGCGCGAGGCCGCGCAGGCGCGCACCGACTTCGCAACCCTGCTCGCCGCCGAGGCGAAACGGTTGGTGAAGGAGAAGGTGGAGCCCGATCTCGAAGCCTTGAAACAGGTGCTGGAGCCGCGCCTGCAAAGTGCGCTCACCGCCTGGTACGAGGATTTGCGTCCGCAAGGTTCGGCGGCATTGCAGCAGGGGTTGGAGCGGCATCTGCTGGAGGCCGTGCAGCGCGAATTCGACGCCTGGCGGCGCGACGAGGACAAGGAGGTGAGCGAGGTGTTCGCCGCCCTGTGCCGGCGCTTCTGGAACGAAGCCCAGGCCCTCGCCGACGAATTGGTGCGCTACTCCGCCGATCTCTTTTCTCTCCCGTTCCAGGCCACGCACACCGAATCCCTCTGGCAAACCCGCTCGGGCTTTCAATACAAGTTCTGGCAGGAGCCGCCCTCCTTGGTGCTGATCGGCGCTGCCATCGCCCGCTGGTTGCCGCGCGTCATCGGCCATCCGTTGATCCTGCGCAAGGCGCGTCAACGCGCGTCGGAACTGGTGGAGATGCAATCGGGACGGCTGCGCCATGATTTTGAAGAGCGCATCAAGGCGAGTGCTGCCGAGTTTCGTCGTGACATGCTGGAACGGCTCGACGCCACCATCGCCGGCATCGAGGCGGCGGTTGCCAAGGGCGTCGCGGTGCGCAACAGCGGTGCGGAGGTCGCGGCGCACCGGCTCGTACTCCTCCAGGAAACCTTGGCGGATATCGAACGCCTGGAATCGGCCATACGCGGCGAGTGAAACGTGAACCACGGCCTGGAACCCGCATGAACGAACACCGGACGCTTGCTGTCCGCGCCGGCGATCAGCATTGGCAGGTGAACGACACGATCCACCATCGCGCCGACCTGCACGACAATACACTGCCAGGTTCTGTCACCTTTTCCCTTGCAGCTATGCTATTCGGCGTCGGGGGCGTCTGCGCCGCGCAGGCGTTTCCCATGCCGCAGCAATGCCTCCGTATCGAGGCAAAGCACCGAGGCATGCAGCAGTCCGTCGTGCCAATAGGCACCCTCCTTGAGCAGTTGCGCGCAAGTGAGCAGCCAGCCGGGCCGGTCCTGGATAAAATGAGTTGTTGTCAACTCTGTGATGGATTAGAATCCCGGCCGTCTCAATTGCGGAGTTTTTCCTGTGGATAGTTCCAGTAGTCGACCTAGTATCGGCGAACCACAGGCAAGGTAATCGCGAGTTCCTCACTTCGCCACTACCTTGCCTAATTGGCGGGTAGTGGTGTCATTCGGCCGGTCTTCGGCCCCTTTCCGCCGCTTCCCATGTGATCGCGCTTTGCAGCCTCAATCCAGGCTGCGCGGGTGTGGTCATTGCCTTCGCGCGCTGTCCGGGAGGCGTGCATGCCCTTCGTATGCACTGTTTTTCGCTATGTGACACGGTGTCAGTGCCGTCCTTGCACGCGAGGACGGCACTGACGCGAATTCGGCGCATCGGCATTGCAAACGCACCAACCGTTTGAGTCCGAACGCATTTCATCAACCAACCGGAAACCACCATGAACCCAGACCCTAGTCGATCTTGTCGCTTGAACACATTGTGTCCCGTAACCCCATTACCGGCTTGTGGGCGTCGGGGCTTGCCCATGGTCTGACCGATCGGGCATGCCCGCGGCCCTGTGAAGGCCGGAAAGGAGCATGCCCATGTTGCACATCATTTCCTTCTTCACGAGCCATTACGCCCGTTCCTTGTTCAGCGCACGCGTTTTCGGCGTGTCGCCCCAAACCACCGCTCTTCGCGCTCTCCTCGTTGGGATCTGGGCATCCATGGTCCTTCCCGCGCACGCCGGCCGGCCTATGGCGACCGACGATGTAGACATCATCGAGGCGGGCGCATGCCAGCTCGAAGTCTGGATCGAGCGCACGCGCGACAGCCGTGGCACCTGGCTGAATCCGGGTTGCAACCCGTTTGGCAGCACGGAGTTCTCGCTCGGCGGCTCGCGCGTCCACGAGGACAGCGCCTCTGCCTTCACGGTTCACCAGTGGCAGATCAAGCAAATGCTGCGCGCCCACGACGTTACGCAAACGGGCCTTGCCGTCGCTCTCGGTGGCCAGCAGGTGCATCAAGGCGAGGCGCGCGAAACCTTCCTCAACGGTATTGCGACGATTCCGCTGGCCGGCGAAGCGCAGCTACTGCACCTCAACCTGGGCGCCCTGCACGACCGGGACGGGCAGCCTCACCGTACCCGTCTCACCTGGGGACTGGCCTACGACGCTGAGATTGCAGGCGCCACGCGTGCGTCTCTGGAAACCTATGGCACGTCGGGCGAGCGGGCGAACTGGCAGTTCGGCCTGCGTCACGAGCTCGTGCCTGGTCGCGTTCAGATCGACGCTAGCGTCGGCAGTGCCATCGAGCGCTGGGCGGACACGTGCCTATTCACCGTCGGCCTGGTGTTCGTCAGCTCGGCCTTCCTGCACTGAAGACGTATCCGGAATTTCGTAGAAGGAGAAAGAACATGAACCGCGAAGAACTGCTGTTTTCCGTTCGCAGCCTTGCCCGATCACTCGATGCCGTGGCCATCGCCCACATCGTCAAGCACACGCCACCGTCCGATCTGGTCGAGGCGCTCGACATTCTGAACACGGAAGAAACGCTGTCGCTGCTGATGACGCTGAAGCCCCAGGCGCGTGCCGAGCTGTTTGCCCACTTCTCGGAAGCTCGCCAGGACGCCTTGCTGCGTTCCATGCCGCGCGAGGCGGTGGTGCAGCTGTTCGAGCATATGCCGTCCGACGACCGGGCCGACCTGTATAACCGTCTGAGCGACGAGGCCAAGGAAAAGCTGCTCCCGGCGTTGGCGAAGGTCGAGCGAGACGACATCCTGAGGCTGGCCTCATACCCGGAAGGCACGGTCGGCTCGGTGAGTACCTCGGACTACGTGCAGGTCTCGCCGCGGATGACGGTGACGGAGGCCTTGGTCCACATCCGCGCCACCGCGCCGGACAAGGAGACGATCTACGTCATTTACGTGCTCGAAGACGGCCACAAGCTGCTCGGAACGGTTTCCTTGCGCGAGCTGGTGCTTGCCGACGGCAAGGCGCGCATCGGAGAGATCATGCGTCGCGATCCGATATTCGCCCGTGCCCAGTGGCCGCGTGCCGAGGCTGTAGAGTTGATTCGGCGCTATGACCTGCTGGCACTGCCGGTGATCAATGGTGGCGAGCGGATGATCGGCATCGTTACCGTCGATGATGCGATGGACATCGAGAAGGAGCAGGATGCGACCCAGCTCGCCCGCTTCGGAGGCACGGCCACCCTGGGCGGTCCCGACCTGGACGTGCTCGCCTCGCCGTTCTCGCAGATGTTCAAGGTGCGCGTGTTCTGGCTGGTGATCCTGACCTTCTTCGGCATCCTGACCAGCACCTTCGTGGCCGCGCAGGAGGAAATACTGACGCAGATGATCGTGCTGGCCGCGTTCATCGCGCCGATCGTGGATATGGGCGGTAATACCGGCAGCCAGTCGGCCACCCTGGTCATTCGGGCCATGGCGCTGGGCGAACTCAAGCTCAAGTGGCAGGACGTGTGGTTCATTATCAAGCGGGAACTGCCGATAGCGGCGGCGCTAGGTGCGGCAATTGCGGTGCTCGAGGTGATCCTCGCGTACTTCGCCAAGGGCGTCGGCTTCGACGTGCTGATAGTGGTCGGCCTGAGCATGTTGGTATGTACGGTGCTCGGCGGCGTCATCGGCGCGCTGCTGCCTTTCCTTGCGCGTCGTATCGGCACCGATCCTGCGACGCTGTCCTCACCGCTGATCACATCGGTCATGGACCTCTTGGGCGTGTTCATCTACTTCGGTATCGCCTATGCGTTTCTGGGCGAACTGCTGATCGGGAACGCGGTTTGAGGATGTAACAATCCGTTCATGAGGCCCAGCTAGGCTGGGCCTCAATTTTGCGGGTGTATCATGTACGTTATCCAACATCTCGATTTTCTGGCATCGCTCAATACCCTGGCGAGCCTGGTGACCGCCTTCGTACTCGGCACCGTCATCGGCCTGGAACGCCAGTATCGCCAGCGCACGGCGGGGCTACGCACCAACGTATTGGTTGCTGTCGGTGCGGCGCTTTTTGTCGATATCGCTATGCGTTTTCACTCTATATATGGTGGAACGCCCAGCCCACTCCACGTGGTGGCCTATGTGGTCTCTGGTGTGGGCTTTCTGGGGGCTGGCGTCATCATGCGCGAGGAGGGCAATGTTCGCGGCATCAATACCGCCGCGACCTTGTGGGGGTCGGCCGCCGTCGGTGTGTCGGCGGGACTAGGAATGCTTGTTGAAGCCGTGCTGGGAACCCTGTTCGTCCTATCGGCCAACACTTTGCTGCGCCCCATCGTCAACGCCATTAACCGGCAGCCGCTCGATGTTGAGTCGGTGGAGGTCACCAACACGGTTTACGTGATCGCTGACAAGGAGCGCCAGAAGGAGGTCATGAAGGTGTTGGAAAGCAATCTGGAGAGTGGCCGTTACCCGGTGCGCGATCTGGAGGTCCACGCCTTCGGTGATGATGACGTGGAGATCGAGGCTACCCTCACCGTGACATCGGTCGATGGCGACGAGTTGGACTCGCTGGTGCGCAGAATAGCGGCATTGCCCGGTGTGCGGCAGGCATTCTGGAGTGCGAGTACGACGGAGTAGCCCGATGGGCATAGGAGCCAAGCATGAACGCCAGACTGCTGAAACACTTGTTCGCGGGCTTCCTGCGTACTCGCCGCATCGCCCGCCACTTCCAGCGCCTGGCGCTGCTCGACACTCTGACGCAGACCGGCGTGAGCCGGGTGGTTCCCGAAGCGTTGACCAAGACCCTGGTCGCGGCAGCGACCACCGACACAGAGGCGTTGCTCAAACAACTCGACGGCCAGGTCGATGGGTTGTCCGAAGCGCAGGCCGCAGACGTTCGCAAGCGCGTCGGCCCCAACGAAGTCGAACACGAAAAACCTCTGACCTGGCGACAGCATCTCTGGCTGGCCTATCGTAACCCGTTCAACCTGCTGCTGACCCTGCTTGCGGTCATTTCCTACCTCACCGAGGACATTGAGGCCACAGTCGTGATCGGCGCCATGGTGGCGCTCTCCACCTTGCTGCGCTTCTGGCAGGAGACCAAGGCCAACAAGGCCGCGGAGGCACTCAAGGCCATGGTGAGTACCACAGCGACCGTCATCCGGCGCGATGGCTCCGAAGAAGATACGGCACCACCAGCATATCCGCATTACACTACCCGCCCGCAGGGTAAATCGGCCCACCGCGAGGAGGTGCCGATCAGGCTGCTGGTGCCCGGCGACGTGATAGTCCTGTCGGCGGGCGACATGATCCCTGCCGATTGCCGCGTACTCAGCGCCAAAGACCTCTTCGTGGCCCAGGCCGCCATGACCGGCGAGTCGATGCCGGTGGAGAAGTTTTCCATCCAGCGCAATGCCAAGGCTGTCAATCCGCTGGAACTGGACAACATACTGTTCATGGGCACCAATGTCGTGTCCGGCTCGGCCACGGCAGTGGTCGTCGCAATCGGCAACCATACCTACTTCGGTTCTCTTGCCCGACGCGTCACGGTTGTCGACCGTGCCCCGACCGCATTTCAGACGGGTGTGAACCAAGTGAGTTGGCTTCTGATCCGTTTCATGCTCGTAATGGCGCCCCTGGTTCTCTTCATCAACGGCTTCACCAAGGGCGACTGGATAGCGGCGTTGCTGTTCGCCTTGTCCATCGCTGTGGGCCTCACGCCCGAGATGCTGCCGATGATCGTCACGTCTACGCTCGCCAAGGGCGCGGTGATGATGTCCCGGCGCAAGGTCATCGTCAAACGGCTGGATGCGATCCAGAATTTTGGTGCCATGGACGTGCTGTGCACCGACAAGACCGGCACGCTCACTCAAGATAAGATCTTTCTTGCACGCCATGTCGATGTCTGGGGTGAGGAGTCCGACGATGTGCTGGAGATGGCCTATCTCAACAGTTACTACCAGACTGGCCTCAAGAATCTGCTCGATGTGGCGGTACTGGAGCATATCGAGGTGCACCAGGAACTCAATCCGGCGCGCAATTATCGTAAGGTCGATGAGATTCCCTTCGACTTTACCCGTCGCCGCATGTCGGTGGTGGTCAGTGAACGGGAGGACCATCATGAATTGATCAGCAAGGGTGCGGTGGAGGAGATTCTCGCTGTCTGCACCCAGGTGCGGCATGGTGAGGTGATCGAGCCTTTGACCCCGGAATTGCTTGCCCGCATCCGCAGGGTGACGGCCGACCTCAACGAAGATGGCCTGCGCGTGGTCGCGGTGGCAGCCAGGGAGTTACCGCCGCGCAAGGAAACCTACGGCGTCGCCGACGAGCACGAACTCACCCTGATCGGGTATGTCGCCTTCCTCGATCCGCCAAAGGAGTCGACCGAACCCGCGCTGCGCGCGCTGTCCGAACATGGAGTTGCGGTCAAGGTGCTGACCGGTGACAACGAACTGGTGGCGGCCAAAATTTGCCACGAGGTCGGCCTCGGGAAAGATGGTGTGCTGCTGGGCGGCGATATCGAGCGCATGAGCGATAGAGAGCTGGCGGTAGCCGCAGAGAGCCATAACATCTTCGCCAGGCTCACGCCCGCGCACAAGGAGCGCATCGTGCGTCTCCTGAAAGCCAACGGCCATGTGGTCGGCTTCGTGGGTGACGGCATCAACGATGCCCCGGCGCTGCGTGCCGCCGACATCGGCATCTCGGTCGACACGGCGGTGGATATCGCCAAGGAGGCGGCCGACATCATCCTGCTGGAAAAGAGTCTGATGGTGCTTAAGGAAGGCGTTCTGGAAGGTCGCCGCACCTTCGCCAATATGCTCAAATACATCAAAATGACAGCGAGTTCCAACTTCGGAAACGTGTTCTCGGTACTGGTCGCCTCGGCGTTCCTCCCCTTTCTGCCCATGCTGCCGATCCACCTACTGGTGCAGAACCTATTGTACGACATTTCGCAGATTGCCATCCCGTTCGACAACGTGGACGAAGATCTGCTGAAGAAGCCGCTGCGCTGGCTGCCAGGCAGCATAGGCCGCTTCATGGTGTTCTTCGGTCCGATCAGCTCGGTGTTCGACCTTACCACCTTCGCCATCATGTGGTTCGTATTCAGTGCCAACGCGCCGGAAGTGCAAACTCTGTTCCAGTCAGGATGGTTCATCGTCGGCCTGCTGACGCAGACCCTAATTGTGCACATGATCCGCACACCGAAGATCCCTTTCATCCAGAGCCGGGCTGCGATGCCGCTGCTGGTAATGACAGCGATGATCATGGTCGTTGGCATCTTCCTGCCGACGGGGCCGCTGGCAGAACACTTCAAGCTACAAGCACTGCCACCGCTGTACTTTGTGTTTCTGCCGCTGATTCTGCTGGGCTACATGGGGCTGACCCAAGCCATGAAAGGTGTCTACTTGCGTCGCTACGCCTGGCAGTGACACCAGTATGGACTTTACCCATAACTCGTTAATCTGACCTTTCTGCACGTTACACCGGTCAGCATCGCCGTCACCTTTGTTCTCTGCCGTTTCTGACGTGCACCAGCGTCAGTAATTCGGTCGCATCCCGCACGACATTGCGTCGTTCGCTGCTGTCACCTTTTCCCTTGCAGTAATGCTATTCGGTGCCTGCAGCACCCGCGCCGCGCAGGCGTTTCCCGTGCCGCAGCAATGCCTCCGTATCGAGGCAAAGCACCGAGGCATGTAGCAGGCCGTCGCGCCAATGAGCACCCTCCTTGAGCAGTTGCACGCAGGTGAGCAACCAGCCGGGCCGGCCACGCGCGGCACGCAGCAGCTGGCGCTCGTAATGCGGCTCCAGCGTGGGGAGCCCCTGGCCCGCACACACCTCACGCCACAGGCTCCGCAGTTGGGCGTGCGGAGTGAGCCGCATGGGGATGGCGCAGGTTCCCAGATGACGGGCACGCAGGCGGCGCTGTTCACTTTCCTTTTCGGTGTCGACGATGAGCAGCACGCCGGCGATGCCGCCGCGCAGTCGGCGCAGAAAGCCTATCGCGGCTGTCCCCACCACCGACACATGATCGAGCAGAAGCACGCCCTCGTGGCGATCCGCCGCCGCGGTGAGACGGGTTCTCGCCCACCGTCGCGGCAGGGCCTGCTGGTCGACGCCCGGATAGGCCTGCGCGAACGCCTGGGTGATGTCGTTCAGGCAGGCCGTGGCCGTGGCAAGACCGCAGGGAATGCCCTGCTGCGCGAAGTGGTCGTGGAGGCGTCGGGCCAGCGCCGATTTTCCGGCACCGCGCGGGCCGTAGAGCACCACGTGTTCACCCCGCGCGAGCCGCGCCAGCAACGCCTGCTCGAACCGGGCGGGGCTCATGCGCGCCACTGCAGTCGCGGTCGGCGGCGGCTCCGGTGCGCTCTGCCCGCGTCGCGCTATGGTCGGATTAGCGGTCAATTTCCCTTGACGCGCAGCAGCGCCAGTGTCCCGGCCGCCATCAACAAAGCTGCCAGACCGAAACCCAGCACCGGTGAGACGGCGGTCCATACCACGCCCACGGTGGCGCTGGAGACGAACTTGGCCGCGCCGTTGACCGTGCCCAGTGCGCCGATGCTCATGGTCATCGTCTCGCGCGGCACCATGGCGGCGGTGACGGTGGCTTCCAGCGCCTCCTGCACCGCCACGTACAGACCGGCGATGAGGAAGATGCCGGCCAACAGCGGCACGCTCTCAACATCCTGCCAGAAGGCCAGTGCCGTCAGCAGCGCCATGAGTGTGCCGAGCACATAGCCCGCCACCAGCACCGGCAAATGCCCGATCCGATCGGCCAGCCAGCCCACCGGCCAGGACGCGGCGACCTGTACCACATTGCGCCAGACATAGAGCAAGCCGGCCACCTGCGCCGCCTGCACCACGCCCATCGATGGGGTGAGCAGCGTGGTGGCGGCGAGGATCAACAAGGCGTGGGAGAAATCGCCGACCCCGAACAGGCCGACGGCGCCAAGGTAACGCTTGAACCGCAACGGCAGCCCACGCAGCGAACCGAAGAACTTCAGCGCCGGATTCGGCGAATGCTGCGGGTCCCGCACCAGCGTGAGAAAAGCCAGTACCGCCAGCACACCGGGAATGAGCGATAACCACAGCACGAAGCGGAAGGGCCCGGCATCGTCGCTCCAGTGCCAGCCCTGCGCGAGCCCGAGCAAGGCCACTCCCAGCAGCGGCCCGAGCACCGCACCAACCGTGTCCGCCGCGCGATGAAAGCCAAACGCGCGCCCGCGCGTTTGCGGCGATACCGCCTGGATCACAATGGCATCGCGCAGGGGGCCGCGCAGGCCCTTGCCAAACCAGGACACCGTCCGCCCGAGCAGAATCAGCGGCCAGGCCAGGGCGAGCGCGATCAGAGCCTGACCCAGCGGCGTGAGCCCGTAGCCGACCAGCACCAGAAGTTTGCGGTGACCCAGCTTGTCGGCAATGTAGCCAGAGACCATCTTGGTGAACGACGCCACCGCATCGGCGATCCCCTCGATGACGCCGAGCACGGCGGCCGGGATACCCAGGACGGCCAGGAAGCCGGGCAGGATGACCGTCGTCGTCTCGTAGCAGAAATCGCCCAGCGCGCTGGTGATGCCGGCGCCGACCACGGTGCGATTGAGCCAGCGTTTCGGCGCGGCAGCGGCCGGTTCAGCCTTGGCGTCGTCCTTGCGTTCAGTCATTTCCTGCCCCCTCTCGCCGACGCATAGAGTCAGGCGACTTTGAACAGCGTCGACAAGTCCATGTCCCCAGGCGTCGTGCATGACTACACCTCGAACGTGGCAATCACCGGGTAATGGTCGGAGGCCGCATCAGTGATGTCATTGCGGATGACTTGGCAGCTGCGTGCTGAGGCGGCCAACGCCCTGGACGCCAGCAGGTAGTCGCAGCGCATGGTGGCAAACTCGGCATCGCGATAGGCCGGCGTGGGCACGGTGGGCACTGTCGCAGCATCCAGTTGGTGACCCAGGTCGACCCAGCCGGCCGCCTCCAGATGGGCGAGCACGCTGCGGTCAATGCCCTTCAGGTCATCGGCCAGGTAGCGGGCGCGGTGATGCGGCGCGAGTATCGCCCAGTCTTCGGGCTCAGGATCGTGCGGAGAGGCCGAGTTGAAGTCGCCGGTGATCAGCGTCCGTTTCTCCGGCGCGGCGTGCACCGCCAGATAGGCCGCTTCGCGGCGGCGCACATCGGGCCCGTTGGGGCACAGGTGGGCGCTGATGAAAGTGATCGGCTGATCACTGCCGGGCAAGGCAACCTTCAGCGTGGCCAGCGTGTGATGAAAGTGCACACTGTCAGCTTCGAAGCTCAGCGGTTGAAGCGGTGCGCGGATGAAGATGGCGATGTTCTGCCCGGTGCGCGGAGCAATGGCCAGAAACCCGCGCATGCCGATTTGCTGTTCCAGTGCGTAGAGCCAGGCACCGCCGTTGGCGTCAAAGCCCTTGGCTTCTTGCATCAGAAACACGTCGGGCTTGAGTTCGTTGATGAGTTGCGCCTGCGCCCGGGCGCGGCAGTCGTCGGCGTCGTCGCGGCCGGCGAACAGCGTGTTCCAGGTGAGGATGGTCAGTTCCATGGCGTGGTTCTCGTTATTGGGGGTGAAGTCAGCGGTTTTCATCGTGGGCCTCGAACACCCGCTGGGCGTAGGCGTCGAGCACGGTTTCGCAGCCTTTGAAGCGTTCTGCCGCCTCGGCCGCCAGAGGGGCGCCATAGAAGTCGAGCTTGGCGATCTTCTCCAGCCACAACTGGAGCTTCTTCAGATCGAGGTCGTTCTCTTCCAGCTCGGCATAGGTGAAGTGGTTCGCCGCCGTCTCCTTGGCGATCTCGGACTCGAAGTCGGCACATTTGCCGAGGAACTCGCGGTATTCCTCATCACGGTCGGCCATGAAGCGCCCGACCACCTTCTCCTCCTGCGCCCGGTCCAGGGCCACCGTTTCCAGCAGAACGGATTCACCCGCCATCCCGTTGATTTCGTTCTCGATGATCTTGAGGCGGCGGGTGTGATCGTCGGTCTTGGGCAGCAGGCAGACACCGTTCTGCAGGTAGATGGCGCCCATGCCCTTGAGCTTGCGCCAGAGCGCGATGCGTTTCTTCGCCGGCTCGGGCGGCACTTTGTAGGTCAGCAGTAACCAATTAAGTGTGTTCATGGTGGCAACTATAATGTAACGGTCGTAACATTTCAATAGCCACTGATCCCCGGGCTGTCTGGCCGCAAGGCGGCTGAAGCTCCAGGCGCGGAGGTTATCCGCCGCGCGGTAGGGCCGGACAGACCACGTGCAGGATCTGGGTGGTGAGATCGTGGTAGGTCAGCGCCGAGATCAGGCAGACGACACCGCTCGGCACCTTCAGGGCGACCACCACAAGGCCGGGATTGCCCAGGAGCGGCAGATCGGCAAGCCGGTACAGGCTGCGTCCGAGACGTTGGAGCAGTCCTTCGTCCCGCATCGCATGCGGCGTCCGGGCGTGGATGACTCACACCCAGACAGTCTTGCAGTGGACGACTTCGCATGCGGATTCCTGCTATCATTTTTTCAAGTTGATGCATTCCCCCTGGCCGCTTGGGTCAAAGCGGCACCCGCCGGCGCCAGCCGGCATCTCACAGAGCAACCCTTCTACGGGCCGGGAGGAGGAGGGGAGGCAGGGATGCTTCGGTCCATACTTCGTCCGACCCTAGTCCCTGGCGGGTCGGACGGCACTTCGCGCAGAGGGCGATACTGCGCAATCTCTCTTTCTACCCTCGGTGGCCGCGCAACACGCCTTGCGTCAGGCCACCGCACTTCCAATTCCGGGCGCAGACGCACAACCCGCAGGTAGCGGCCAGAGACCTTCCCCAGGCAATCCCCATGTCCAGACGATTTCCTGGGGAAGGTCTCTGGCCTTCTCAACGCTACCGGCCGCCCGTCGCCGGCAAGGAACGGGCCCCTTTGTGCGAAGTGACGCGCCCGATCTGTTTGCGATCCTGCTTCCCTCATTTTCAGGATCGACTGAATACGCGGAAAGGCTGGTTGACGGGAGAGCCGAATCCGGCGGTGCAGGCGAGGGAATCAGAGGCCGCCAGGCGGCCCAGAACTCAGGGCCGGTCCCATTTGACAGAACATGGGACGGCTCGCGCATGAACACCTGTTCCACCCTGCCCCGGTTCAGGGGCATCTCCTGAGCCGATGCGGCTGAGGAAATGCCTCTGTCCCGCCTCTTTGAAAAAACTGTTTGGATTTCAGTAACGGTTTTCGATTGCCGTCGCGCACGATCACGGCAAGGATGCGCCTGACCTCGGAACCGCCAATCCGGAGTCATCACTCCCCTCACAGGGACGCCCACGCCCACAAGGGCGTGGGCATTTCTCAACGGAGGAACGGAGCGCGCGATGAAGCAGATCAGAAGTGCCGCCTTGGCGGCCATCATGGTCCTCTCCGGTACCACCCAGGCCGAAGACGTCCGGATTGGACGGTATCAAACCTTGGAGCCCGTGCCCACGACCGAGCAGATCAACCCGCTGGAAGTCATCGTGCTCGTGCACTTCCCCGCACGGGTGACCACCGTGGGGGGCGCCATCACGCACCTGCTGGCCCGCAGTGGCTACAGCCTCGCCGATACCCATGACGCCGAACCCGCGCTCCTTGTGCTGCTGAGCAGGCCTCTGCCTGAGGTGCACCGCGAGCTTGGACCTGTGACACTCGAACGCGCCCTCGGCGTGCTGGCCGGGCCGGTCTGGCGCCTCGTGGTCGATCCCGTGCATCGACTGGTGTCCTACGAACTGCGCAGCCGTTATCGCGATGAGTATCGGGTGACACTGCCCGTCCCTCCTGCCAGCCCCTCACCTGTCAGCATGTCCACCAAACCGCCCGGGACATCGGTTGAAGATCTTCCGGCGCGGGCGCCCACCCCTGCCCATAGGGCCGGCCCGCCTCATACAGCCATACCGGGAGAAAGCTACGGCCCCGTCTTCCGGGGTGAAACACTGAGTGCAATCGCCTCTGCCATACACCTGCCCGGGGTGACTCCGGACCAAGCCCTGGTCGCGCTGCTCGAGGCGAATCCCCATGCATTCGGGCATATCAATGGGTCGCCCAACATGAACCTCCTGCTATCCGGCGTGACGCTGCGCATACCCACCGCGGAGGATGCTGGCGCCCGCAGCCATGCGCAGGCCGTGGAAATCGTCGGTCAGCACTGGCGCGACCGCCTCGCCCACACATCGGAGCACTGAGATGAGTGAGCAGCAGCAGGATTCCGGGCGGCAACCCCCGTTCAAGTGGATGGGCGCCGGTGCCGCCCTTTTCATCGTCGTCCTGTTCGCCGTGGCCATGCTGTCCACGGGGGGCGGCCAGACAGAGGACAGTGACGCCGCCGCGACAGCCACGGAACCGGCCGGCGAGCCGCAGCCAAGTGTGATCGACCTCGGTGAAGACCGAATTCGCGAAATCAACGAGCGCCTCGAAACACTCGCCAGTGAGCTGCTTCGCACCGATCTGGCTCTATCCGAGCTGGGCCGCGAGGTCGCGGACATCAGAGAACGCAGCGGTCAGGACAAGGATCTCCTTTCAGATCTGCAACGGGACATGGAACGCATCTCCAAGAGCGTCGAGGAGCTGCGCGTATCGGGTGCCGAGGCCTCGGACGCGATCAGCGCGGCGGCCGGGCGCATCGGGTCTCTGGAACGCCATCAGCGCCGAGCGGCGCAGACCGTCGCCCCGCCTCCCCGCCCCAGTGGCAGGTTGCTGACCGTCGACACGTGGGACGGTAAGCCCTATGTGCTGATCGAAACCACCGGTGGCCAGACCATCTGGCTGCGTCCCGGTGACGCGTATGACGGCTGGCGCCTGGTATCCGCCGGCAAGGACGGGGCCGTCTTTGAGCAAGGTGGCCGCACGGCCACCCTGGATGTTTCTGGAGGATAAGCTGTGGGTATCGGTGAGTTTCTGGTCTTCATCTTCATCACGATGATGGTGTCGGCGGACAGAGCCAATCTGGAACGCGAGATCGAGCAAAGCCGCGCCGAGATCGCGGTGCTTGAAACGCAGCAGAATGAGGCTCGGACCGCCGTCGAAACACGGGCAACCGCTGATGCGCGATGCCGGGATCTGTGCGCATCCGCACCGGTCGCCTACCGCAACCTCGCCATGCCGGATGCCTCGGCCGTCTACCTCTTCCCGACCGGAGAGAGCTGCCGCTGCGAGCCGGCGAGGAGGTCACCGTGAGCCCGGGGAGACTCATGATCTGCGCCATCCTCGCCACGGCGCTGATCGCGCCTTCGTTGTCGGCGCAACCGGTCAGAGACACCGAAAAGAGGAACGTACAGGACACCGCGGCGCAAATGCGCGAAAGCCAGTCTTCCGATCGCGCGACGCTGTGGGGCCTGTCCGTCGAGGAGTGGGAGCGCTATGAGTCCATCATGTCCGGCCCCCGCGGCACCTGGAGCCCGGGGATGGATCCGGTCATGGTGCTCGGCATTCACGCGAGAACCGAGGAGGAGCGCCGACGCTACGCCGAGATTTACGCCCGCCAGGAATATGCGCGGGTGGAGGAAGAGCTGGCCTTCCAGAGGGCATACAGCGAAGCCTTCCGCACACTCTACCCCGTCGCCCCGTTTCTGGACTCCAGCCGGATCCCCGCACCGGAAGAACGCACGGGACAAAGCGGACTGACTCTGGGTCTTGGGGATCGTGTTGTGATGTACACGATGATGGAGGGTTGCGCGGCCTGCGACGGAGCACTGGAGAGCGTGTTGCGACACGTCGGCGCCGTGCGCGGCGCCGGTCTCGACATCTTCCTGGTGGGCAGCGCAGGCGACGATGACGCCATCCGCCGCTGGGCAGCCAGGCACTCCATCCCGCCGGAGAAGGTCCGGTCCCGCCAGATCACTCTCAATCATGACGGCGGCAGTCTGGCGTCTCTGGGCTACCAGGATCGGCCCATGCCCGTGCTACTGCACCGGAGTATGGAAGGGAACCGACTCATTGGACTGGCGGATCTGCGTTAGGGCCGTGCAACGCGGCATCGTTATCGCGGCGCTGAGCAGCGCGGTCGAGATGATGCTCGACGCCGGTACAGCGGCCGCGGCGAGCTATGTGGTCCCCCAAGGCTATGTGGATGTGGCCAACGAACACGGCATCCCTCCCCGGATCCTGTACGCGGTCGCCATGCAGGAATCCGCCTTGCTCCTGCCGTCCGGGATCGTTCGGCCCTGGCCGTGGACCCTCAATGTCGAGGGGCGCGCAGAGCGGTTTCGCGGTCGGGAGGAGGCCCACCAGGCCCTGACCTGGTATCTGCGCAGCGGAGTGCGCTCCATCGACATCGGTCTGATGCAGGTCAATTGGCGCTGGCACGGGGACCGTCTGCGGGATCCGTGGACCGCCTTGGATCCCTACTTCAACCTGCGCGTGGGCGCGACGATCCTGGCCGAGCACTACCGAAGCACGGGCGACTGGCAGAAGGCCATAGGCCTCTATCACGCCTCCGCGAACACCCCGGCGGCGAAGCATCGTGCAGAGAACTACAGGGCCGACGTCAACAGACACCTGGGAAGGATGCAATGACGCGGACGCGTATCCACATGACCCTGGCCGCGACCGCCGTGGCCTTCGCTTCCGCCCTGTCACCCGGCACCTGGGCTCAGACCACCGTGATCCACGAGGGGACGAGAACGGAGTCGATCGCACCCTACATGGCGCCGCTGCTTGGGGATGGCTGGCGTCCGCAGGACGAGGCCCCCGCAGGCCGTCCTGGCGGCCCGGCCGGCGACATGGACATCTTTCCGATCCGCACACCCCAGATGCGGCCCGGCCACCTCGGCGCGTCGCAGCCGGCAGCGGAGGTAGCCGCCCGGTTGCGGGGGCTCAGCCGGCCATTCTGCCTCATCGGATCGGATGAACTTTCCTTGCGATGGCTCGCCGGGAACCGGTCCGATCTGCTCGAGATGGGTGCGATTTGCATGCTGGTCGAGGCCGAGACCGTGAACGACCTGAGCACGGTGCTCCAGCATGCCCGCGGCATCCCGATGACGCCCGCCTCCGCGTCCGACCTGGCCGAGCACCTGAGCCTTTCCGTGTACCCGGTGCTGATCACCCGGGACGGGTTTCGCCAATAGTCCCCGCACATGGCTAAGCATCATCCCATCGAGGCCCTGCTGCGTCCTCCGGTGGAGCTGTATCCGGCCGCTGTCGGGGCCATCGCGGCACTCATCGCCCTCCTCGCTCCCTGGGCCCTGATGATGACGCCGGCCGTTGCGTGGGTCGCGGCCTCCCTTCTTGCGCTGTTTGCGTTGCATCGGGCACGACAGGGCCTGCGGGTGCTGCGCTATCAGCGCAACCTCAGACGCCTGCCGACCTACAGCGTGACGGCCGACCGCATCCCCGTGAGCAGGCGCAAACTCTTTCTCGGCCTGGGCTTTCAGTGGACCCAGAAGCATACCCAGCGGCTGCGGGACACGATTCGCCCCGAAGTGCAGAAGTACATCCAGCCGGGCGTGCTCTACCGGTGGGCACGCGAAAGGGAGACCAGCTGGGAGGCCAAGCCGGGATTACGGCATCTGGCCCGTCTGCTGGCGACAAGGTCCAGGTGGAACCCGCTTGCCCCTCTGCCTCCCGTGGGCGGCCGGCCCGCCCTGCATGGGGTCGAGCCAGAGGAACACCAGGTCTGGATGGATCTCGGTGAGCGCGTAGGCCATACCTTGGTGCTGGGGACCACCCGCGTCGGCAAGACGCGGCTCGCGGAGGTGCTTATCACCCAGGACGTTCACCGTGGGGACGTGGTCATCGTCTTCGATCCCAAGGGTGACGCCGACCTGCTGCGGCGCATGTACGCCGAGTGCAAGCGGGCAGGCCGGGAGAGGGACTTCTACATGTTCCACCTGGGTCACCCGGACATCTCGGCACGCTACAACGCGGTGGGGTCCTTCTCGCGCATCACCGAGGTCGCCACGAGAATCTCCAACCAACTGCCCAGCCAGGGAAACTCGGCCGCCTTCCGCGAGTTTGCCTGGCGTTTCACCAACATCGTGGCGCGCGCCCTGGTGGCCCTGGGCCGGCGCCCGGACTACCACCAGATCGTGCGGCATATCACGAACATCGAGCCTCTGCTGTCGGACTACTTCAACCACTGGCTTCCCACCGTGGCGCCGGATGGATGGCGGGAGGAGATCGCGCGTCGCGAGGAGAGCGTCAACGAGAACAAACTGCCCCTCGCGCTGCGCGGACGGTCCCGAAGGACCGTGGCCCTGGTGCAGTACATCAAGGAGCACAATCTCTATGACCCGGTAGCCGATGGATTGAGGTCCGCCTTCGAGTACGACAAGTCGTACTTCGACAAGATCGTCGCGTCGTTGCTGCCGCTGCTGGAAAAACTCACCACCGGAAAAACCGCCGAACTGATCTCTCCGGATTACTTCGACGCCGACGACCCCCGGCCGATCTTCGACTGGATGTCCGTGATCCGCAGAAAGTGTGTTGTGTATGTCGGTCTGGATGCCATGTCAGACACGACGGTGGCCGCGGCCGTGGGGAATTCCATGTTCGCCGACCTGGTGTCCGTCGCGGGCCGCATCTACAAGTCGGGCACGGCCGACGGATTGCCGGATACGGGATCGGCGCCGGAGACGCCGGTCATCTCCCTGCATGCCGATGAGTTCAACGAACTGATCGGTGACGAGTTCGTGCCGATGCTGAACAAAGCCGGCGGCGCGGGGTTCCAGGTCAGCGCCTACACCCAGACCTGGAGCGACGTGGAGGCCAGGATCGGAAACCGCGCCAAGGCAGGCCAGGTGGCGGGCAACTTCAACACCCTGGTCATGCTGCGGGTCAAGGAATTCGAGACGGCCAAGATGATGACCGATCAGCTCCCTACGGTGGAGATATTCTCGCTGATGCAGGTATCGGGCACCAATGACTCGGCCGACCCGGGTTCCGCGGAGCACTTCTCCTCGCGCAACGAGGACCGTGTCAGCGTCACCGAAACCCCCCTGCTCTCCCCGGCAGACATCGTGACGCTGCCCAAGGGACAGGCGTTCGCACTCATAGAGGGCGGCCAGCTCTACAAGATCCGCATGCCGCTGCCTGATCCGGGCCGTGATGCCGCCATGCCGGACAATCTGCAGCAGATCGCGGAGGAAATGCGCCGGGATTACGTGACAGGTGACCGCTGGTGGGTGACCGAGCCGGTGCCCAGACCGGCCAGCGGTCCGGCACCGGGAGGCGATACCACGATCCAAACTGCAGACGTCATCCCGGGCGCCCCTGCAGGCGCGTCGGTGGAGGATGACGCCTGATGGCGTCCGCCGCCAAACGCCAGTCACAGGCCAGTCACCCTGCGAACCAGGGTGCGGTCAGCAGAGCCCTTTCAACATCGGCCAACGTGCTGGCCTGGTTGTTCGTCGCCCTCGTCTTTTCGATCATCTCGGAATGGGTGGGAATGTGGCTGTGGTGGCCCGACGAGGGCGTCGACCACAGCCGGCGGATGCTGGACAACGAGATCGGGTACATCAATCAGGACTTTAGCCGCTCGATCCTGGTGTCCGAGCCTGCCCTCTACGCCGCCCGGTTCGCGGAGCAATCCTACAGGGTGCTGTTTGAATGGACACGTATTCATGACCTGGTGATATGGCTGAATCAGCCCGTTGACCTCCAAGGGGGGCGCATGCAGGCGGGACTCCGTTCGGGTTTTGCCGTCATCTCCGACCACGTCATCGCCGCCATGACGATCACCCAGCTGTTCTTCCTGCGTCTCGCTGTACTCACGCTCGCCCTGCCCGTGTTCGTCCTGTTCGGCCTCGCGGCGCTCGTGGACGGGCTGGCCCAGCGGGATCTGCGGCGCTGGGGCGGAGCACGCGAAAGTTCGTTTCTCTACCACCACGCCAAGCGCACAGTGCTGCCAAGCATGGTGCTTCCCTGGGTGGTCTATCTCGGGTTGCCGGTCAGCATTCACCCGAACTTCGTGATCCTGCCCTTCGCGGTGATCACTGCTGTCTCGATCGCGGTGACGGCGCGCACATTCAAGAAGTACCTGTAACGCCCTCCGGACGTCGAAAAAACTGTCACGAATTCAATAACGGTTTTCGCTTGCCGGAGTCTTCAGGCATGGAGACGATGCACGGCACCCGCAATTGTGGAGCCATGACCATGAGTGTTTGTGCCAGATCCTGTATCGCGGTATCGGCGGCCCTGGCGCTGGTTTGCATCGGTTCCGCCGCCCTGGCTCAAGGCAACGTGGACGCGGAGCGCGAAGCGCTCGCCCGCCTCATCCATGAGATGGATGCGTTGGCCCCCCTCATCGACGCCGCCGAGAACCATGCCAATCCCGATGCGCGTATCCGGTTTCAGTACGGATGGCTGCGCCAGGACATCGAGAGAATCAAGTTCGGCATCCGGGAACACCTGGAGGCGCCTCGCTCCGAGCCCCGCCCCGTGCCGCCCCTGCGGGGCGACTACCGACGCTAGGACAGGGCGTGGACGGCAACCAGATCAACGCGTTCAGCTCCGCCTCCGGAGTCTCCCACGCCGATGTGCTGCTGGTGATCGCCCTCGTCGCCTCGGCGCTCTACCTCACCTGGCTGGGATGGGTGGCGTACGGGCAATTCCGATCCTGGCATGACGACCGGGCGACCCTGCTCGATTTCATGTGGGTGGTGATCCGCGCGGCGATCGTCGTCCTCTTGATCGGATTTTTCGTTCGTCCATGACCACCTGCCCATGGAGGGCCTGCAAATGAAGAAGCACCTTTCGTCGCCATTCCGCCACCGTCCCATGTGGGGGGCCAGTTACCTGTGCATGTTCGCCGTCCTTGGATGGCTGATGCTTATGGCGGGTCCGGCCTTGGCACAGGGTCTCCCCACACCCGTGGCGCCCGATGGCGTACCCGCCGACAGCGGGAACTGGCTCGCGTTCATCCGGGGCTACATCCGTGACGGCGCCATCGTGCTTGGCCTGGCGCTGTCCGTGGTAGCGCTGATCTGGGTCGCCTACACGGGACTGTCCAAGTTCAACGAAGCCCGCAACGGCAAGGCCGAGTGGATGGAGGTAGGCGTGACCGTGGTCGTGGGCGCGGTCCTCCTGCTGTTCATCATGTTCCTGCTCAACCAGGCCGCCACCATCTTCGCGTGACGATGGATCCCTTGCAGACCAGGTTGTTGCGCACTGACCGGCTCAACGGCGAGCCCGTCATCTTCCGCGGCTGCTCTTCCAGCGAGCTGATGGCGATCGCCGGCGTCTCCGCCACGGCCTGGCTGCCCCTGGGGATCATTGTCGCAAGCGCCCTCGGGGCTCCCCTCATGGGCGTTGGAGCCGCCGCAATCGCCGTGCTCGCAACGGTCTACGTCGCGGCCACGCTGCTCCAGCGTCTCAAGCGGGGACGCCCCGAAGGCCACTACCAGCACCGGCTTGCCATTGTTCTGGACAACATCGGCGTCCGGAAATCCGGCTTCATCCGTCGCAGCGGCACATGGGACGTGGGGAGATCCCTGTGATGGCGTACCGCAAGGAAATCGAGAACGTGCGCGCCCACATCTGGACCCTGCGTCTCGCGGTGATTGTGATGGCGGCCGTCACCGCGCTCATGGGGTACGGGTGGCACTCGGCCCCCTCCCGGATAACCGTGCACGTACCTCCCGATCTCAGTGCCGGCAGCGCCCAGAAGGTCGGCGAGATCCCCCGACCCAATGTCTACACGTTCGCCCTGTATGTGTTCCAACAGCTGCATCGCTGGCCTGAGGACGGGACCAAGGACTACGGCAACCAGATCTTCCGGTTGCATCCGTTCCTGACCCCGAGGTTCATCGAGGAACTCAAGGCGGATATGGAGCAGCGGGGGCGGCGCGGCGAATTGACTCGGCGAACTCGCGCCGTACGCGAGGTCGATGGCGCCGTCTACGAATGGAGCCGGGTCGAGGTTCTGAGCCGGGACTCATGGATCGTGTGGCTGGACCTGGAGATCGCGGAGACCATGCGCGGCATGCCGGTCAAGGATACCCGGGTCCGTTATCCCCTTCGGGTCGTGCGCTACACGGTGGACCCGGAGCTGAACCCATGGGGCCTGGCCTTGGACGGATTCGGGCCGGGCGGACCCGTCCGTATTTCTTCTGGAGGGGAGACCCAATGAGACCCGGCTTTCTCACTTCCCTGTTGCTGTTCGCGCTCGCGGCCCTCGGGGTCGCTCAGGCGGGTGAACCCGCCTCTCCTGACCGGGTCCTCTGGGACCGGACCCCGATCCGGATCGCGCTGCCCGTGGGGCACGAGCGGATCGTCCACTTCCCGGTCGAGGTGAGGGTCGGTGTGCCCGCGAGACTCGAGGGACTTCTGAGGACATTCAACGTGGACGGCTCCGTGTACTGGCTTGCGCATGCGCCGTTCGAGAGCGTGCGCGTGGTCATCGAGGGCTTGGACGACGGGCGCGTCTACCTGGTGGATCTCGAGGCCCGGGAGGGCGATGCGCTCGCGCCTCTGGCGGTGATGGAACGGGAGACGTCCAGCGACCCGCGCCGCGGCGCCAGGGATGATGCCGAGCGCCACCAGAACCTGGATTACGTAACCCTGACCCGGTTCGCCGCGCAGCAGATGTATGCGCCCGAGCGATTGCGCCCATCGCACCCGGGCGTCGTGCGCACCCCCGTCGCCCGGTCCGAGGTGCCTTTGGTGCGCGGCGCCGCCGTGCGGGCCGAGCCGTTGATCAGCTGGCGCCACGGGGCCATGTACGTGACCGTCGTCAAGCTGGTCAACGAGAGCGCCGACCCGCTCGTGCTCGACCCGAGGGATCTGCGCTATGACTGGCTCGCCGCGACGTTCCAGCACGCCCGGCTCCTGCCCGCCGGAGACGAGGCGGATACCACCGCCGTGTACCTGATTTCCCGACGCCCGTTTGACGAAACCGTCTGGGGGGCGCGGTGATGGCTGGCATACAGAGCAATCGCCTTCTGCCCCTGATTGGCGGTCTGGTCCTGCTGATGGCCCTGTTCGTCGCCTTGCGGGCATGCAGCCAGGACCCGCTCGATCCCGTGACGATGACCGAGGTGCCGCGGGCTCCCGCGCCGGACGCGGATTCCCCGGCCGAGACGATCAGAACGCTGACCGCCGAGGTCGCCTCCATGCGCGAGCGATTCTCCGACCTGACTGCGGAAAACGAGCGGTTGCGCCGCGAGGCCGCCACTCGCGAGCAGCACCTGGGCCAGGAGGTGCAGTCGCGGGTCGAGCGCGCCATTCGCGAGCAGCAGTCCGCCCGGGAGGGCGAGCGGCGTCACCTCGATGCGGTGATGGCGCGCATCGATCAGCTCTCGGGGCGCGTGGCCGAACTGGCCGAAGGGACAACCCCCGACGCCTTCGGCAACGGCGGAGACATCCCGGTCGGTCTTGGCCTGCGTCCCGACGACGCACCCCGTTTCCGCCCGCACGACCGAGACCGAATCGTCTGGATCGATCCTGTCGGCTACGAGGCAGGCCCGCGGAACATTGCACGCGGCTCGACCGGTCAGCAGCGGCGCCTGGATGAGACGCATGTCGGAAGGGTAGCGGATCGCGTGAAGCTCCCGGACCCGATCGCGTCCCATGTCCGGCTCGATGAGCAGAAACCCACCCCGGTATACACGGTTCCCCGTAACGCCACCCTGATCGGCTCGACCGCCATGACCGCCCTGGTCGGACGCATCCCAGTGCGGGGCGCCGTACAGGACCCCATGCCTTTCAAGGTCATCACCGGCCCCGAGAACCTCGCCGCCAATGGCATCACGATCCCGGGCGTGGAAGGCATGATCTGGAGCGGGACGGCCGTGGGTGACTGGACCCTGTCGTGCGTACGGGGGCGTCTGACCTCCGTGACCTTCGTGTTCGAGGACGGCACGATCCGCACCCTGCCGGATCCCGCGCCCGCGGACGAGGGCGGCGCCGGCACCGATGAGCCCATTGGATGGATCTCAGATGCCAGGGGCTATCCGTGCATCTCAGGCGAGCGCATCACCAACGCGCCGGCCTTCCTCGCCCAGCGCATTGGCCTGGTGTCGGTCCAGGCGGCGGCGGAGGCCGCGGCGGCCGCGCAGACAACGACAACCGTCGAGTCGGGCGCGGCGACCTCGGCCGTGACCGGCGATCAGACCGATTTCATCCTCGGCAGGACCGTCTCGGGCGGAGCCGCCGAGGTGGCCGAATGGCTGCGCGAGCGCCAGGAGCAGAGCTTTGACGCGGTATTCGCGACGCCGGGCGTGGAGCTGGCGATCCACGTGGATCGCGAGCTTCGCATCGACTATGACCCCCTCGGGAGAAAGGTCCGCCATGATCACTTCACGAACGAGACTCAAAGCTATCAGCGCCTGTCTCTTGACTAGCTTTGTCATGGCCGGGTGCGCGAGCACCAAGGAGGCCGTGCTGCCACAGGATGGGCCGACCATGTCGGAGATCTACCACGAGCACCAGGAGCGCTCTCGCAGGGGGGGCAGTGACGGCGCCAGAGAGGCGCTCGCCTCTGATCACCCGCACCCGGTGTCCGATGGCGACAGGGATCTGTATGGGTACACCAGAGATGCGGCCAGGGAGGTCGATTCGATCTTTCAGCGCCTGCCGAACCCGACGCTGGTGATGTACGTCTACCCCCACCTGGCCGGCCGGCACGCGGTCCCCATCCCCGGCTACTCCACCACGTTCACCATGTACGAGCGTACCGAGTTCGCGCTCCCGGGGGAGGCCCCGTGTTCGGGCTGCTGAAGCGGACATTCGGTGACGCCGGCTCCCGCCGGGACGACGGTGTAGGCCGGCAGGAACACTGGATCTCGGGCGCCAGGAAGCCCGTAACCACCGCACAGACGGCATCCCTCTACAACCGTCCGCCGTCGTTCGCCGACCTGCTGCCGTGGGTCGATTTTGACGACGAATCCAAGGTCTTCCTGCTGGAGGACTGGCGCGGCGTGGCGGCCCTCTTCGAACTGACGCCGGTGCCGAGCGAGGGCCGGACGGAGGGTTACATGGAGCGGCTCAGCGAGAGCCTGCAGACGGTCATCGCCGATTCGATCCCTGAAGAGGACACCGCCCCCTGGGTGCTGCAGTTCTTTGTCCAGGACGACCACGACCTGTCCGGATATCTGGCAGGCCTGGAGGCCTACATCCGCGAGAGGAATCCGGATCCGGACAACGCGCTGAGCGGGGAATTCCTCGACCTCATGAGGGAGCACGTGGCCCGACTATCCAACCCCAACGGCATCTTCGTGGACGGGGCAGTCACCGGATGTCGCTGGCATGCGAGGAACCGCCGGGTACGGGCGGCCCTGTACCGGCGTCCGCCCAGGGGATCGGTATCCCGCTCCGGGGCGCCGACCCCGGAGGCTGAACTCGGTGAGGTGGCCCAACGTTTCGTGGCGGCACTCTCATCCTCCGGAGTCTCGGCCCGTCGCTGCGATGAGAGGGATCTCTACGAATGGCTTTTCCCCTGGTTCAATCCGGCACCGAAGGTTGCGCGCGGCGGGCGGGGGCTCGACTACGCGCCCTACCCCGGGTCCGGCGATCGCAGTCTCGGCATGGACCTGGCCTCCTTGCTGCTGCTCTCGCCGCCGTCCTCCGATGCCAGGGAGGGCGCCTGGTTCTTTGACGGGTTGCCCCACAAGTGCCTCACCGTCGATGGCCTGAGATCCGCGCCCAGACCCGGGCACCTCACCGGAGAGCGGCGCGCCGGCGAACACATCAACGCGTTGTTCGACCTCATGCCCGAACACACGATCATGGGCATGACCGTCGTCATTCAGGCGCAGGATCAGATCAGGAACAAGATAGCGTCCATCAAGAACGCCTCCCGGGTGGACACGGCGACCGCCAACGCCGCCCGTGAACAATGCGAGACGGCCGAGGTCGAGCTGGCCCGCGGGAACAAACTCTATCCCGTCACCCTGTGCTTCTTCCTGCGGGGTTCGGACATCGTGAACCTTCGCCAGAAAACCACGCAGGTCACGGCCGCCCTGCTCAGCCAGGGTCTGCAGCCGATCGAGCGGGAGGCCGACCTACTCGCGCTGGACTCCTACATCCGCATGCTGCCGATGAACTACGACCCCGCGCACAACAGGAAGACCAAGCGTTCCAGGTTGCTTTACGCCAGCCAGATCGCCAGCCTCGCGCCCTTCTACGGGAGATCGACCGGCACGGGCCATCCCGGATGGTCCTTCTGGAATCGCGGCGGAGAGCCCCTGACATTCGATCCCCTCAACAAGATGGACCGTTCCAAGAATGCCTTCGCTCTCATCGTTGGCCCGATGGGGTCCGGCAAGTCGGCCTTCCTCTGCTACAGCGTCAGCCAGATGGCGGCCATCTACCGGCCGCGGATATTCATCATCGAGAAAGGGGACTCCTTCGGCCTTCTCGGCAGGTACCTCGCCTCACGCGGCCTGAGCGTGAACCAGGTCACCTTGAAGCCGGGGGTGGAGATTTCCCTCAATCCCTTTGCCGATGCCGTGAAGCTGCTGGATGATGCGCTGCGCTCCGAGGCGATGGTGGAGAACTTCGATGACGCCGTCGTCCCGGAGGAGGATGACCCCGAGGAGGAGAAGGAACGCGACATCCTCGGTGAGATGGAGATCGCGGCCCGGATCATGATCACGGGAGGCGAGAAAAAGGAAGACGACCGGATGACCCGCGCCGACCGTATGCTGATCCGTCGCGCCATTCTGGAGGCCGCCCGCACGGTCGCATCGGCCGGCCGGGATCAGGCCATACCGGAGGACCTGGTGGCCGCCATGCGGGCACTGGCCAAGGACCCGGAACTGTCCGACACCCGCCGCAACCGGGTCCAGGAGATGGCCGACGGCATGGAACTGTTCTGTGACGGCCTCGCGGGGCGGTTCTTCAACCGCCCGGGCAAGCCCTGGCCCGACTCCGACGTGACCATCGTGGACATGGGCATCTTCGCCAACGAGGGCTATGAGGACCTGCTGGCGGTGGCCTATATCGGCCTGATGAACCGAATCAACGCGGTGGTCGAGGCCCGTCAGTACGAACACAGACACACACTCGTGGTCACGGACGAGGGGCACCTCATCACGACCAACCCCCTCCTCGCGCCCTACGTCATCAAGATCGTGAAGATGTGGCGCAAGCTGGGGGCCTGGTTCTGGATCGCCACCCAGAACCTGGAGGACTTCCCGGCCGAAAGCCGCAAGATGCTCACCACAATGGAGTGGTGGATCTGCCTCACCATGACCAAGGACGAGGTCGAGCAGGTGGCGCGCTTCAAGGAACTCACCGACGAGCAGAAGAAGCTGCTGGTCTCCGCCACCAAGTCGCCCGGGCGCTACACCGAAGGCGCCGTGCTCGCGGACAACGTCAACGCGCTGTTCCGCAACATACCTCCTCCCTTCGCGCTGGCCCTGGCCATGACCGAGAAGCACGAGAAGGCGGAGAGGGCCCAGATCATGGCCGAGACAGGATGCAGCGAGGTCGAGGCCGCGCTGATCGTCGCCGACAGAATCGCGGCCAGGTCAACGGGGGCGCGTCCATGAGAAACGCGATCGCGGGACTCGTTCTGGTCATGGTCCTGTCCTCTCTTTCCGCGCCCGTCCTGGGCCAGGGCCACGTGTCGGTTGAAGTGTTCACGACACCCCATTATCGGGTGACCGGCATCGGGCGTGCCCAGCGGGCACTCGCGGTCGGCGAAGTGCAGGTCTACGACCTCTCGGCAGCCATGCGCTTGGAGAACAGCTTGAGCGACGGTCTGCCCTCGGACCAGGCGGAAGCCGCCTCGATCGCCGCGCATCGCATCCGGAATCTGGACGCGAAGCAGCTCCAGCAAGCCTTCGGCGGCCTGGTCAGGGCGTCGGCCCTGAGACTGGACCGGATCCCGGCCGTGGTTATTGACGGGCACGCCGTCGTCTATGGAGTCACTGATGTGGTCGAGGCCTACGGCCACTACCGCCGTTGGAGGGGAGACTAGACCATGGGCGCACACAGAAGCGCATGGAGTCTGGCCGCCGCGTTCTTCGCCGCCGCGTGGATGTTCCCGGCTCCAGGCCATGCGCGGGACATCACGACTGACGGCATCATCGCGGACACCGTGTCCGCCGCAACCAGCTGTATGCACTGGCGCCCCGTGGGCACCTGTTTCTGGCTGAGGTGTTCGCTCTTCGGTGGATGCAGCATCCGGGCCTCCCTGAAGGTGGGCCACTTCAATCCGGACCTCGTGGTCAGCGCGTACGGTGACGCAGGCAACCCCTGGGCGGAAATCAGGGAGTCCTTGTCCCTCGCCGCGGATCTCGGCATGAACGCGGTTTTCCGGGCCGCGACGGGTTCCACTGTCGATCTTGGGTCAGGCACTGCGAGCGTGGAAGGCACCAAGGGCTCCGACCACCGGAATCTGCTGTTCAAGGAGGTAGATGCCGTTGGCCATCCGTGGCAGCTGTTCTCTGAACTATCGGACTCCTTCGATCTTCTCTGCCCGTCCGTCGCCACACCTTTTCTGCCCTACAAGCAGTCCAAACTCAATGCCGTGGCCTGGCGCCTGGGCGCCACGGAGGCGGGCTATCCGGCGACCTGGATACCCGGCATGCGCGAGATCGGCAGCTGGCCCGTCAACACCTGGGGACCGGTACACCCGCGACACGGGTTTGTCACCCAGGCCGAGGACCCCAAGGCGGCCGCGGTCATCGCTCAACGGGCGGGGGACATCGTAACCCGCGCCGGGCAGCCGCATGTCTACCAGAACCTCGCGTCCGGCGGGACCAGAAACCTCCTTGGAACCCGGGTATGGCTTCCGCCCCCGCTGTTGGAGAACAACTGGCGGACAGGACAGTGGCAGATGCATGCGCCGGCGTCCCGGCAATCCTGCGAGGTCTTTGGAAGCAATGACCTAGGCAGCGCGGGCGGCTGGTCTGCCGGCAAGGTCTCCCAGAGCGGTTCCTATGCCTGGACCTTATGGCGTCCGTATCAATGCTGCGCCCGCGCCGGCCAGGTCTTCCTGGGCAATGTTGACTGGATGAACTACCCGTAGGGCTCACCTCCTCCCCGGTGCATCACGACAAGAGGAAGTCTCCATGTACCACCGCACATTCAAAGCGCTCGGCGTGGCGGTCGCCGTGAGTCTCCTTGCGGTCGCGCCCGGTGCCGGGGCGCAAGCACCCGGCACGTTGGCCGAGTCCCTTTTCTACTACGAGATCGGCGGCGGCCGCCCGGTGAGCCGGGCCCCCAACCCCCAAGCGTCCAGCACAACGTTCGGCGTCACCGGCGTCCTGGGTCTCGGATACAGCTGCGGGCGATTCGATCCGATCACCAGCGTCACCAACCAGATGCAGAACCTGGGGGACGAGTATCTCAACCAGATCGAGGCGGCCGCCACGGCGGCGATCGCCGCCCTTCCCCTGCTCATTCTGCAACGGGCCAACCCGGGCTTGTATGACCTCTTCCAGAACGCTCTGCTCCGCGCCGAGGAAACGGTGCAGCTCGCCACGAAGAGCTGTGAGCAGATGGAGGCCGAGATCCTGGCAGGCCGCAACCCTTTTCACGAGTGGATGGTCCTGAGCAGGGGGAACGACTGGCGCCTGGTGATGGGCACCGGCGAGCGCGATGTTGTCAGGGCGAGGGACACGGTGGAATCCAACGCCGGTACCAACGGAATCCCTTGGGTGTTTGGGGACCATCGCGGCGGACAGAACATGCCGCCACTTGAACCAGTCAGTGATCTCGTTCACGCGGCATATAACGTGATCGCGGACAGGCCCCCTGCCGCCACGGGAACGGCGTTTACGGGGGCCGCCTCGGACCCACCCATCGCCGTTCACTGGACATCCCCGGAACAGGCCTCCGAATGGGCCAGAGAGGTCCTTGGCGATTTGTCTCTGGCGACATGCACTGCCCCTGGATGTCCAGGACAGGAGACAACCACTGGTACGGGGCTGCCACCCAAGGTCGAGGAAACCAGCGAGGACATTCGTCCAATCCTCGAGCAGCTCGTCTCAGGCGCCATCCGGTCAACGCCCGAGAATCTCACGAGCGTCTCCTCCGCGAATATCGTGATCACGGCGGATACGGTTCGCGCCATCGCCGAGCTTGGCCCCGCGGAGCGTCACATCGTCATCGCGAGGGTCGCCGACGAGGTGGCGTTGGCCATCAACATCGAGAAGGCGCTGTACGTGCGACGCCTGCTCCTGGTGGGGCGGCAACTCCCGGAAGCGGCGGCGGCAGGAGATCTCTCGGATGAGATCGTGATGCAGAAGATCGCCGAGCTCGAACGGGAGATCGACAACACGCTGTTCGAGGTCAGGGTAAGCAGGGAGATCAGCGCCCCCACCCTCCTCAAGTCGCTCGAGCACAGCACCCGGATACAGGACAGGAGCCGGCGCATCCACAGCGCACCCCCGTCTGACGCCAGGCCGACCACGGACGGCACGGTGGCGCGGTGAGAATGACTCGTCCGAGCGGAAGGTGGCTTGCCGTCGCGGTCATGCCTGTCCTCGCCGGGCTGAGCGCGGCGGTGGCCTGGCATCTCTTCGAGGATCCCTCAACGATCCGGGACAGGCTCGCCTCCGCGCAGACAGGGTTCTTCATCTGGAGGATGGCCTGCATTGCTCTCATCGTGGGCCTGTGGCCGTGGTGGGTCGCACTGTTTGCGCGCCGCGCGACACCCGAACTGCGCCGGAAACTGGTGAGTTATCGCTGGCGGCTGTTGGCGTGGCTGGTGATCTTGGAAATGGTGCTTGCCCAGAACATCGCGGGCCTGTTTATTGAGGCGCTGTTTGCATGAACGTCCATTCCGTACCCGAGCTGTATCTGACGATCTTCGGCTGGATGCAGTATGAGAATATCTGGGGCGTACTCTCGGCCACCGGAATCGTCTTCATCCCCTTCGTGGTCATACTCGTGCGCAACTTCGCGGAGACCAACACGAGCATGGAGGCGAACGCGGGGACGGCGGCATCGGTGCGGCGCATGGAGGTCGAGATCGCCTTGGCCCTCAGTGTGGTGGTGCTGGCGGCCCAGCCCATCATGACCCTGCATGCCTCTGCCGTGCAGTACGAGCGCGGCTGCGCTGCCGCGAGTGCCGGGGCGACCGGCCTGCTAGATCGTTTAGCGCCGTCCGATACGACCTATTCGGACGTCTGGGACAGCACCATTACCTCCGCCATGATACCCGTCTGGTGGTATGGGGTGCTCTCACTGTCCGGGGGGATCACGAACGCCGCCATCTCAGGCATGCCATGCGCCGAAAGCGTCACCGCGGCAACATTCAGTCTCGCGAACGCACGCATCTCGGACCCCATGTTGTCCGCCGAGACGAGCCGTTTCGCGGCGGAATGCTTTATCCCCGCCAGGTCGAGGTTCCACCGCGATTCCAACGAGTCCGCCCTCCCCGGTTTCATCGCGACCATCCTGGACGAGTACGGGCGCGACGATACCGAATGGCTGGGGTCCCGCGTCTACTTGGCCACCTACTACGGCGAATACCGCGCTGCAAGCCCTGTAGCCGGGTTCCCATACGACTTTATCCGCGACGTGGAGTACGACGACCACCCGGTGCCTCCCCTATGGGGCAGGCCGACGTGCCGGGACTGGTGGACCGGCGATACCGGAACAGGCCTGCGCCAGCGCCTCCTGGAACAGGTCGAACCGACGCTATGGGAACGGTCCAGGGGGGTCCTGGCCAGGGCGTGGGGATATGTCACCAATGACCCGGTGGCCACGGAGCGCATCGAGGACTTCACGCTCAAGAGCATGCTCGCCCGCTCCGCCGTCAATGCACCTGTCAGCAACGTGATCGCCACCAATAGCCATGGAGGCGGATCCGAATCAGGGATCGGAGCGACATACAGCGAATGGGCGGTGGCGGGCGGGCTCGGAATGTTCAAGCTCTTTACCGAGGGGCCGATGGGCTATGCGGTCCGAACGACGATGCCCATCGTGCAGATCTTTCTGCTCGCCGGGATCTACATGCTGTTGCCGTTTGCGCTGGTGGCGTCCCTGTATTCCTGGAAGACGGTCTTCTACGCCACCATCGCCATCCTGGTGCTGCGCTTCTGGTCCTATCTGTTCGAGGTGGCCACCTGGCTCGAGTCTTCCTTCTTCACGATCCTGTGGCCCGACCTGTTCAACCGGTTGGCAGCTCACGCATGGGCCGCTGTCCATCCGGATCCGAGCTTCGCGATCAAGACACAGATCATGGGGATCGTGATGATCGCCCTCTACATGGTGCTGCCGATGGTGCTTTCAGTCGTTGTTGGGTGGACTGCAGCAGGGGCGGTGAGCTCGATCGCATCCGCTACCCAGCAGGCCGCCCGAACCAGCCGCGGCATAGGCGAGAGCAGCGGAAGGGCCGCTCAGGGTCTCGCGACCCGAGGTATCGGACGTGCCGGGGGCAAAAAGTAGCGCAGGGCCGTCACGCTCCCCTACGGACCATCATCGTCCCCGTATATGATCTGATAATCGGTTTCTCTCCAGCTATCAATTGGCCATCCACCCAATGGACGATCCATCGGGGAAGGTTCCACTAGTTCCATCTCCTCCGCATCGTCATCGTCATCGGCTTCGTACCCGAGCCCCTCATAATCCGTGCGCAGCAGATAGATCAGGAGTCCGATGATTCCAGACGCTAAAATAAGGTGTCCCATAACCAATCTCCCCACCAAATTCGACGGTTACACGCGATCACTGCAAGGCCCGAGTCAGCTCTGATCGAAGATGGCGCTCAAACGCCTGCGGGCCTCCGGGCGCATTGTGCGCATAGAACTGGACATATAACCGTGTGCCTTGCCCCTCCCTGTCGATGTCGATCTGCAGGGGATCCTGATACCCCGCTACGTTCTCGACACCAGGCTGGCGCAGGCTGTACTGCACGCCAGGCGTTATGCGGTGGTGGTATCCGCGGTCATGGGTGGTGAGGCTCGGAACCAACAAGCCTCTTGTGCGTTCCTCAAATGTCTGGAACCCGAAATGGCGTCGAATGCGCACATACGCTGTATCGACGTCCAACGACGTCGTGACTGCGAACCCCAACATCGAGACCGGCGCCTTGGCCCGATGTTCGTTCGCCGCATCAGAAGCAGCGGCCTCTTCCTTCGGGACCTCCCGAATCCCATCCAACCCGATTCGATACTGCTTGCCGCTCGCCCCGGTGGCGACACAGCCCGAAAGCAGGGCTACCATCCCGGTCACGCCGATGGCGGTAACAATGGGGTTCCTTCTCATCGCAGTCGTCTCCTGAATCGTCCATAGACAAGGAGGGTGCTGCAGGAGGGGTGTTGGACACTGCGTCAGGCTACCCGTCCTTGGCTCCAGCTCCGTATTCCTTGGTTAATCTACCGCCATAGCCTATGCCTCTCAAGCTGAATCATCGCTGAATGAGCGGATCCGGCTTGACCACCATCACAGGTCCGCTAGAATCTCCGTACGCTGGATCGATCAACGCAATGACAAGGAGGTTTCCCATGCTGATTCTCACCCGCCGCCCTGGCGAAGTACTCCGCATCGGAGATGACGTAGAGGTCCATGTATTGGGCGTCAACGGCAACCAGATCCGCGTTGGGATTGCCGCTCCCCAGGATACACGCATTCTCCGCGAGGAACTCCTTCGCGGCCCGGAGCGAAAGTCTACTGCTAGGTCAGGACGCCAGCCGTTGCTCGGACTTTCCGACTAATTGTCGCGTCCTCGGGTCTCCAAAACCTCGGCGTGTCGCCCTTCAGAAGGCTCTTTCTGGGTGAAGGATGCCAATACTGGATGATGCGCTAATGTCTTTCGGCACTCGTAGTTGGCTCAATTCCCCAGACAGTCTGCCCCATCAAATCTTGCAACGCCGGAGCAACCACGGACCTCGTATTATCGGTTCCGGCGCCAGTCACCCACGTCAATCTGCATAGGGCATACAAATGCATGGACGTGGGTTGCTTCGGCGAAACCCACTCATCGAAGCATCTCTTTATAAGCTCCGCCGTGCGGCGGTGTTGATCAGCACCCATACTTCACACCCTGCTCTGCCCTGTCGCCGGTGAGGCGGCCGCCGAACGCCTAAGCTCAGCCGCGTTTGAGGCGGCGCCCATTTTGCGCAGGCAAAATGGGCGCCGGGTCAAACGTCGGTTGCAGCGCCTTGTTGGGCATCTGTCCACCAATACGCCACTAACCGGCAACCGGCGCGGGCGCATAGGCTCCAAGCTCTGCTATGAATCGACTAGCGTTCAAGTTCGCCACTCCGTACTGGCCCGATGCAGGAGAAATGCCTGCGCTCATAGCAGTGGCCATTGGCATTTGTCTAGAATATGTAAGCAGCAACGTGCCCGGTTTTCCCTCCAGCGGCGCGGCCTTCACTCGCGAAATGCCGACGAAAAATAGCCTCCGCTGCTCCTCCAAATAGGCAGCGCGCGCATCGGGTGAAAGGTCAGAAGCGGGCCTCATCGGAAGTAGTCCTTCAACGCATCCCGCAATGATCGTAATTGGTGCGCTTAGGCCTTTGCTCTTGTGGAGGCTCATGATTCGTACGTCTTCAATCTCCGTGGGTATCTCCGGAGCAGCGATAGCCGAAACAAGCTCGCGCAAGAAGTCTACGGGCTCTTCGCCCTCAAGTTCTTCCAACACGTTAAGCGACGTCTGTCTTAGATCGCGAACCGATTCATCATCATCCGGAAATAATGCATCGACCACCTCAGATAGGCCACCACATTGCTCTAGGCCCTCGATTTCGGCGCGTATGGAATCGAATCGACTGACAACAGCGGAGGTGTGGGGGAGATACAGAGATCCTTCCGACAATTCCGATAGCACTTGCCACGGCGCATCGCCGGTTTGTGCGCAATGGTCCCGAATGCGGCGATATGAACGCGTTCTCCAGTTGGCCGATCCCAAGCCAAGTAGCCACCTCAACGCCACTCGGTCGTCCCGTTCGACGTAAAGCTTCAGCAGTGCGAATCGTCGCTGCGCATCATCAGAATCGAGTTCAGCCTCAGCATAGTACGAACGAACAGGAATCTCCTCGGCAACCAGCTTCTCGTAGATTGGAGTGCCAATTACGCCTCGTTGCGCTAAAACCAGTATTTCTCCCGGGTCCGCCCCCTCCGCGATGAGATCTGAGATTCTCGACGCGACGCCATTGACTTCCTCGTCTAAATTGGCAAATTGAATGATCTCGACGTGACCTTCACCATTCTCTGCCCGTGGCTCCAGTTCCCGGGGCAAAGGGCGAAGTTGGTTATGGGAAATTAGACTATTTGCCATATCAACGACGCGTGTGGGGCACCGCCTACACTCGACTAACGTTAAATCCTCCGCCTCCTCCTTATTCTCAATCCAGTCTCGTATTCCTTCGGGATGAGCGTGTTTGAAACTGTATATTGACTGGTCGTCATCCCCGACAATACATACATCTGCGACATCGGAAAGCAGTTCAATCGACGATTGCTCCGCCCGATTTAAATCCTGGTACTCATCGACAAGAATATGCGAGAACTCGCTTCTTTCGTCGACGCCAGGATTGGAGCGCAGGTATTGATACAACTGCGGAATTACCTCCCCAATGAGCATCGCATTGTGGAAGATGAGCCAATCGACGAGGTCGGTAGAAAACGCTTGGTCGAGCGGCGATTGTGTATAACCGGGCTCTTCGTGCTGCAAGCGTGCCCATGCCGCCTCGTACGCCTTTACTAGCTTACGGACCTCTCGCAGTCCTCCGTAAGTCCCTAGATCTGCTTCCAGTGGTTTCATTTCAAAATCATTGAGAGGGCGAGGTGTCCGCCCTGTCGCAACGAGCACATGATTTCGCATCAGTATTCGGAGGGCGAGGCTATGGAGTGTCGTCCCCTGCAGTTTGTCGCAGCCATCTACCTGCATCCCTACTAGCTCACGATGTAAGTCCTCCGCGGCAACTCGTGTAAACGTCACTGGGAGAATTCTTTCCGGTTCTATTCCCTCCTCCAGCAGCCGAGCGACTCGTCGCTTCATTGCGAATGATTTTCCGGCTCCTGGCCCCGCCACCACACGAACATGCGGACTTTGAGTGGCAGCTACCGCATAGGCTGGGCTTTCAGTGTCGAGTCCGTCATTCCAACTCATAGAGCGCGCTTCCTGTTATGGGCCACTACTGATGCCCAACGCGGGTTCTCCCCCGTTTCCACGGACACATCATTAAGGCTCATACTGAGCGCGGAGGTGTGTCATGGCAAGGAGAAGGACGTTTTCGGTGGAGTTCAAGCGCGAGGCGGTCGGGCTGGTGCGATCCAGTGGTCAATCGGCCAGTCAGGTGGCCCGCGACCTGGGCATCAACTCCAGTGTGCTGACCCGGTGGATTCGGGAGGCCCAGGGCGAGGGCTCCAAGGCGTTTCCCGGTCACGGCAGGCCGCGTGATGAGGAGCTGGCCGCACTCAAGCGTGAGCTGGTGCGGGTGAAGAAGGAACGGGATTTTTTAAAAGAGGCGGCGGCGTTCTTCGCGAAAGAGTCGAAGTGAAGTACCGCATGATCGAGCGTTGCCGCGACGCCTTCCCGATTCGGCTGATGTGTGAGTGCCTGAAGGTCTCTTCCAGTGGATATTACGGCTGGCGTGAGCGAGCGCCGAGTCGCCGCGAAGAGGCCAATTCACGATTGCTGGCCGACATTCGCCGTCTGCACGCCGACAGTGACGGGGTGCTGGGTGCGCCACGGATCTGGGAGGAGCTTCGGTATGCGGGTGTGTCCTGCGGGCAGAACCGCGTGGCCCGCCTGATGCGGATCAACGCCATCCAAGGGGTCCCGCAGAAGACACGCTGGCGCAAGAAAGGCTCCGGCACTCGCCCCAACGGTGTGCACAATCATCTGGCTCGGGATTTTCGTGCCGAGGAACCCAACACCAAGTGGGTCACCGATATCACGTTCATCGAGACGGCCGAGGGCTGGCTGTATCTGTGCGGGGTCAAGGATCTGTGCACAGACATCATCGTTGGCTGGTCGATGAGTCACCGTCAGGCCCGTGACCTGGTGTTGCAGGCGGTGCTGATGGCGCTGTGGCAACGGCCGGATCGCTCACCGGTCATTCTGCACTCGGACCGCGGCTGCCAGTTCACCAGCGGGGAA
Organism: Thioalkalivibrio denitrificans; assembly: GCF_002000365.1. GTDB lineage: Bacteria > Pseudomonadota > Gammaproteobacteria > Ectothiorhodospirales > Ectothiorhodospiraceae > Thioalkalivibrio_A > Thioalkalivibrio_A denitrificans. The sequence goes on along the minus strand of NZ_MVBK01000001.1, from coordinate 64,331 downwards.
TATCAGCGCTTCCTCAAAGGCCACAATCTGATCTGTAGCATGAGCGCAGTGGGCAGCTGCGCGGACAACGCCTCGATGGAAGGCTTCTTCGGGCTGCTGAAGCGCGAACGGGTCAATCGCAGAATCTATCAGACCCGCGCCGAGGCCAGAGCCGACGTATTCGACTACATCGAGCGCTTCCACAACCCGCGCCGCAGGCGGCGTCTTGAGGCGGCTAAGCAGAAGCAATTACTCTTAACTCAACCGTTCGCGGAAACGGGGGAGAACCCCGCCAAGCTCAGCCGAGGAAGGCCGCGCGCGGCCTGACGTCGCCTGGAGCGACGTGTTATGCCTGACTAGGCAGTGAGTTGGCGACATCACGACCCTGCTCAGTAAGTCCCCAGTTAATCCGTCTGCTTACTCCAACACGCATCACCAATCCATTCGCTTCTAGCCATTTCAAGCTTCGAGTCGCGCTTTCACGGGGCAACCCGCTCTCCTGAGCAACACCGCTAACGGAGCGCCAAGTATAACGCGAACTGTTTAGTGCTGAGATCGTCTTTCTTATGTTTTCATCAAACCCAAACCCTTGGCCCTGAAGCCCTAGTGTCGCTGGCTCCTCGTCAGGCTCTGCCTCTTTCGCAACCATGAACCGCCCCGGGTATCGCGGAGGCTGGTTGGTTTAAGTCAAGCCGCCATCGCGGCCTGACTGGCGAGTTGCCGATAGTAGTTTGCCTCAGCTTCCACCGGCCGGCTTTGGAGCGCCAGCGGAAAAGCCGGTCCGCGTTGAAGCTATTGTTGGGCGGCTTTATGCTCAAATTGTCCCTCGAATAATTCCTCGAGAAACGAACAGTCCGGCGTGTCTCCGCCATGGCACGTGGACACCAGTTCACTCAGTGTTGACTCCATCTGTCTGAGATCGGCGATTTTCGAACGGACCGCTTCGAGGTGACCGCGCCCCAGCGCCTCCACTTCTGCGCAACTATAAGTGCCGCCGTCTATCATGCTGAGCAGCGTCCGAACTTCTTCCAGCGTGAATCCAAGCTCCCGGCAGCGGCGGACAAACTGCAGGCGGCGCCGGTGAGCATCTACGTAGTGCCGATAGTTGTTCTGCCCCCGTTTTGGTTCTGGCAGGATGCCCACCCGCTCGTAATAGCGAATGGTCTCAACCTGACAACCGGTCTGACGCGCGAGCTCTCCGATACGCATGGGCTCTTGACCCTGTAGCCACTACAGGGTCTATGGTGGTCCCTGTGCCACGTCTCGTCAATCGCATCAATGCGGATTTCTGCCCCGTGCGGCGGTTACGCAGATTCTCGAACAGCAACCGGAGTTTGAAAGAATGAATGACCATGACACCCCAATTAGCCGGCGCTCGGCTCCGCTCGCAAATAATGCCGACAGGGGCCTGCTGGGACTCGGCGGGCTCGGCGCGGCCCTCGCCTCGGTCTGCTGTGTGTTGCCATTTGTTCTGGTGATGCTGGGGCTGGGCGGCGCCTGGCTGTCCAACCTGCACGCCCTTTACCCCTATCGCTGGCTGTTTATCGGCATCGCTGCGGTGGCCCTGTTCTTCGCCTGGCGGCGGCTTTACCGGCCACAGACCGAGTGCGCGGAAGGCGAGGCGTGCGCCGTGCCCGAGGTGAAACGTGTCTACCGCGTAGTGTTCTGGGTGACTTCCGGGCTGGTGGCCCTGTCGGCCGTCGCGCCGTACTTGATCGGCGCCGTGTTGAGCTGAAAATCCATTCCATTTCAGGAGATCAAGACCATGCTGACTACTCTTTACTCGAACACTGGCCGGTTGGCAATGCTGATAGTTGCCATCGTGCTGGGACTCGGCCTGCTGGCCGGATGCAGCGATGAGCCGACTGCCGGCACCACCGCGGCCAACTCGAGCCAAACGGCCAATGATATCCAAGCCACCGTGGCAAGGCACCAAGCCCGGTTTTCCGTGCCCGGCATGGATTGCCCGATGTGCCCGATCACCGTCAAGCGTGCCCTGGGCAATGTGGACGGCGTTATCGAGGCCGACGCAGACCTCAAGACCAAACAGGCCTACGTCGTATTCGACCCTTCGCAAACCGATACCTACGCCCTGGTTGCCGCGATTGAGAATGCCGGATTCAGCGCAAGTCTGGAGAATTATGATCATGAATGACGATGACCGGAGCGAGTACCGCGATGTCGTTACCCCGCCCAAAAACGGTGAGCGATTGCACATCGCCATCATCGGCAGCGGCAGCGGCGCATTCGCGGCGGCAATCCGTGCGACCGAAGAAGGCGCTCGAGTCACAATGATCGAGGCAGGCAAGGTCATCGGTGGCACCTGTGTTAACGTCGGCTGCGTGCCGTCGAAAATACAGATCCGGGCATCACAGCTTGCCGAGTACCAACGACACAATCCCTTCGAAGGACTGTCAGATCGGGAGCCAGAGATCGACCGTCGCCGCATTGCGGCACAACAGCACGCGCGGGTCGCCGAACTTCGCCAGGCCAAATACGAGAAAATCCTCGGAGACAATCCGGCGATCACCGTGCTGCGCGGCCATGCCCGGTTCGAAAGTGCCGACACCCTGCTTGTTGAACGCCACGACGGTGAATCGAGGCAGGTCGTTGCCGATCGCATATTGATCGCGACCGGTGCCTCAGCCATGGTTCCGCCGATTCCTGGCCTTCAGGAAGTACCGTACTGGACTTCTGATGATGCCGTATTCAGCGAGGAAACGCCGGAGCACCTGATCGTCATCGGGTCTTCGGTCGTCGCCGTTGAGCAGGCCCAGGCATTCCGGCGCCTGGGGTCACGGGTCACCGTTCTGGCGCGCAGCACTCTGCTATCCAGCGAGGATCCGGATCTGGGCCGGGGCCTGATGCAGGCGTTTCGCGCCGAGGGCATTGAGGTACAGGAGTATACCGAGGCTCGCTCGGTCCGCTTTGAATCCGGCCGGTTCCACCTCGAGACCAGTGCGGGACGGCTAAGCAGTGACCGGCTGCTGGTCGCCACGGGGCGGACACCCAACACGTCCAAGCTGAGTCTGGAGCGAATCGGCGTCGAAACCGACCAGCGCGGGGCAATCAAGGTGGACGAACACCTCCGCACATCAGTCAGTAATGTTTACGCCACCGGCGACTGTACCGACCTGCCGCAGCTGGTTTATGTTGCTGCCGCAGGCGGTACCCGTGCGGCGGTGAACATGACCGGCGGCAGAGCCAGGCTGGATCTGTCGGCCATGCCGAAAGTGATCTTTACCGAGCCACAGGTGGCCTCAGTGGGGCTGGACGAAGGCCAGGCCCGGATCAAGGGCATCGAGACTGAAAGCCGAACCCTCGACCTTGAGAACGTGCCGCGTGCCTTGGCCAACTTTGAAACCCGTGGCTTCATAAAGCTCGTCGCCGAGGCGGGTAGTCATCACCTCCTTGGGGCCCAAATTCTGGCTCCCGAGGCTGGAGAGATCGTTCAGACAGCCGCCCTGGCCATACACAACGGCATGACAGTCGAGGAACTGGGCGACCTTCTCTTCCCGTACCTCGTCCATGTTGAGGCGCTCAAACTCTGCGCCCAAACCTTTTCAAAGGATGTGGCCAAGCTTTCCTGCTGCGCTGGCTGAACTGAGACTGTTTCGGTGCGCAGCCGCCCAACTATGTGTATGCGACCTAACAGCCGCGTAAATCCCCAGGACCGCGCAAGTTGCGCCCGTGTTTGGCCGGCGAATGAATACCGTGGGCAGCGGTCCCAGATCTCCACGGTGGATGTTATCCTGCAAACACGCAGTGTAACGCTCTATGCGACACATTCGCCGCACAATACCTGCCCCCCCCGGTGCGCGGGAAGTGATGGTCTGAACCGAGGATAGGCCACCGGAGGGTCGGGCTTTGATCGTAATCTCGGAATCGAAAAGCTCGCTTGACGCTCGGGGACAAAAGTGCCCGAGTCGGTAATCGTCGAGTGAGGATCACTCGACGGCTGGGATCCCGTCGCGAGTACTGCCTGCTCGTATACTCCATTGTTCTCGCAGCCCGTGTCCCTGGATGATGGTTTGAGCTTACATAACCATGGGGATTATACCGAATTCGAATGCTTGGCCCGGATATGTTACTGCCGTTCGTAGCGGGAGTATCGACAATCCCCCACTGGACGGCGCGCAAAACTCTGCCGCAACAGCAGAAGCTCATGTACTGGTTATGGGGATCTATTGAGTCAAACTGCTCAGGCCTTGCGGGCGCATTCCGAATGCCTGCTCCCGACAGGCAAGGCGTGTACACCAGGCTGCCCGCGCACTTCGGAACACAACCACCCTTGGTCTTGGCGTATACCTGTCTGGCCTAGTGGAGAAACTGGCTGTCGCGCCATCGGTTCTGAGGATGGCACCATGCGGCGATGATGTAAGCCATCGGGACTACCGATCTTCCCTCGTATGCCACAGCCGTAGCACGTAGATCGTCTCATGCTGGATCTCGTAGCGCATCTCATAGTGTCCAATCAAAATCCGCCGGACCTCACGCGGCTGGAATTCGAACAATTGCTCGCCGACACGCGGGTTGGTCAGCAGGATCGTCGGAGCCTTGGTCAACGCCTGCACTGCCCGTGCAGCGGCTGGCCTATTCACAGGGGACAGAAATTCGTACAGGCGCGCCAGGTCGGAAAGCGCCTTGCTGGTCCACTTCAGCTCCATCAGCGAGGCAGCGGCTGTGGTTCATCGGTGCTCAAGCTATCCGCCCACGCCTGCACTGCCTGGTGGTCTATGACGCGACCGGCGTCCACATCGGCCAACGCCTCATGCGTCAGCCGGTCGCGCTCTTCCTCCTGAGCGACCCAGGCCGAAAGAGCCTGTTTCATGACCCAGCCGCGCGAGCGTTCGAGGCGCTGGGCCAACTGGTCAACCTTCTCGGCGAGCGGGACAGGCACGTGTGCGGTCAATACACGGGTTTCAACTTTGGGCATGTGAATTCTCCTATGCCACAGTGGCGGCAATATTGCACCATGCTGTCGCCGGAAACGGCGAGTCAAGCGCGTACCTCGGAACGAACGAATGCCTCGATGGCGCCCGAACCCGCCCCCTACAGACTAGCGCGGTCGGCGACCAGCACGCTGGTGTCCACATCGCTGGAACCGTTGATCCGGACATCCAGGTATGCGGCCTGACCGTGGGCGGTGACATCACCCGAGCCTTCGATCGAGGTCTAGGCCGGCTTAGCTCAGGGCGAACAGCGGCTGCTAAAGCTGATCGCCAGGCCCTCACGCTCAGTCGCGAACTTATCCACTTCTGGTACGGTTCTTCCTACACACTTCGATTCAATCTAAATCATAATGATTGCCAATAAATCAGTCAAGAACAATCGAGCCTTGCGCTCAATTCAATCGGGTTGTGACAATGCACTCCTCATCGGCAGCGCGCCGGCCGCACAAGTCCCGCGAAGGCTTCACGGAGGTCTCCAGATCGTGTCCGGAAAACCACCGTTTTAGGGATAGCGCAGGGGCGAGTCCTGAACCGGTACCACGCGGAGGCTGGAAGTATCTCAAAACTGTCTCTTGAAACATTCTCTCTCGAAACGTACGATTTATACGAGTTTTGAGAGAACAGCGCGATGCTCATCGGATACGCAAGGGTGTCAACCCAGGACCAGGACCCTGCCCTCCAACTCGATGCCTTACACGCAGCGGGGTGTGACCGCGTATTCACCGAGAAGGCGTCCGGCGCTCAGCGAGACAGACCCGAACTGCTCGCCGCCCTCGACTTCATGCGACCCGGCGACACCTTGGTCGTCTGGCGCCTTGATCGCTTGGCCCGCTCCATCAAGCAGCTGATCGAGACGGTGGAATCCCTCGGGGAGCGAAATATCGGATTCCGCTCCCTCACCGAGGCCATCGACACAACCACCTCCGGCGGCAAATTGGTGTTCCACATCTTCGCCGCCCTGGCCGAGTTCGAGCGTGCCATCATCAGGGAGCGCACTGTCGCAGGCCTCCAAGCCGCCCGGGCACGCGGACGCCGAGGCGGCCGCCCACCTGCCCTCACAGAGAAAGATCTCACGGCCGCTACAGCCATGTTGGCCGACGAGACGATAACAGCAGAGGACGTCGCCAAGCGGCTCGGAGTCTCCCCTTCCACCCTCTACCGATACCTGCCCGGTGGCCGCTCCGCTCTCCGGGAGAAAATGGCGGAGGGAAAGGCCCCAAAAAGGCGATAACTGAAAGGGCTGGAAGGGAATGGCCGGATAACGGCAATGGCCCTAACCGAAAGGGCAAATGAAACGGTGAAAGCCCCTCGCTTCAGGCCGCAAGTGTACTCCTATCGTGGGCGTCGACTGCCTGCGCGGCTTGATATGAAGAGGGGATTTGAATCAGCAACACCAAGGCTGAGAAGCGCAACCCACCGCGATGATCGCCCATGTAGCGTAGTCGCGCCCAGAGCCACCTGTCTCGGATAAATGGCTATGCCAGGTGCCAACGCAATATAGTGCACCTGCCGTCGCACGGTCGCGGAATGGGTGGCCGAATGAGCGTCGAATACGCACTGAGACTACACCCTGCTGCCACATAACGGTGTTGAGCATCTAGTTCCTAAGCATTTATCCTGCGTGCGCAGCATGTCGGACAAATGCTTAGGAACTAGGGCACTCCAAGAAAATGTGTCCCAACGTGATAGTGCCGTGAGCAGGCGCTTTGCCACGGGGACGGTTGTGTTCGGTATCAAATTGGCAGAAGCCGGGCACGGCTTCAGACGGCTCGACCAAGTAGCGTCCGGAGCCATCGCGCACCATCCTCAAGACCCTCTGGGTTGCCTTATTCATCAGTGAGCGGCGCAGGTGTTTGATCGGTGCCATATCACCCGGCCTGGAGATCCCAACCATGAAGGCAAGCGGTTTTCCGATCGCGTAGTCACCATCTACAAACCGCTTCATTCCCCCATCGCCACGGTAGGCGCCCAGGTTGGATGTTGTAATTTTTTTGAACTCGAAAGTGAGGTCCAGGCGGCCGCCTGATAAGTTCGACTGGTATGAGAGGTCTTTCCGGGTTCGAGACAGGCGCCCGATCCCGCGTTTCCTCGGCATTTGTGTCTCAGCATTCCAGAAACCGAGGATTCTTCCGTCCGCTCCAAGTTGATGCAGGTAATAGGTGAGCATCCCGGTTAGATCGGGTTCGCGTGCGCTGTATTTAAAGTCTTTCGGATTGGCACTCGATGCCTTCTTCCATACCTCGATCATGAACGCCGTTGCCGCACGTGTCTCCTCTACTGGAAGCAACTCCTCCCAGCTAAAGCGTCGTCTCACTGAGCAACCTCCAAGTCTCGCGGAGCGGTCATTACGCGACGCACGATCCTCTCAGCATCGCGGTACGCCTCGGAGTGCAACCAGAGGCGCTGTAGCAATGGCTTAACGAGGTACAGGGTGTCCCCAGACCTTACCACCGTGTCTGGGGCCAGCTGCAGCAGCGAGCCTGCATCGAGAGGCAGCAAGCCCTTCTTGCCCAATGCCTCCAGCACAGCATTGAAGGCCTTATCATCAGCCTCCGCCTGCAACTTTTCACGGACACGGCCGCCCCTTGGGGCCGGCGTCACTTTGACGATACCCAGCGGGCCGCATACATGCGTGGAATTGGCCATCACCTCGACCATTACATCGCCGACCCCGCCTCTGGCTCGGGACCAGGCTCGAATCTCATCCCGAAGGGAGCGCCCATAGGCGGTGAGTTGTTTCTGGTGGGCACGTTGCTGTAGGGGCGTATCCAGTGCCTTGATGGTGCCGGGCTGAAGGTTCGGGGCGATAAGGGTGGATACCTCCTTGATGCGCTCCTTCTGCAGACGGTCCAGCCCGAAGTACTCGAGAATCAGTTCGTCCCGCTTCTTCGGATCCGAGCCCTGCTGGAGTATGCCTCCCGCATTCTCGAACTGTTTAGTTTGCTCAGAGACCTCCTTGACGATCTGCCAGGCACGGCCGGAGTGCTCATGACGGTCCGGATGCATAAAGGGCAGGCGCTGAATATCCTTCAGTGAGACCCGCTCACGTTCGAAATTCACCTGATATGCGGTCATCAGCAGTATGTACTGAACTAGACTGGAGTGAAGGTAGGCGGCGACGAACCGCATCAGGGGCTCGTCCCTCGGCGGGCCGGAGAGCATGCCGATGCTGTGCTTGAATGTGAACGCCTCACTGGAGAATGCTGCCCGCACTTTGCGGTCACTGGTGATACCGTCTGTGAACACGATTTTGGGACCGCTGAAAGCGGCCATGAGCGCATCCGGCAACCGGGCCAAGGTCTTGATGTCGGACGGGAAGTCCTCGAGCAGGACCTTGTCCAGGACAGGGCCGTCGACGTGAAATTTCCGCGCATCCAGGAACGGCAGCTCCCTAAGTGGCCGCGAAGACACCGGATCGGTAATGGACGCGTCGTGGACGTGATAACCCTTTCGGTTACTCCAAGGACCGTCTTTTCCGATCATGTCCCCAAGCCGGCCCATCATTCGCAGGGAGCTGATGGTGGCCATGTCCTGCTTGGTTCCCCAAAATAGAGTTGTCAGCGGCTCATTGTCCATCTGGATGAACCGGGTAGAGAGTTCATGGCGGTCCTGGCTATGCAGGGTCAGGCGACCAAAGGCCAAGCTAATATCCGCTTTTGGCACCCAGTACTCGAAGGTTTCCCGGCCGGAAATCTGCCGGACCTGATCATGGGGACGGGGCCGACCCACGGCAATCATGCAGGGTTGCCGAGCGGTGCTGAACAGCAGCTTTCGAAGATCCCCAAAGTTGATCAGCGTCTCCGGCTCGTAGTAGTCCAACCAATCGCCTATGAACTTTCCGCTGGTGGGCGCCGCAGCAACACTAACCGGTAGAATGAGACACAGACGCCCTTCTGGGGCCAGGCAATCCCGTGCACGAAGCATGAACGCGGCCGCCGTCTGACGGCGCGGCAGCTTGAATCCATTTTCCGCTGCCCAGGTGTCACTCGGCAGATCAGTCCGCCCCTTCGGCTCGACCCAAGGCGGATTGGACAGCAGAATCGTGAAATTATGGCTGTTGGCATGCGGGTTGCGATTAGAGAAAAAATCGCCGCGATCCACGCCGCCGATAATATTGCCTTGGCTCAAGTTGGGCAGCTTGACCCGACTGTTGTCCTGCAGCTTGGAGATATCCGTCGGCTGAAGCCCTTCCAGCATGGAAAGGTAGAGACTGAAGGCCGTTACTCGGCAGGCAGACTTATTCAGGTCCGAGCCAAAAATGTGGCCTTCGAGGAGTTTGCGACGCTCTCTGAAGGAAAGCGGCTTGCGGGCCTTGGCCTGAGCATATGAGAGCATCCGGCGGTAGGCTGTAGTCAGCAGAATACCGGACCCGCAGGCGCCGTCATAGACGCGTTCGGACAAGATGTCCGGCGAATGCCGGAATGCTTGGTCGACGGCGAGGTTGGCCAGATGCCGTGGGGTGTAATAGGCACCTACCTCCCGTTTATCGTCGGCCAGGAAAGTCTCGTAAATCCCGGACAGCAGTTCCACCGGGATGTAACGGAAATCGTATCGCCAGAGACTGCGCTGGCCACCGTCTAGGTCCTCCCGCTGCAAGAACCGGTATAACAGCTCAAGGGCGTCATCCGAAAGCGCCTTCCAGAGGCCGGAACCCTTCGTTTCGGGCTCGAGAAAGTCACCGTTGAGATCCGTTTTAAGTCGCTTGATCAGACGCACGATGCCCCGTCGGTCGCCGTCCTGCACCAGCGTCTCAAAACACCGCAGATGGTGTTTCCGGCGATACCGGTCTCCGACGATATCCCGGTGTTCCAGATAGGAGATGAACAGCACCTGGGCCATGAGGTACTGCGCATCTACCTTGGTCAGTCCGAATCCGATCAGCTCCTCGACCATGTGCTTGAGGTTTTTCAGGAGCTGCTCATCGACTCGGTCCTCCGGCTCGAACCAATCTTTGTGCCGTCGGAATAGTTCGCCGGTCTGGATACCGCGACAGGAATACGGCCCGTTGGGCTCGCGCTGAGCCCAAGTGATTCGCTCGGGCTCCAGGGTCTTGCGCCCAACTGGCAGCGCCAGCGCCTGATCTAGATTCACTACGAGCGCTACTGAAATCAGGTTCTGGTTCCAGATTTTCTCCCGGATGCGGTTCAGGCTCTCCTGACTGTTGGCGAGGCTCCCATCGTCTTCGATAAAGCACACCGTGGGGACGCCCTCCACGTCGAACACCGCCGTGGCGCGGATTTCGTTCCCGGGGTCAAGCAGTTCCTGGATCTCATTGCGGTAGGCGTGCAACGGTGACGCGGAGTCGCCGCGGCGGTGGAGTCCTTCCCGGGCCCTGGTATAGCCCCAGGCCTCAAGCCAGCGCTGTGTCATAGAGTCGGTCACGGGCGCAGACCCTTCCTAAAATCGACTATTGGCCATAGGTTACCATGAAGCTTGATACAACTAAAACCATTGATATACTGCTGACGAGCAGCCTACTCGTCATGCGTGGACTATATGAGGTCAAACATTGTGCAATTCGGTCAACGGCGGAAGCCGACCGCTCAACAGCGTCAAAGCTGGATCGCAAGCCTGAATCACGGGCAGCGCCAGCGGCTGCGTTTCCTAGAGTCACGGTTGCTCTGGGAGGGCGCGGTTAACCGTAGGGATATCTGTGATGAGTTCGGCGTGACGCCGAACCATCTCACCCGCGAAATGCGCGCCTACAAGGACCACTTCCCTGAAAACATCTGGTATGACGAGACCAGCCGATCCTACCGTCCCACCCAAGACTTCCAACCCGGCCTGGCGTCTGGCGATCCCGGAGAGTACCTCGCGCTGCTGCGCGCCCACGCGCAGCACCCCGCGGACGCCCTGCGGACCGAATTGGGTGGCGACGTCCCTTGCGACGCGCTGCGGCCACCCGAGGGCGCCATCGACAAGGCAGTTCTACGGGGAATTCTACAAGCGATTCATCGCAAGGAAGGATGCGTTATTCGGTACCAATCCTTTTCCCGGGCGAAATCGGAGTGCCGAACCGTCTGGCCGCACGCGCTGGCCTGGACCGGTGATCGCTGGCATGTCCGAGCCTTTGACGAAAACCGCCGCATGCACATCGACCTGGCACTGACACGGATCAGTTCCCTTGACGCCACGGATGCGCCGCGCCCCTCTGGAGCCACATCAGACTCTGATTGGGAAGAAATGGAAACCATAGAGGTCATCCCGAACCCCGGGCTATCGGCGGGACAACAGCGTGTGATTGCCAAGGAATACAGCATGAGTCGGCGCGGCAACGGCTGGGTTTGGGAGGTCACACTACGCCGTTGCCTGATTCCCTATTTCCTCTTCCGCTTTCGGTTGGACGAAGACCGATCAGATAAGATCCGAGATGGCTTCCCACTACAGCGGATCGTCTTGCTAGATCCGAACGTCCGGACTCGTCACGCCTTCGGCAAGGACTAATTGCTCCTCCTCAGAAGCCGATCCTTAGTCTCGGGCGCTTGGCCCTGGCAGCGGCGGCTGACCCACGGCCTACCGGCCTCGGCCATCCGGTTGGTGCTGTCCCGGACCACCGGGTAAGCTACTCGAGAACCATGAGATCATAAACAATCATAACCAATTGTTTTAGAATGGCAATTTTATGCCCCTGACCCTCCCCCAGCTGGAACGCCACCTGTTCCGGGCCGCGGATATCCTGCGCGGCAAGATGGATGCTTCCGAGTTCAAGGAATACATCTTCGGGATGCTGTTCCTGAAGCGCTGTTCGGACGTGTTCGAGGAGCGATTCGAGAAGATCGTCGCGGAGCAGGTCGCCGCCGGTGAGAGCGCTGCATCGGCACGACAGATCGCCAACATGAAGAACTGGCACAAGGAGACCTTCTACGTGCCGGAGCAGTCCCGCTGGGAGCACCTGCTCAACGAGGCCCACCACAACGTGGGCGATTACCTGAACAAGGCCCTCGCGGGGCTGGAGGAGCATAACGCCAGCCTTGACGGGGTGCTGGAGCACATCGATTTCACCCGCAAGGTGGGCGCTTCCAAGCTTCCGGACCGCAAGCTGCGGGACCTGATCACCCACTTCAGCGCCTACCGCCTGCGCAACGAAGACTTCGAGTTCCCGGACCTGCTCGGGGCCGCCTACGAATACCTGATCGGCGACTTCGCCGACTCCGCCGGCAAGAAGGGCGGCGAGTTCTACACCCCGCGCTCGGTGGTGCGCATGATGGTGCGGCTGGTGAAGCCCCAGGCGAATCACAGCGTCTACGACCCCTGCTGCGGCTCGGGGGGCATGCTCATCCTCTCCAAGGAATACGTGGAGGAGCAGGGCCACAACCCGCGTCTGCTCGGCCTCTACGGTCAGGAGGCGGCGGGCTCCGTGTGGTCCATCGCCAAGATGAACATGCTGCTGCACGGCATCCCCAGCGCCGACCTGCGCAACGAGGACACCCTGGCCGAGCCCCAGCACGTGGAAGGCGGTGAACTGATGCGCTTCGACCGCGTCCTCACCAACCCGCCCTTCTCCATCAACTACGGCCCCACGGACAAGGAGAGCCAGAAGGACTTCCATCCCCGCTTCCCCGAGCGCTTCCAGTACGGCACCGTGCCCCTGGGTGCCAAGAAGGCGGACCTGATGTTCCTGCAGCACATGGTCGCCGTGCTCAAGGCCGACGGCATGATGGCAACCGTCATGCCTCACGGGGTGCTGTTCCGGGGCGGTGACGAGAAGGGGATCCGCGCCGGCATGATCCGGGACGACCTGATCGAGGCGGTGATCGGGCTGGCCCCCAACCTCTTCTACGGCACCGGCATCCCGGCGGCCATCCTGGTGCTGCGCGCCAGGGGCGCCAAGCCCGTCGAGCGCCTGGGCAAGGTGCTGTTCATCAACGCCGACCGTGAATACTACGAGGGCCGCGCCCAGAACTACCTGCTGCCGGAGCATATCGAGAAGATCGTCAGCACCTTCGACAACTTCGCCGAAGTGCCCGGCTTCTCGGCCATCGTGAGCAACGAGCAGCTGGCCGAGAACGACTACAACCTGAACATCCGCCGCTACGCCGACAACGCCCCGCCGCCGGAACCCCAGGACGTGCGCGCTCACCTCAAGGGCGGCGTGCCGGTCCGGGAGATCCAGGCCAAACAGCCCCTCTTCGAGGCCCACGGCCTCGACCCCATGGACCTGTTCGCCCCGCGGGCGGGCGATCCGGACTACGTCGATTTCAAGCCCGAATTCACGGTCCGGGCCGACCTCAAACCCGCCATCGAACAGAATGCCGGGCTGCTGGCCAGGGAGGCGGCCCTCCAGGCGGCCTTCGAGGCGTGGTGGACCGAGCACGGCCACAGCATCACCGCCCTGGCCAACACCCTGACGGCCAATGGCAGCCGGCTGAGCCAATTGCGCGAGGAACTGCTGGCCAGCTTCAGCGCCGCCCTGGAGCCGCTGGCCATGCTCGACCCCTTTGCCGTGCGCGGCATCATCGCCGGCTTCTGGGAGCAGAGCAAAAACGACTTCCGCGCCTTGCAGGCCCGTGGGGCACTGGGTGTCATCGACGCCTGGCGCACCAGCATCGTGACCGCCCTGGAGGACAAGCAGGACAAGTCCAATCCCCTGGACCACAAACTGGTCAGCTTCCTGCTAAACGAGTTCGTGGACGAACTGGAGCAGCTCCAGGCCAGCAAAGCCGAACTGGACAGCCAGATCAAGGCCGCCGAGGCCCCAGAGAACGAAGACGATGACGGTGAACAGGGTGACGAGATCGAAAAAGCTCTTGGTGCACTAAGCGACTTCTGTGTTCAGAATCAGATACGCGACTGGAAGAAAGAACGCGCCACCGTCACCAAACAACTCAAGGCCAAGCAGGCCAGCTTCGAGGCGTATCTCAATGAGCAGGTGGACGCTCTCGACGAAACCAGGGCCGCCGAACTTCTGCTCACCATCCTGCACGACGACATGGCGGACATCCTGGCCCGCTATGTACGCGCCCAACGCCAGCAGGTGATCGGTGCCTTCGAGGTCTGGTGGGACAAGTACCAGGTGACGCTGGCCGATATCGAGGCCGAGCGGGATGCGGCGGCGCGGCAGTTGCGGGAGTTCCTGGGGGGGCTCGGATATGTCTGAATGGCGACAAATCGCTCAGATTGCTGACACCAATCCCGAGACGCTTGGGGTAAAAACAGAATCTGATTACCGTTTCAGATATATCGACCTTGGTGCGGTTGAAGAGGGAATCGTTCACTGGGACAGTCTGCAAGAATTCAGGTTTGCAGGAGCTCCAAGTCGTGCCCGACGAAGAGTCCAGCCCGGAGATGTGTTGTTCGGGACTGTACGGCCCAACCTCCGATCCCACGGTTACGTTCCCGAACAACCTGTAGGAGAGCTGGTTGCCTCCACCGGCTTCTCCGTAATCAGGCCACGAGACGGCATCTCAGACGGGAAGTACCTCTTCTTTTCAATCCTCGGACACGAAGTGTATGCGCAATCCGTGAATGCGGCGGTCGGGTCGAATTATCCAGCCGTAAATGACCGAGACGTGCGCCAATTTCGAATATTCGCTCCACCGCTAGAAGAGCAGAAGAAGATCGCCCAAATTCTCGACTCCCTGGACACCCAAATCCGCCGGACCGAGGCGCTGATTGCCAAGCTGGAGCGCATCAAGCAGGGCCTGCTCACCGACCTGCTCACCCGCGGCATCGACCAAAACGGCCAACTCCGCCCCGCCCCCGACCAGGCCCCGCACCTTTACAAGGACTCGCCCTTGGGGCGGATTCCGAAGTCGTGGCACACAAGAAGCTTAGGCGAAACACTCAGGCTCCAAAGAGGCTTTGACATTACCGTAGCGTCGCAGACGGCCGGTGATTATCCCGTCGTTTCCTCATCGGGCATTACCAGCTACCACAATCAGTATATGGTCAAGGGGCCTGGTGTTGTGACTGGGAGAAAAGGAAAACTCGGCCTGACACATTACATTGAATCGAACTTCTGGCCGCACGACACAAGCCTCTGGGTAAAGGACTTTCATGGCAACAACAAAAAGTTTGCAGTGATACTTCTCGACAGTCTGCGACTCGGGCGCTTCGATGCAGCGACATCAGTTCCAACACTTAATCGGAACTTTGTCCATCCGCTCTTGGTTTCCGTTCCCCCCGTCGACGAGCAGAACAGAATCGTGGAGATGAAGGCTAGGCTGGACGCTCGGACGGCGAAGGAGCGCCGCAAATGTGAACGTCTACGAACATTGCGGACCGGCCTAATGGACGACCTCCTCACCGGCCGCGTCCGCGTCACCCCTCTCCTGGGAGAAGCACAGCAACGCAAAGTCTGATCAGGCGAGCTTCAGATGCCTGAAACGGGACCGCCCGGTCTTCAGACGCTGTTCGATGGCCTGGATGGACTCACCCGTCTCGATGGCGGTGGAACTCGCCACCGCCCGAATCAATCTGTCCTGGTCGCTGGGCCGACGCTTCGTGGCTGACTTCGGGAGATGCTTTTTCATGGGCGGGCTCGGTTCGGATAGGACTCCGTGAGCGTATGGCGGCGGACACGCTCGCGCACATCAGATCACACCGGCGAACTCCCGGAGCCGGTCAGCCGTCACCACCAGGCCCTGTGCCGCAAGTGTGTCCAGGTACTCATCCACCGATCTGGGCGGGTTTTTCAGAGAGGCGCGATGCTCACGAGCGACGTGCACCACCGCGCCCTCGTGAAGATCCATCTGCTGCACGATAAACAGGTCCGGATGCACGGCCTCGATGCCAAAGTCAGCCATCGTCTGTTCGGGAAAGTCCTTCAGGTTGGTGGTGATGATGAGCTGGGCGCCGGCGCGAATGGCAGCCGCGAGCACGTGGCGGTCATCGGGGTCGGGCAAGCTCAGGGCATCGATCAGAGATTCGTAGTGCTCCACGAGACAGTCTTCGACCGCCTGATCCATGAGTTCACGGGTGCGTTGCAGGGCCGTCTCCAGTTCCGGCCGCCTGGCAATGAGATTGCGCATCCACTCATCGTGGATGCGATCGCTCCATTTGGCGGCGAACAGGCCCGTCGTGGCCAGGCGCACCAGGAAGTCCCGCAGGGGCGCGGGATACAACACACAGGCGTCATAGACCACGACGAAACGCATCAGTACCCCATGTCCAGTTCCTGCGCCTGTTTCACCAATTCCTCCGTGGCGTCCTGGCTCTTGCGGTCGCGTTCGGTCTTGTAGGCCGTCAGATCCTGATAACGGATGCGGCGATGGGTGCCGGTGCGCGTGAAGGGTATCCTGCCCTCTTCCAGCAGCTTGATCAGGTGCGGCCGGGAGACGTTGAGGAGGTTGGCCGCTTCCTGGGTGGTGAGCTCGGCGTGTCTGGGCAAGATAGTGACGGCATTGCCTTGGGCCATCTCCGTGAGGATGTCCCGCAACAGGGCGAGGGCATCCCTGGGCAGGATCAGCTCGGTGCCGTCCAGCTGCACCCGGGCACGGTCGGCCTCCGGGATCCGGGCCAGCAGCTTGCTGAGTTCGGTTGCGCTGTCGCGGGCGAGATCCGTGGTCTCGGCATTTGGCAGACGTTCGGCTGTGTTCATGGTCGCTCTCCCGGGATCGTGTATGCGCGGTGCGCTTATGGTTGTCTTTTACGGGAGATTAATCGCAATAATCGACAATCGCAATAAGCGCAACGCTATCCCCTGGCGTGAGATCGGCGCAGATAATCGCTAGGATCAGGGGGGTGTTGCGGGTCGTTGGGTTCGGTCTGCGGGAAAAATTACTATAACTAATTGTTTCATACGGACTATGCGTGGCTAACGGGGAGTACACAGACGTCGAGGCACCGTTCATCCGCCAGCTGCAGGGGCTGGGATGGACCTACGTCGAGGGTTCGGTGGAGGACCCCGGGGTCACCGGCCGGGAGAGCTTTGCCCAGGTGATCCAGGAGGGCGTGCTGCGCGAGCAGCTTCGCCACATCAACCTCCGCGACGGCCAGCCCTGGCTGGACGATACCCGCATCGCCCAGGCCGTGGGTGCCCTGACCCGCATCCCCGCCGCCAGGCTCATGGAAGCCAACCAGCAGGCCACCGAGCTGCTGCTCAAGGGCATCTCCGTGGATGGTCTGCCCGACTGGGACGGGGGGCGCGGCCAGACCATCCGGTACATCGACTGGGATGAACCCGGAAACAACCGCTTCACCGTCATCAACCAGTACAAGATGAAGTGTCCGCCGGGCTTTGATTCCGCCAAGGGCCATATCATTCCCGACCTAGTGTTGCTGGTGAACGGCATCCCGCTGGTGGTGGCGGAGTGCAAGAGCCGCACCGTGCCGGAAGGGATCAGCGACGCGGTGGACCAGCTGCGCCGCTACACCAACCAGCGCAAGGCCGCCCGGGAGGTGGACGAGAACGAGGGCGCCCCTGCCCTGTTTCACACCAACCAGTTCCTGATCGCCACGAACTTCGACGATGCCCGCGTGGGCACCATAAGCGCGAGTTTCGAGCATTACCTGAACTGGAAGACCGTGGAGCCGCGCAGTGAAGACGAGGTGGCCGCCGAATTGGCCACGAAGAGCCTCTCCAGCCAGCAGAGGCTGATCGCGGGCATGCTCACGCCAGCCAACCTGCTGGACATCGTGCGCCACTACACCCTCTTCACCACGGAGGGCGGGCAGACCCTCAAGCTGGTGTGCCGATACCAGCAGTTCCGCGCCGTGACCCGCGCCATCGCACGCCTGAGGACGGGCAAGACCCGCCTGGAGGATGGTGAGCATGACCGGCGCGGCGGCATCATCTGGCACACACAGGGCAGCGGCAAGAGCCTGACCATGGTGTTCCTGGTGCGCAAGCTGCGCACTGACCCGGCGTTGCGCCGGTTCAAGGTGGTGGTGGTCACCGACCGCAAGGACCTGCAGCGCCAGCTCTCGGAAACGGCGAGCCTGAGCGGGGAGACGGTGGAGACGGCGAAGTCCACCGACAAGCTCAAGGCGCTGGTCGGCCGGCCGGGCCCCGGTCTGGTGTTCGGCACCATTCAGAAATATCGGGAACCCCAGGCGGGCCAGCCCTACTCCCCGACCAGGACCGAATCCCTGAAGCTGGATGAGGTGGCAGCGGCGGATTCGGGAGGCATCATCAAGTTTCCCAGAATGAACGTGTCACTAGGGGTGTTGAACGAAAGCGCGGACATCCTTGTGCTGGTGGACGAGGCCCATCGCACTCAGGCGGGAGACCTGCACGCCAACCTGCTCCAGGCCCTGCCCAATTGCGCCCGTATCGGGTTTACCGGCACACCGATCATCATGGGGGAAAAGAAACGCACCCATGACATCTTCGGGGAATTCATCGACCGCTACACCCTGAAGGAATCCGAACAGGATGGCGCCACTGTGCCGGTGCTCTACGAGGGCCGCACCGCCCACGGGGCCGTGAAGGATGGCGCGAGCCTGGATGATCTGTTCGAGGACCTGTTCCGGGAACGCACGCCGGGCGAACTGGAGGCCATCAAGCAGAAGTACGCCACCCGGGGCCAGATCTTCGAGGCGCCGAAGCTGATCGAAGAGAAGGCCGGCGACATGCTGCGCCACTACGTCACCCACATCCTGCCGAACGGCTACAAGGCCCAGGTGGTGGCCTACAGCCGCCGGGCGGCGGTGCGTTATCACGGGGCGCTCCTGGCAGCCCGGGACGCATTACTGGCCGACGCCCATGGCCTGAGCCCGGCCGACAAGGCCATGGACGACGTGATCCTGATGCAGCGCCCGCCCCGGGTGCAGGCGGCGGTCCAGGCCTGGCGTTATCGACATCTCCTCGAACGGCTGGAGTTCGCGGTGGTGATCAGCGCCAGCAACAATGATGACCCGGCCTGGGCCAGGTGGAGTGATCACGCGGCCGTGGAGCAGCACATCAAGCGCTTCAAGCAGCCGCTCCGGCACAAAGACCCCGACAAGGTCGACCCGCTGGCCTTCTTGATCGTCAAATCCATGCTGCTGACCGGCTTCGATGCCCCCATCGAGGGGGTGATGTACCTGGACCGCCCCATCCGCGAGGCCGAGTTGCTGCAGGCCGTTGCCCGCGTGAACCGTACCGGCCACGGCAAACAGCACGGCATCGTGGTGGACTACTACGGGGTGGCCAACCATCTCAAGGAGGCCCTGGCCGCCTACAGCCCGGAGGACGTGGAAGGGAGCCTGCAAAGCCTCAAGGACGAGATCCCGAAACTGCGCGACCGCCACCTGCGGGTGATCGACGTGCTGCGCAGTCAGGGGGTGGAGAGTCTGGACGACATCGAGGAGGCGATTCAGGCGCTCGCGGACGAGCGAGTGCGGGCGGAGTTCACCGTGAAGCTGAAGCAGTTCGCCCAATCCCTGGACGAGGTCCTGCCCCGGCCGGAGGGGCTGGAGTTCACCGCCGACGCCAAGAAGCTCTCCTACATCTATACCGTGGCCCGAAATCGCTACAAGGACACGCCGGAGCTTGGCAAAGACGTTGGGGCCAAGGTACGCAAGCTCATCGACGACCACATGATCTCATTGGGCATCGATCCCAGGATTCCCCCGGTACAGCTGACCGATGCGGATTTCGTGAAGCACCTCGACCGGCAGGTGAGCGATCGCGCCAAGGCCTCTGAGATGGAACATGCCATCCGCGCCCATATCCGAAAGCATCTGGATGAGGACCCAGTCAAGTACAGCAAGCTCAGCGAGCGGCTGAAGGAGATCCTCAAGAAGCTCGACGGCGCCTGGGACGCCCAGGTGGATGCCTTTGCGGAACTGATTGACGAGCTGCAGGCCGACCAGCCCGTGGGGGGTGAGACGCTGCCCGATCTGCCCCCTGAGTATCTCCCGTTCCTGCGCATTCTCACCCAGGCCAAACTGGGCGACGAGGCCGTGCCCGATGCAGCGACCCAGACCCGGTTGGTGGATGCCACCATGGAGATCGTCCAGATCATCATTGGCGAGCTGCGCATCCCCGATTTCTGGAAGCCGGCCCGTATCCCGGACCAGGAGCGGCTCAAGGGGCGTCTCTTCGAGGAGCTTTTCAACCGCCGCCTGTTGCCCATGGACCGGTTGGATGCCACGGTGGACAAGCTGGTGGAAGTGTCCCGGGCAAACCATGACAAGCTGATCCGGCTATGACCGAGTTTCAAGTAGACGACCTGGCCTTTGTGCTGCGGCGCAGCCCCCGCCGCAGGACGCTGCAGATCACCGTCGACCGGGGCGGCGACCTCGTGCTGGCAGCGCCCGAGCATGCCGAACCCCGCCAGCTCGAGGCCTTCGTGCGCGAGAAGCGCTACTGGATCTACAGCAAGCTCGCGGAAAAGGCTCTGCTCCAGCGACCCATTCCCAGGAAGGAGTACGTCCAGGGAGAAGGTTTTCTTTACCTGGGGCGCAGCTACCGCTTGAAGCTTGTGGAGGACCAGGACGAGGCGCTCAAGCTGATTGCGGGTCGATTCCGGCTGCGTCGGGACCTGACAGGCGAGGGACGGGCGCATTTCATTCGCTGGTACACCGAACGTGGTCGTGACTGGCTGAGCACCAAAGTTTCCGAACATGCGCGCCGCCTGGAAGCGCGCCCCTCGGATGTGAAGGTGCAGGACCTCGGGTATCGCTGGGGATCTTGCGGCAAGGGGGGGCGCCTGTATTTCCACTGGAAGACCATCCTCCTCCCTCGTCCCATCGCGGAATATGTGGTCATCCACGAACTGGCGCATTTACGGCATCCGCACCATACCCCGGAGTTCTGGCAGCATCTCGAGCGTGCCCTACCCGACTTCGGGCGCAGGAGGCAGTGGCTGGCGGCACATGGAATGGATGTTGAGGGTATCTGAGGAGATTTACCTACCGGCCGGTGAGCAAGACCAGCAGGATCACAGACCGGGTGGCCATGGTCGACCAAGGGGCTTGACCCCTCGGGGACTACCTACTCCAGCGCATCGCAAAGCGCCTGCAGCTTTTGCTGAAGAAGCGTGTGCCGGCCGGCTTGCTAGGTTTCTTGATGCATGTCGATCGCCAGACAAAGAATTAGGTAGCCAGCTGATCCCATTGCTTCCCACATATTCCTTCTTATTACTAGACTTGACCCTACGCGTCTTCCGATCGCGACACGTTGCTCGCCTTCTACGACTTCCCGGCCGAGCATTGGATGCACCTGCGCACCACCAACCCGATCGAGTCGACTTTCGCGACCGTGCGTCACCGCACCAGCCGCTCGACGAACTTCGTGTCGCGCTCCACCTTTCTCGGTCTGGCCTTCAAGCTCGTGCAGGAGCCCGAGCGATCCTGGAGACGCATTCGCGGCGCCCATCGCATTGCCGAACTCATGCAGGGCGTCGTCTTCCAGGACGGTGAACCGGTGAAAGACGAAGAGCAGCAACAGCGGAAGCTCGTCGCCTGATCAGTCAGGCCAACATGGGCTCCATACACCAGACTTGACTATAGCTCGTTTGGTACTAGAGTGGATGAGTTGGCGGACGCTGAATGACTTGAGGGGAATCGCACTATCTAGCTTAGATCAATCGCCATGCGGCGGCATTGAAACCACATATCCTTAACACGGGAGACCAACGATGAAACGCGTTCTGTGGTTGACTTTCCTCTGGTTCGCGGCAACCGTTGCACTCGCACAGTCGGGCTTCGACGAACACAGTCGTATGATTCCAGAAGTCAACCAAAACAAGCTCGTCCCACCGCATACGCTGTTCCTTCAGGTATCACCCTACTCTGCAATGGACTATCGTGGGGTCATCATGCAGGGCATCGCGAGATTCGAGGATGAGCAAGGAACGCCGGTTGAAGCGGACGATGTCGCCCTGAAGTCCATGGGCTCCGAAGAGGATCCCTACTACTGCATAGTGATTAAGGAGTCCACGTGCCGGCGGTTCGTGCTCGAGCGACAGCATCTCGTAGCCCTCGCACGATTCGTTCGAACCGGAAAGCTCGGCGTGTATACGGCGCCCAAGGACGCGCCGCTCAAAAGAACGCAAGAAGTGCAACGAACAGCAGCGGTGAGCGGCCTGGAGCCGGTAAGGCTGAAGGGTACGAGCGTGATCACTAGGTTTGTGAGCGTTGGAGACTACATCGCGAAGGATCTCAACACGCCGTTCTTCGTCGATCTGATGGCCTACATCGACTACGACGAATCCTTTGTTGATCCTCATCGCGCACACGAAGAGGCGGAGGCAATTCGGATGAGCCTGAATCGTAGTCTAGGATATCTGAAGGAGCCGGCTGGCCCAAGCGCGGATAGCAGTTGGGTGAACAGCGATATCCATGCCTACTTCACGGTGTCTCCGCATCCCGAGGGTGAAGGGCTTCGATGTGAAGGGTTGCCCGCCCGGTACAGTTGGACATTGCCGGAAGAAAGGGAAGCTGGCTACATCAGGGCCGTCAATTTCGCAGCAAGACCGAGCGAGGAGACGCAGCTACACGCACTCGCGACATTCTGTTCCGCTGCTATCCTTCGCGCGTTACCAGAAAGCGCCTTAGAAATATTCAATGAGTAAGGTTGATACGGACACCAAGCTACTCTTCCATTGCTTTCCGAGTCAATTCGGCGCTTTTTCTGATCATCATGCCAAAGACGACTGGCAGTTGATGTGCGAGTGCGGCGTAGCGATGCTCGAGACCACACTGCGCGACGGCTTGTTGCTTACTCCGGAAACGATACGCGTCAAACTATCACCGAACTCGCGCGCTGCGCGTGCCGGACGTGCGGAGGTGCCCCTGCGGCAGACTCGCGCGTGTTTCGCACACATGAGTGTCACGGAAATGCGGAAGCCGAATCCGCATGCCTCAAAGCGTGAGAATCACTTCGAGGTGTTCGGGGAATTCGCAATCGCTCTGGATGCGGTAGCGGCTCGCGATCTCGATATGGCTCCTGTTCACTATTTCTATGTCGATCGGGATGAGCGCCGCTACCCGATGGCGGCATCTCTCATCGCGGCATTGCTCGAGACGCGCGAATTGTTGTCGGTGCTATCGCGTCTCGAGGAACGAGTCTATCGGGACGTTGACGCACTGACCGCGGAACAGAGACGCTATTTCGATGCGTTTGAGCGTGCGCGGGTCGATCTTATCTTCCAGGATGAAGATGCAAGGACACGCCTGGAGGCCGCGCGCCAAATGCTACCCACCGAAGGCGTCAAGTCTTTTCTTAAAGCATTTGAAACCGATCGCAGGCGGCTTGCATTGCTCGTTGAGGCGATAGATCTTCTGTCCGGATTGGTTCAGACGGCGGACAGTAGCTCGCGGAACGAACAGATGCTGTATTTCTCGCAGCAGGAATGGCGGCTTACACGCGTGCTAAACAATTCCTTGGTCGGGTACAGCGTGGACGGACCGGAAGTGGGGGAGGATGAAGGGGTCAAGCCACTTAGAGAACGGAAGGTTGCGGCTGTAGAACAGATTGCGAAGCTTCTTGACCAGCGACTGGAGAAGCCGTGGCTGCGCGATTGCTGGGTTGTCCTAGGCTCTGCGCTCGAGAACCGACTGTTCAGGAGTTACGTTAGGGCGATCGTATGCCCACAAGGTATGAAGAGAAGAGTTCTCGACGTCTGTCGCAGAATGGTGTGGGGTCAGGGGTGCCCGCCAGTGATCGAGCTTGGGAGAGCTGCCAAAGGATCGCTGGCTGAGCGCTGAAATTGAAATGCTGAGTTCGAGTCTCGGACGCACACGAACGACCCAGTCGCTGGAGAAGGCTGCACATGCGCTTCGAACAATTGTACGACATTAACGGCTCTAGCCTCGTAGTCAAGCTCGGCGATATCCGAGAAGCGCGGACAGAAGTGGTCGTTACTTCCGACGACTCGAATCTGAGTATGGGCGGCGGGACATCAGCGGCAATTCGCGCAGCAGCAGGGGATTCAGTGTTCGAGGAGTCGCGGCGGCTTATTCCTGTTGCCGTCGGAGCGATTGCAGTCACCGGGGCCGGTCTCTTAGCGGAGCAGGGAGTACGGCACATTTTTCATGCTGCCACGATTCCGAGTCACCGCGATCGTGACGTGCATAACCAAGAGGAGATCATACGGAACGCCACTCGTCAGGCCTTGACTCTCCTGCAGGGCATGGGGCTTCACACGATTTCCTTCCCAGCCCTTGGTACAGGGTTCGCCGGCTTCGATCCAAAGCGTGCTGCCTTAGCAATGTGTGCTGAGATTCGCGCGGCAATGGAGCGGGCACCTAAGCCATTTACGGTCGAAATCTGGCTTATGTTGGGCAATCAGGGAGAGCGGGCGGCAATGGTTTTTTTTGCCGAATTCACGAAGAGCGCCGCGCTCGATCGATTTGTTGTGCCCAGCCACGCCGTTCTCCTTATCCATGGCATTCGAACGGCGGCCGGCTGGCGACAGCGCGTCGGAGATGAGATCGAAGAATCGGCACGCGGTCTCACGCCGATCCCCATAGGGTACGGGTTCTTCAATGTAGTTCAGTTCCTCTTGCCGTTTCCTGCCATTCGGAGAAAAGCCGCAGAAACGGTATGGTTAAAGGCCAAGTCAGTCTTCGGCAACCCAAATTTCGACCGCGTCTCCATTATTGCGCACAGCTTTGGCTCATGGATTGCAGTTTACCTTCTCGTCGTCAAACCGATACGGATTCATCGACTTTTGCTGTGCGGTGCCATAGTCGATGCAAATTTCGATTGGGATACCGTTTCCGACAGAATTGACAATCCGTCATTCGAGAACGCGCCCGCCTGTCGGGTGGTAAACGATTGCGGTACGAAGGACATATGGCCACTCATGGCAAAGGCGATGACTTGGGGCTTCGGTATCTCGGGTCGGTGGGGATTTCAACACTGCATCGTCGCGGATCGATTTTATCACGTGGACCACAGCGGATTCTTTGAAGAGGGCTTTGCGAGAGAGTACTGGGTTCCAGCACTCACGGGGAAGCGTCTTCCAAAGGGCGTCAGCGACGGGATTGATCCGCCCTGGGCATTGAGCTTGCTGACGTTTGTGAAAATTCCGGTCCTATTGGGATTCGTCGGCGCACTAGCGTGGATCTACTTCTGACATCTCGCGCGACTCTGACGGTGCTTCGGCCGGAAACCGAGGAGAGTTGTATCACCTGCCGCTCCGCGGCGTTAAGATGCTGATAGGGCATTGTGGACTCCAGCTCGGATGGTGGATCGTCAACCCCATCCCACCAGCTACGTTCACAATGCCCGCCTCTCACCCCACTGGCGCACTTGGAACTGGATTCCGCCCTCTATTATGCGGCCTACAGACTCCCTGGATACGCTTCGCATCCCGGGTCGCCCCGGGACCACGCAATCCTCGGTTCCGGCTGGTGGCTAACGTTTGTCGGTTGGGAACGTTCCATCCCACTGGGTCGCATTGGAAGTTTCAATGGCGTTTCTCCTTCTAAGTCATATCCTCCTCCACCAAGCTTTGCCTGGCGCAATAACCCTATTCGTTAGGACGCTCTTCGCGTGGGAATCTATCCTTCATCATCGAATACACTCGGATCTCTCAGATCCTCCAGCGTGTTCTCCAGCACCAGGCGCCCCATCGCAGGCAGCCACCGCTCCCGATCATCAAGCAGATGTCGCGCCGCGGAAAACACCGATGCGCGATCAACCAGCGTCACAAGCTCGGGGCTTCGGCCCAGCGCGACCGCAGCTCGGCGGTGCCGGACACCACCGGCCGCGAGCACCTTCGCCGTTGGCGTGGGGACACCGAAACGCAGGTGCTCGGGGAAGTCGGCGACGGCTTGCGCCAATTCGCGGTCGCTCGCCTCGAGCAGCTTCTTGAGCAGACCGATGCCCTGTTCGACGGCGACCTGTAGGACGTAGCTGATCACCCTGGCGTGAACACCAAGCATCGTGTCGATGTCGATGCCCGCTCGTCGAGCCAGCTCGACCAACGGCTGGCCGTCGATCCATGCCTCCAATACCCGAGTGAAGTCCGAGCGCGACGGCGGCGCATCCCGGTACGCCTCCTTGACGGCTTCAGCCACCTCCGGAAGGTCCCATGCCCACGTCAGTAGCGCCTCCGCTAACTCCGGGTCCGTTGCGGTCTCAACGTCATCCCATCGCTCCCGCATGGGCAGCAGCTTCGCTTCCACGGACTCGAGCATGCGCGCTCGCGTACCTGTCTCTCGGATCCAGCCGAGTCGCCCAGACCCCTTGATCGCGGCCACCCGTTGAGCACGCAGCTCGAAGACCTGCTTCATCAGTGCGGTGGTCGCGGGCCCGGCCTGGCGAGCCGCAAACGTCTGGCTCGACAGCTCCCCGGCAATCCGAACCAGCTCGTCCTCCCCAAGCTCTTCGGCGGCAAGGTCGATGAGCGTCGCGTCGATGCCGTCGATCAGCGTGTGAAGCGCAGTCTCTCCCTCCAGAATGTCATTCGTGGGAGTGAGGCTTTGCTGGCTGAGCCCCGTCTGCAAA
The DNA here is from genome assembly GCF_002000365.1 of Thioalkalivibrio denitrificans. GTDB lineage: Bacteria > Pseudomonadota > Gammaproteobacteria > Ectothiorhodospirales > Ectothiorhodospiraceae > Thioalkalivibrio_A > Thioalkalivibrio_A denitrificans. The sequence continues at coordinate 38,075 of NZ_MVBK01000001.1, read as the reverse complement.
AGGTCCATCAGCTCAAGAAGTGCCCCGGAAACGCGCTCGCCCGGTTGCTGCTGAGCTACGGGGGCTACGAGCGGCCATTGTCCGGAGTTGGCGCAGATGACGAGGCCCTTGGTGGTTGCTCCCGCTCGTCCCGCTCGTCCGACGAGGTTCTTGATATCGCGCGCGAGCAGGTTCTCCGCGGCCCCATCTGGGCCGCGACGTTGCACGGAGTACAAGACCAACGTCCTGATCGGCAAGTTGACGCCCTCGGCCAGCGTGCTCGTGCAGATCGCCAGTCGAACGTCCTCCTTGCGAACCAAGGCTTCAACGAGCTCCCTGCTTTCCTGAGGAATATCTCCGTGATGCAGAACGGCTCCCGCCGCTAGTGCTCGCGTTCCGACCCATGAAGCGCCGTACTCGAGGGTGAAGTACTCGACCGCAGCCTGGAGCTTCGCGGCGTCTTCAACGAACTGCATCGGAGTGGGCATTGGCAGCGGGTTTTCCAACTGGGCCAGAAGCTCGTCCGCGAGCCCTACGGCTCCCTGGTTGCCCCGCTTGTTGGCCGCAAACACGGCAACCGCCCCCATCGACAGCGCCTTTCGTGCCGCGGCGATGGCCTGGGTCTTCACGGTGTTGAACGAGTATGTATTCAGTCGGCCTGTCGAGGCATTGCGGTAGCGAAAGTCATCGCGGCTTAGAAAGCGCTCGATCGAGAACGTGGATGCGGTGTGATGCGGGTGAAGCTGCAGTGCCACCGTCGTGCCGGCGTTCTTGCCGGCCACCCGGAGCACTGCGAATTCGGCGAGTGCCGGGCGGTACTCGCTGCGGACGACGGTTTCGTCCGTGCCGCCCAGCCATGTATTGATCTCCTCAATGTTCGGGACGATGGCTGAAACGAAGACGAACTTGGGCGGTCCGATCTCGCGGGCTCGCATTCGAGCGAGCAGCAGCTCCAGTCCTACTCCGCGGGCCTCGCCGTCGAGGAGGTGCCCCTCATCGCAGATTACGAGGGAAACACGGGCGAAGAAGTCCGGTTCCGCGCTGAGCAAGCCAGACAACGCCTCTGGCGTCGCGACGACCGCCCGCGTGTCGTCCAGGTCTCGAACCTCATCTCCAGTAGGCACAGTCCCCCCGTACGCGCATCGGGCGGGCAGACCCATGCGGCCCAGGCGCTTGACGAGGCTGCCGCGCAGTTCTGCCGCGAGGGACCGGTACGGAACGAGCAGGATTGCCACATCCTCAGGGTGCTGGTTCAGGTGATAGAAGAGCAGCGTCTCCGAAAGCGCCGTCTTGCCAGCGCCGGTCGGCATCTGGATGGAGAAAGAGGTCGCGCTTTCCAGTAACCCGCTTCTGATCGCGTCGATCTGCGAAGGGAAGAAGTCCCATGCCGGCGGGTCTCGGTTGAGGAGCGACCGAACCAGGGGGTTCCAGAATTCCGACTCGCCATCCGGAAGGACGGCACGGACATTCGTCTCTTCGAACCTGGAGAGTATTCGTCGGAACAGGCGCCATCCGACCCATTCATCGGGGTCGAGCTGCAGCGCGGATGACTCCATCTCCGCAGCCTGCTCGCTCTGCGCACGAATCGTGTCCAAATTACCCCTTCGCACGGCGCCGACGAGCGCACGTACACGTGCCGACTTGATCGTCGATGGCCTTGAGAGCAGCTCGTAACACGCTCGCTGAATCTCACCGAGGGCATCCGGGTCCGCCGCCTGGAGCGTGAGATATGCAGAGGCCGAGTAGCCCCCGAAGTAGAACGCTGCCGCCCCGAGGACAGCGGCTTCCGGTTCCAGGATCCCGCGATAGGCCGGTGCCTGATCGACCCCGACACCGCCTGCCTGAGTGATCGCGTTGCCCAGCCGCGACCAGTCTACAGAATCGTTGTACGGCTCATGGAGCCGGTCGAAGAGTTCCGCAACGAGCGAGATGTAGTAGTCGTCCCCTCGAGAGCGGAGGTAGCTTAGCTGCAATGGCGGCTGTGAAAAGCCAAATCGCTCCACGTGATGAAGGGCATCAGCGTCGCTCACCCACTTGGCCAGAGTCTCCCTCACATGCCGCCTCCGGGTTCCGCGACGGTGGCGTGAACGGCGTCGAAGACATCCTCGTAGCGCTGCTTCAGATCTGGAACGGCGATCACGACCACCGTGTGATCCGTGGGCTCTTCCTCGGGCGCGTCTGCGACCTCGTCATCCACGAGACTCGCACATACAACCGCAACGGCCCGGAACTGCTTCTGGGCTTCGGGGTGGTCGGTGGCCTTGGTGAACCGCTCTAGGTGAGCGACGGTCGTGGTTCCGAGGTCTTCGTGAAGCGCACGCTCCTTCAGCCACACCAGCGTCTTGGCCAAGCGACTTGTCCGATCCTTCTCGCAGTCAGCAATTGCCGAGCTAATGGGTGTGGAATCCCCATTGGTGGACTTTGTCTTCACCTCGGAACAGAGGATGCGATCGCCGGTTGAGGCTTCGGGCCAGTGCGGCAGTACGAAGTGAACGACATCCGAGTATGGCGCCGGCTTCGTCCGGTCCTGCTTCAAGCGCCACTTCTTCGGACCAATGAGTTCGACCCCGGGCTCGACAGTTGCGTGGTACAGGAAGACCAGAATTTCCCCGAAGTCGCCCGCCATGGTGGAGCCTCGATCGGGTAGCTTGGCCGCGACGAGTTCCGATTTCGGAAGACCGGTGGCTTGCGCCCGTTGCTCGAGCAGCGCATCGTCGATGTAGCACCGGCGAACTGGCACGCCCAGGACGTCCGCCCAGGCAGCCGCGTGCTCGTCGGACACGCGAACCAAGAAGTATGGCGACTCATGCTCGTTAGCGAACCATGGCACCAAGATCGCCGTGTCTATACCTAGATCTTGCATCAGCGCTGCTCTTCTGTCGTCCTAACAGCCCGGGCTAAGCCGCGGTCCCGCCCGAGGCGGGGCCGTCGGCTTGAGCCACTTGTTGGGCCCTTCTGATTGCTTCCCACATGGTTTCCATGAGCTGTGGTGTCATATACGTGGTCTGATTGACAGGAATTTCCACCTTATTAACGCCTGGGCCTAAGGGAATTCCAGGCTGGATCTTCCATGTCTTGAACCCTGTCAAGAATTTTCTCCATTTGTCCTCTGGCTCTCTCTTCTTGGAAATTAACAGGTAGAACCAGAAGCTATTTATGGCTATCAACCGAACGATGAATCTATGGCTCAACGGTCCGTCGTATGGAATATCCGCGCAACGGAGCTGGCTGACCGGAAAGTGTTTCTCTTGCAACTCGCCGTCTGCGATGATCTTTGACGACGTAACCACGAGAAGTCGAAGCTGGACTCCGAAAGAATATCCACCCCGCAGAATGTACGGCGCGAATCTCCGATGAGCGGCCATTATGTCTTCGGCAGCAGATGCTCTCGCGGAGTTGAAGGATATCTTTAGAAGGGCTCTTAACAACATCTCACGGTCGAAGGAAAGCTCCGTGCTGTCTCCGGGATTTAGACTCTGGTGAAGGTGCTCGTCGTATAGACTGGAAAGATATGCATCCAGCGGCGACAATAGGACGTTGTTGCATTCTTCACATACATCCTTAATTACCGGATCGCTGTAAACAAAACTGTCTAGCTTCTTGTTGTACGAAGCCAGCTTTGATTCGTACTTTTTAATGATGCTGCTAGGCCAGATATGCTCTTTTGTCAGCTTTCTGTCTTCGCTGCAGTACGCGCATTGTTTCATATGCCTAAGCCATCACTTCTTGAGGCCCAACTATATGTATGCGGCCTAACGACCGCGTATATCCCGCGTCCAGAAATATCTGGAAACGCATTTCCGCGTGAGATCAAAGCCTTATGCCTTACACGCCTGGCTCTGCTTCCGGTCGGTATCCCGCGAATGCATAGCGTAACGCGTTATGCACCACAGCCACCGCATAACACCTCGCCCGATCAAGGTGGACCTGGCAGTGAACTGGGGCGTTGCGTCGACTGGGGGCCTGTAGTTGGAGCAGCATGTGGTGGCCTTTGCTGGAAACAGGGCGTAGCCGTGCGCCGTCCAATGGATGCGCTGCATAGTATGAGGCGTCGGGCGCAGGATGCAGAGGATACGCCGCCAGTGACATCCCCTGGTGGCCGGGGCGAACGGACATGAACACCGTTTGATGTTCAAGAGCAAAGCGGCCCGGGCCGGCCATGGTCGACCACGAGTCGCTCTCTGGCCGGAGCGCCGGGGCGGGGGTTGTTCCTCTGGATACCGCATGATAGTCGCGGCTCTTCTCCCTGGAGACCGCCTTAATCCTACAGAAGGTCCGGAAATGGTCCAAGTTCGGGCCCTCTACACGACTGATGCCCGTGACCTAGCTGAACAGGTAAAGGCCTGGGTTCATGCACTGGGTTTCCAGCAGATGTGAGGAAACCGGGCCAGAGAGCAGATATCTCTGAACTAGACGCCCCGCGACAGGCGGATGACCTCACCGGCCCGTTCCATACGACTCATCGTCGCCGCGGTCAGGCCGCCACGCGCAGCTCGACCAGGCGCATGATTCCCTGCTTCTTCAGCAGAGTTTGGGCAAGCTCACGCTGCGATCGAGTTCTTGCCATTGATACAAACACTCGATGCATAGACCCTACCTACCGAGGGTTTGTATCATCGAGCCGTGCGGCGCGCCACCTCGCGAACTCCGGCAGGTCAGAACTGAGCGGCATCGAAAGCCGAGGGCGATCCGTTTGGCCGAATCCATCGGTGGCCGCCTCGCCGGCAAGACTCCAGAGGGCAGCCACTGGACCGAAGCTGGCAGCCCGCCTAGATGGCCACTTCAGCCATTTCGTGCTGAGAGGGCCGCTCTCGGGGCTTACCGAATCTTCAGGGATGGTTCATATTTTCCCCCATTTGTCGCGTTATAGGCGACTATTTCGCCATTTTATAAACTTGTGGTAGCCTCGCCATATAGTTTAATTTGATACGTTTATGTCGCCCCCTGGTAGTCGAATGGGATCAAAAATAAACCAGCTTTTACAACAGTGGCCAGCCGGCAAGGTCGCCACGCTGCGTTGGCTCAATAGCCGAGGTGTCGACCGCCGGCTTGCGGACAAGTACGTCCAGTCCGGCTGGCTGCAACGACTGGGTCATGGCGCCTACATGCGGGCCGGCGAGACAGTCGATTGGGTCGGTGCGGTCCACGCCCTACAAACCCAACTCGGCCTCGCCGTCCATCCCGGCGGCATCAGCGCCATCGAGCTGCGCGGCTATACGCATTATTTGGCGTTGGGCGCGCGTGAGGTCGTTCTGTTCGGAAGTCCCGGCACGAAATTGCCCGCTTGGTTCGAGGCTCACCCTTGGTCCAGACCGGTAACGCTCGTGACGACCGGCGTCTTCGCGGGCAGCGAGAAGACCACGTCCACACTTCCGATCGACGGGGTCGGCCTCGAGGTCGCGACACTCGAGCGCGCGGCCTTCGAGATGATGTACCTCGTGCCGAAACGGCAGTCTTACGAAGAGGCCTTCCAGGTGATGGAATCGCTGACGTCTCTGCGTCCAAAGGTCGTACAACAGTTGCTCGAGGGCTGCACCTCGGTCAAAACCAAGCGGCTATTCATGCATGCCGCTGAGCGAGCAAACCACCCGTGGCTGAAGCGCCTAGAGATGTCGGCAGTCGACTTCGGGTCAGGCCGGCGCACCATCCACGCTGGCGGACGCCTCGACAAGAAATATGATCTGGTCGTCGCCGACCCTGGACAGGGTTAGGACCAACAATGTCAGCGCGCGATAGTTACAGAGCCCAGGTCGAACTTCTGATTCGCTGTTTACCGGCAGTCGCCAGCGTGCCCAACTTCGCGCTCAAGGGCGGCACTGCCATCAACCTGTTTCTTCGGAACATGCCGAGACTCTCGGTCGATATCGACCTGACTTACCTCCCGGTGACCGATCGCGACGCGGCGCTGACTGACATTCGCGCCCAGCTCACTACGATCGCCAATGCGCTAAAGAGGACTGTGCCGACCGTAGATGTCCAACTTGTCGAAGGCGATGCGCCCAAGCTGCTCGTAGACAAGTCAGGAGCGCGTATCAAGGTGGAGCCGAGCGTCATTATCCGCGGTAGCCTGGTGCCGCCGGTCTCAAGCGAACTGTGCTCGGCCGCACAGGAAGCCTACGAGCTCTTCGTCGAGGTCCAAAGACTCGACTCAGCGGACCTCTATGCCGGTAAGTTGTGTGCGGCGCTGGACCGACAGCACCCGCGGGACCTCTTCGACGTCTTGCATCTTCAAGCATCGGGCCCGATCCCGGATTCCATACGCCAAGCATTTGTCGCCTACCTCGCCGGTCACCGGCGCCCGATTGCAGAGCTTCTACAACCGAATCGCAAACCAACCGAGGACTTGTTCGCCAACCACTTCGCCGGAATGACCGAAGAGCCGGTTGAACTGGCGGAACTGGAGGCCGCTCGGACGCAGCTGTTCGAGTGGGCCGCGAGCGCCCTCGATGCCGACGAGCGGCGGTTTATCCTGTCCATCAAACAAGGCGAGCCGGATTGGTCGCTGTTACCGTTCGAAGGACTGGACCGGTGGCCGGCAATTCAATGGAAGCTACACAACATTCGAATGATGAGCAATCGCCGGCACAAAGCCGCGATCAGACGACTGCGAGAAGTTCTTCAGATCTAGCCCTCTCCTACCTATCCAGGTAATTGCTGAAGCCACAGAAACTACCCCCGGGGAAGTATCGGTTTCTCATTGCGTCACCCGTGGGACGGGATTAGCTTCCCTGCCCATGCTCGGAAACCTGCTACGCAGAATCCGCGGCCAGCGATCCCCGCCCAGTCGCGGATCGAGAGATGGCCTTATTCCGGTCCAGACGGCCGCAAGCCTTTTGCAGCCCACCCATCGGCAGGCGATTTTGAACCAGATTGCATCCCTGACCAGTCTTCCGCCGCAGCATTACGCGGTGCTTATGCAGCAGGCCATCGAGCGCTACGGTCGCTTTGTACAGCAGCTGCCTGCCTCAGAGGCACACCATCATGCGAACCTTGGCGGTATGCTGGATCATGGCCTGGAGGTTCTGACCAAGGCGCTGAGGTTGCGTCAGGGGCACATTCTGCCTCCTGGCGCCGAGGCCGAGAAGATTGCGAAGTTGGCCGACCTATGGACCTATGCGGTGGCCACAGCCGCCCTCCTCCACGACCTTGGCAAACCCGCGGTCGATCAGACCGTCACCCTCTATGATTCCAACGGGCGCCGCCTCGCCCGATGGGACCCCTGGTCCGGCCCCATGGACCAGGTGGCGGCGTGTACTGCCTACACGGTCGAGTACCGCCGCGACAGGCGCCACAGGTTTCACGAACGGGCGACCCCGCTCCTGGTCCACCATATTCTGCCCCGAGAAGCGCTCTCCTGGATCGCGAGCGACCCTGAGGTATTCTCTTGCTGGCTCGCTGCCATCTCAGGGGCTGCCGACGACGCCGGCATCCTGGGCCAGATTGTCCTGCAGGCAGATGGCGAATCGGTAGCAGCCAACCTCTGCGCCGGGCCCTCGGAACGCGCGGTCAGGGGACGAGCAAAGTCCCTGTGGGAGCGTCTGCTGACCGGATTGAGATTTCTGATCTCGGAGGGCGATCTGCCGTTGAATCGTAACGGCGCGGCGGGATGGCTGGTCGGCGATGAGCTCTGGCTGGTCTCCAAACGCACCATCGACGCCCTGCGTGGGCACCTCACCGCCGAAGGTCATAGCGGGATCCCATCATCGAACGACCGGGTGTATGACACGCTCCAGGAACACGGCATCCTGATGCCGAACAAGGATCGCGCCATCTGGCGAGCCACGGTCGCCGGCGACGGGTGGCGCCATGACCTCACCCTCATCCGTATCCCTGCCCACCGGATCTGGCCCGATCCAGCGACACGACCAAGCCCGTTTGATGGCGAGATAATTCCGATCACAGACGTAGACGAGGGGGCCGAGCAGACACAGGGTCCGGCTGAGATGGTTGCGGGGACAGATGAGCCGGGGCCTATCGCCCAGCCGGCAGCACTTCCATCTCCTTATGAACCACCGCCCGCGACAAAGAAGCACGAGGAGGCCGCGAGCCATGACGCGGCCTCGCTTGAACGACCAGACCCGACGTTCCCTGGGAACGTCCCGTGCCCGGACGTTCCCACCATCGCATCCGCCAAAGCCCCGGCACGCGCAAACGATCCGCTGGACGGTCGGGATCCAAACGACGCGGGCGTGAGGTTCGTCCAGTGGGTGCGGCACGGGCTGGTCACCAAACGGATTTCGGTGAACAACGCCAACGCCCGCGTCCACACGGTGCCCGAGGGCGTGCTCCTGGTGAGTCCCGGGCTGTTCAAGGATTTTTCGTCGGAAGCCGGTGGTGAGTCGTGGGAGCACGTACAGAAACGCTTCGCAAAGTTCAAGCTCCACGAAAAACTTCCGGATGGAACCAACATCCACCGTTACCGTGTGAGCGGCCCCAGGCGCCAATCCAGTATCAAGGGATTCATGGTGGCGGATCCCGGCCTCATCTTCGACGGGCCGGCTCCCGCACCGAACAAGTACCTGCAGCGCGCTGATTCAGTGGAGTAGCGCCCCTCGCGCGTAACCACTCCGTTCCGGGCTATACTCCGATTTGCCAGGGATCAAACTTTCCACTTCCCGTATAATTCCGACGTTTGTGCGTCAGACAACGGGAAAGGGAGCATCCCCATGGCAGAACTTCTGGCTCGGGCCGAGATCAGCCCGTCAACCATCACCGATTTGCTGGAGCGCTACCTCAAGGACAACATCCTGCGCCCAGCAACGCTCAGGACCTACCGAAAGGTTATCGCCTGCCTGATCAAAGACTGCGGCAAGGGTGCGGACACCCTGCCTCTCGGTGAGATCACGTTCGACCTCCTGACCGAATGGCGCCGGATGGTCCTTGAGAGAGCCTCGCCGGCCACCTGGAACAACTATCGCACCCATCTCAGGGCCCTCCTGAACTATGCGATTCTCTGGGGATGGATCGAGACCAATCCGCTCATCTATGTGAAATCCGCCCCGACGGCCCAGCGGCGCAAGCGCACTGTCCCTGAAAAGAACCTGCGCACAATTCTGGCGCTACTGAACGACGATTATGGGGACGACGGCGGAACGGATACTGGTTCTCTGTATCCCCGCTGGTTTTGGCGGATCGTGCTGAGAACCTTCTATTACTCCGGGATGCGACTCCGTCAACTCGTCTCCCTACGTTGGCGTGACATCGATTTTGCGCGCAACGAGATCCTTCTCACGGCAGAGGGAAGCAAGACGCGACGGGAATGGACCATCCCCCTATCGACCCTGCTCCGGGACGATCTCCGCCTTCTCATGAACCGCACGATGCGGACATCGGGTATCACGGCCCAGGCAGCACTATTGGATCGACAGGTTTTCAACGTGACCCTGTTCTACAAGCGGTACAAAGGGGCCGAGATGACAGAAGCACACGTTCACGGCTTTTTCAGGCGCCTCTCCGGGGCTACGGGAATCGCGATCTCTGCCCACCGGATGCGTCACACGGTGGCCACCGAGCTCATGCGTGGCCGGAACCCGGACGTGAAGGCCGTGCAGCAGCTCCTGGGGCATACCGACATCCGAACCACTCTCAGCTATGTCGAGACCGACACGGAGCAGCTGCGGCATATCGTGGGCAACCTCACCGCTTTGTAAGGCGACGTATCGAGCGCAGATGGTGCCGGATCACCGAGAATGGGGTATGGTGACACCTTGCATGTCCGGCGGAATTGATATAGATAGTGGGGCGAATCTCTCTGACGGGGCGTAGCCGTCGGATGAGTCCAACAACTCTCTGTGAGATGGAGGCAGTTCGGCCAGGGTGGGCAGGAAAAAAGCGAGGGAAGCGTGTAGCACCACGCCCCCCTCGCTCGATCCGGGTACATCCGGATCGGTCCCTGGCTCGGCTCCGGTGGCGGGAATAAAACCCTTGCACCGGAAAGTGGAGCTGGCGACAGGAGTCGAACCTGCGACCCGCTGATTACAAATCAGCTGCTCTACCAACTGAGCTACGCCAGCCGAATATCCCGACATTCGCGGACCGGCCGGCATCCGGGATGGGTGCCGGTTATGCCCACCTGGCGGCACCGGGTTTGGACGCGTTCGACCAGTGGCCTCACGTGCATCCCGGTAGTTTCGCAGTCTACTTCAAGGTTGGCGGCAGGGGCAATCATCCCTGTGGGAGGGCCTCTCCCGGGCAAGGCCGTTGCATACGACCGAGTGTCTCGGGTACGTCCAGCGCATCGACCCGGTCGGCGGGTACAGCCAGGTCCAGCCAATAGACGGTCTGGGTCCGGAACCGGGCCTCGATCTGCGGCGAATAACCCAGCGCCTCCAACTCCCGGACGCGGCGCCTGGCCCGCTCGTGCTCGGAGAACAGCCCAAGGGACAGCCCGTGGCGAAAATCGCCTTCGCCCATCACGTAAAGATCCTCGACACCGAGTTCGGTGAGCGAGCGCGCCAGGTCCTGTGCGGCCTCGCGGCTGCTGCGTGGCGGCAGGTAGACCCAGTAGGTGGAGGGCACTTCCCTCGATGCGGTGCGCAGGCTGGCGGCGGCACCCTGTTCCTCCAGCGCAGCCTGCAACGCCTCGGCGGCCTCGCGCTCGGCGAGCGGCCCCACCGTCTCGCAGATCAGCGCCGGCACGGCGACCACGGCCGGTTCCGGCGCTTCGCGCGGCTGCGTCTCGGGCAGCGCTTCCGGGGCCTCCCGCTCGTCCAGCAGAACCAGCCGGGCCACCCCGGACGGCGGCTGCACCTCGGCGTAGCCGTTTAGGTGCGGCGCGGGTTCCTGGTGGGCGGTGTGCCAGTAGAAGAAGGCGACGTTGAGCAGAATCAGCAGGAGTGCCAGGGATCGCATGACTCACCCTCCATGATGAAATACGCCCCCTGGAGCACGAGCCAGGGGCGCCACGCGTAAGACAAGGTGCCGTGCGCGCGGACAAGGCCCGCATTGCCCCCGGTCAGCACGCATTCGGCCTGCCCGCCCAGACATTCAACCATGCGCCGGCAGATACCCTCTACAGCATACACCAGACCGAGCGTGCTCCCGGATACAATGGCATCAACCGTGTTGACGGCCGGAAAATCGACTTCCCGGTCCTCCGCGCGGGGAAGCACGGCCGTGCCCGTGGACAGGGCGTCGAGCATCAGATCCCTGCCGGGCATGATCACGCCGCCCGCGTGCGCCCCCGCCTCATCGACGCCGTCGACGGTGACCGCGGTGCCGCAATCCACGACGACGACGGGCCCCGAGAACAGCCGGCGGGCCGCCACCATGGCCGCGTAGCGATCGGCGCCCAGGCTGTCCAGGTTCGCATAGGCCGGGCGCACACCGTGGGTGCCGGAGGAGGCCCTCACGCGAAGCGGTTCCGGCCATCCCGCTTCGGCGCACCACCCGGAGACCTGGTCCGCAAACTGCTCGCCGCGCACACTGACCAGCGCCACCGCATCCGGAGTGCCCGCATTCGCAACCTGCCGGACCAGTTCCCCGAAACCCCGGGCGTCGGGCTGCACACACCCGGTGACCGGCTCATGCCCGGCGCCCACAAATGCCCACTTGAGGCGGCTGTTGCCGGCATCCAGGAGCAGTTTCCCGTTCATGCGCGGCGCCTCCGAACCCGGACATCGCCGGCATCCAGGGCCACGACACCCTGTGCCGTCTCCACCCGCAGGCGACCGTGGGGGTCAATCCCCCGGGCAATGCCCTCGATGGCGCCGCCCGGAGCCTCGGCGCGTACCGGCTCCGAGGCCAATGCATCGAACCGCGCCCAGTCTCCGGGCAGCGACGCAGGATCCCGCCCGGGAAACCCGGACAATTCCCGGACCAGGGTATCCAGCATCACGGCAGCCAGGTGCTCCCGCCCGGGGCAACCCCCGGGCAACAGCGTTTCCAGATCGGTCCAGGGCTGGTCGATGTGCGTATCCCCCGGAACGCGCACGTTGATGCCAAGCCCGACAATCAGTCGCTTTCGCTGCCCGCCCTGCCGGTTCTCAACCAGCATCCCGCCCAGCTTCCTGCCGTCCACCTGGAAGTCATTGGGCCATTTCAGGCGAATGCCGGTGACGCCCAGATCGTGCAGCGCCCGGGCCACGGATAACCCGAGCGCCAAAGTGATATGGGGCGGCAGTGCGGTCCAGGCAGAGACATCCCAGCGCAGGCTCATGGCGATACCGCTACCGGGCGGCATGTGCCAGCCGCGCCCGCGCCGGCCGCGACCGGCCGTCTGGTATTCCGCAAGGCAGGCAGGCACCCGGTCGCCGTGGGGCAGAGCCGCCACCCACGCATTGGTGGAATCCACCACGGGGTGCACGTGAACCTCAAGCCGCCTGCGCGTCGCGGCGGAGAGCCCAGCCTCGATCCGCCGGACCTCCAGGGGCGGCAGGCAGGCAGCCGGCCATCGCAGGTCGTCGCTGGCGGACTCGGGCAGGATCATTCCCCACTGGGTCAGCACCTGCCGGGCGGCCTGCAGGCGCGCCCCCGCCAGCGGCAGTGCAGTCGTCACACCGGGGCGCTCGGCCCGGGCGATCAGGTAGCCCAGCAGGTCCGCCGCATCCTGCATCAGGGCGGTATCCGACAACATGGCATCTGGTTTGGATGGATGGTGGCTGGGCACACTTATGGGTCTGTCCGTATTTCCTTTATGATCAGGGGCTCAGGGGAGGAACTCAATGCGCCTGATTCACAGAAGCGGGATTTCCCGGCTGCCGTTGGGGCTGGCGCTGCTGCTCGTGCTGGCGCCGCCCCTGCTTGCCCAGAACCAGATCCATGTCCACCGGCAACCGGACGGCACGATGCTGTTCACCGATCGCCGTGTCATGGGGCCCGATTACGCCTACATCCGCTCCTACGGGCGGCCCACCGCCTCGCACTCCTGCAACGGCATCACACCCGCGGTGCTCGCCCGGCGCGCCGAGCCCTACACGGCCGCCGTTCATGACTTCGCCAACCACTACGGCGTGGACCCGCAACTGGTCAAGGCGGTCATCACCGTCGAGTCGTGCTTCGACCGTTTCGCCGTATCGCGCGTAGGCGCTCGCGGCCTGATGCAGCTGATGCCGGGCACCGCGGATGAACTCGGTGTACGCGACAGCTTCGACGCCGTTGACAACATTCGCGGTGGGGTGCGCTACCTGCATCGCATGCTGCAACAGTTCGACCAGGACGTCACCCTGGCTCTGGCCGCCTACAACGCCGGCCCCGGTGCCGTGCAACGCCACGAGGGCGTCCCCCCGTTCCGCGAAACCCAGAACTACATCGTCCGCGTCATGGACCACTACCAGCGCCTGGCGGATGCTTCCGCCGCGGCCCGCTGAAGTCCCCTCTCCGGCAAAGGCGTTTCTTACCACGAAGGGCACGAAGGGCACGAAGAAAAGGCTCTCGTGCTGTTGGGTTTCGCCTGATCCGTGAGGTCCTGCGCCATCCTAAGGGGTGGTGGCTTCGTTCGCTCCGGCGAACATGTCTCTCGCAAAGCCGCGAAGCGCGCCAAGAAAACCAACATCATGTAGGTTGGGGTGAGGAACGAACCCCAACATGCGGTGAGTGATCCCAGCCAATGATGTTGGGGTTCGTACCTCACCCCAACCTACTCAATCTTCGAAGTTCTTGGCGCGCTTCGCGGCTTTGCGAGAGGAACAAGCCGGAAGTGTCTCCCGGGCACTGAAGCCCAGCTCGATTACCAAGGTTTCACACAGGCAATTGATCATTTGACCAAGACCCTTCGTGCCCTTCGTGCGCTTCGTGCGCTTCGTGGTTCAAACCAAAAAAAAACCCCGGCTGATTGCTCAGCCGGGGTTTTGCGTTAAGTGCCTGGCAGTGACCTACTTTCGCATGGGGAAGCCCCAAACTATCATCGGCGCTGAGCGGTTTCACTTCCGAGTTCGGGATGGGATCGGGTGGTTCCCACTCGCCATTGCCGCCAGGCAAACTTGTACCGTGTTCCGATCAATCTCGTCACACGGAATTCGGAAAAACATCCAGGCGCAGTGTCATGTCGATTTTGGAGCCACATACACACCCAAACTGTTTGGGGTTGTATGGTCAAGCCGCACGGGCAATTAGTACTGGTTAGCTTCACACATTACTGCGCTTCCACACCCAGCCTATCAACGTCGTAGTCTCCGACGGCCCTTCAGGGACCTCGAGGGTCCAGGGAAATCTCATCTTGAGGTGGGCTTCCCGCTTAGATGCTTTCAGCGGTTATCCCTTCCGTACTTAGCTACCCGGCAATGCCACTGGCGTGACAACCGGAACACCAGAGGTACGTCCACTCCGGTCCTCTCGTACTAGGAGCAGATCCTCTCAAATTTCCGACGCCCACGGCAGATAGGGACCGAACTGTCTCACGACGTTCTAAACCCAGCTCGCGTACCACTTTAAATGGCGAACAGCCATACCCTTGGGACCTGCTTCAGCCCCAGGATGTGATGAGCCGACATCGAGGTGCCAAACACTGCCGTCGATATGGACTCTTGGGCAGTATCAGCCTGTTATCCCCGGAGTACCTTTTATCCGTTGAGCGATGGCCCTTCCATACAGAACCACCGGATCACTAAGACCTGCTTTCGCACCTGCTCGACTTGTCTGTCTCGCAGTCAAGCACCCTTTTGCCTTTGCACTCAGTGCGCGATTTCCGACCGCGCTGAGGGTACCTTCGCACTCCTCCGTTACTCTTTGGGAGGAGACCGCCCCAGTCAAACTACCCACCACACACTGTCTCTGTCCCGGATAACGGGACTAGGTTAGAACTTCAAACATGCCAGGGTGGTATTTCAAGGTTGGCTCCACGACGACTGGCGTCGCCGCTTCAAAGCCTCCCACCTATCCTACACAAGCAGGTTCAAAGTTCAGTGTGAAGCTGTAGTAAAGGTTCACGGGGTCTTTCCGTCTAGCCGCGGGTACACTGCATCTTCACAGCGATTTCAATTTCACTGAGTCCCGGGTGGAGACAGTGCCGCCATCGTTACGCCATTCGTGCAGGTCGGAACTTACCCGACAAGGAATTTCGCTACCTTAGGACCGTTATAGTTACGGCCGCCGTTTACCGGGGCTTCGATCAAGAGCTTCGTCCGAAGACTAACCCCATCAATTAACCTTCCGGCACCGGGCAGGCGTCACACCCTATACGTCCTCTTTCGAGTTTGCAGAGTGCTGTGTTTTTAATAAACAGTCGCAGCGGCCTGGTCTCTGCGACCCCCAGCAGCTCAGGGAGCAAGTCCCATCACCACCAAGGGCGTACCTTCTCCCGAAGTTACGGTACCATTTTGCCTAGTTCCTTCACCCGAGTTCTCTCAAGCGCCTTGGGATTCTCACCCTGCCCACCTGTGTCGGTTTCGGGTACGGTCCCGTGATACCTGAAGCTTAGAGGATTTTCTTGGAAGCATGGCATCAGTCACTTCGCTCCACGTAGGAACTCGTCGTCACGTCTCAGGATTGTGAAACCGGATTTTCCTGGAATCACTCCCTACTCGCTTGAACCGGGACAACCAACGCCCGGATGACCTAGCCTTCTCCGTCCCCCCGTCGCAGTATCACGAGGTACAGGAATATTAGCCTGTTTCCCATCGATTACGCATTTCTGCCTCACCTTAGGGGCCGACTAACCCTGCGCCGATTAACGTTGCGCAGGAAACCTTGGGCTTTCGGCGTGCGGGTTTTTCACCCGCATTATCGTTACTTATGTCAGCATTCGCACTTCCGATACCTCCAGCATGCCTCTCGACACACCTTCACAGGCGTACGGAACGCTCCTCTACCGAATCAGATGACAGATTTCAGACATCAGATCTCAGATCAGACATCAGATTTCAGACTGGCGGCTTTTGAGAGGCCTGTGAGCATTTTCGCCACTTCGACGTACTCGGCCTTCCAGTTCGTCCACTCGTCTTTTCCGATGTATCCGAGATCTACGCAATATCGTAGCCAGACCCGCATCTCGTCAGCCGAACCGATCGCCATTTGAACGAAACGGTTGAACTCGGCCTGAGAGGCGCGCTTGGCATATCCTTCCGCCAGATTCGCCGGTATCGACTTGCTCGCCCGACGCATCTGTGCAGCCAAACAATATTGCTCGACCTTGGGCAGCTTCAGACTTGCACGGTGTATTTCCAGCGAGAGCTTGTATGCCCGCTGAAAAACCTCCATGCGCTCGAATCCGTTCGCATCCATATCAAACCTCCATGTTGCTTCTGATTTCTAATATCTGAAATCTGCCATCTGATTCCCGCAGCTTCGGTACATGGCTTAAGCCCCGTTAAATCTTCCGCGCGGGCCGACTCGACCAGTGAGCTATTACGCTTTCTTTAAAGGATGGCTGCTTCTAAGCCAACCTCCTGGCTGTTTCTGCCTTCCCACATCGTTTCCCACTGAGCCATGATTTGGGGACCTTAGCTGGCGGTCTGGGTTGTTTCCCTCTCCACGACGGATGTTAGCACCCGCCGTGTGTCTCCCGTGCTCGCACTTCCTGGTATTCGGAGTTTGCAATGGTTTGGTAAGTCGGGATGACCCCCTAGCCATAACAGTGCTCTACCCCCAGGAGTGATACACGAGGCGCTACCTAAATAGCTTTCGAGGAGAACCAGCTATTTCCGGGCTTGTTTAGCCTTTCACTCCGATCCACAGCTCATCCCCTAATTTTTCAACATTAGTGGGTTCGGGCC
>NZ_MVBK01000001.1:11447-16447 GCF_002000365.1 Thioalkalivibrio denitrificans | reverse complement strand
AGCCAGCTCAACCCGATCCTGTCCCTGGGCGACGACGTGGCCATGCTGCGCTCCATCCATCCGGGTGAACGGATCCGTGCGCGCAAGCATGAGGGCCGGCTGCAGGAACTGGTCTACGAACCGAACCGCACCCTGCGCCTGCACGTGACGCGCGCGGATGACGGCTATGAGGCGCAGGTGGTGGAGCGGGAGATGGAGGTACGCATCGCCCAGGGCACCGGGACCGTGCGCAGCTCGCTCTTCCAGGCCGGTCTCGATGCCGGCATGTCCGACCGGCTGATCATGACCATGGCCAACATCTTCGGCTGGGACATCGACTTCGCCCTGGACCTGCGCCAGGGCGACGACTTCACGGTCATCTACGAGCAGCTTTATCAGGACGGCGAGTTCGTGCGCGACGGCGCCATCCTGGCAGCCGAGTTCGTCAACCGGGGCACGCCCTTCCAGGCCCTGCGCTACACCACCCCGGACGGACACACCGACTACTACTCCCCCGACGGGCGCAGCATGCGCAAGGCCTTCCTGCGCACCCCGGTGGAATTTGCGCGCATCAGTTCCCGCTTCGGTACACGCCGCCACCCGATCCTGCACACCATGCGCCAGCACCGGGGCGTGGATTATGCGGCACCCACGGGCACGCCCATCCGCGCCTCGGGTGACGGCCGGATCGTGCATCGCGGTACCCGCGGCGGCTACGGCAAGACCATCATCATCCAGCACGGGCAGCAGTACCGCACCCTGTACGCGCACATGAACGGTTACGCGCGCAACACGGGCGTGGGCAGCCGCGTGCGCCAGGGGCAGGTGATCGGTTACGTGGGCATGACCGGCATGGCCACGGGCCCGCATCTGCATTACGAATTCCTGGTCAACGGGGTACACCGCGACCCGCTCACGGTACGGCTCCCTGATGCCGATCCCCTGCCGGAGAAGTATCTGTCGGACTTCAAGGCCAAGACCGCGCCGCTGCTGTCCCAGATCGAGACCTACCGACGCCTGGACGTGGCCCGGATCGAGCAATGAATCCCGACGCCCCGTTCGTGGGGCTGATCTCGGGCACCAGCATGGACGCCGTGGACGCCGTCGTGGTGCGTTTCGGCGATGGTATCGCCCCGGCACTGCTGGCCCGGCACAGCCACCCCATCCCCGACGCACTGGCCGCACGGCTGCGACGACTGGCCGATCCGAAGGCCCCCACCACCCTGGACGAACTGGGACAGGCGGACGTGCTCACCGGCGAACTGTTCGCGCAAGCCGCCCTGCAGGTCATCACGGGAGCGAACCTTGAGCCGGCGGCCATTGCAGCCATCGGCAGCCACGGCCAGACCGTGCGCCATCGCCCGGACTCTGATCCGCCCTTCACACTCCAGATCGGCAACGCGGGGCACATCGCCTACGGCACCGGCATCACCACGGTGGCGGATTTCCGCCAGCAGGACATGGCCGCCGGGGGACAGGGCGCGCCGCTGGTGCCGGCCTTCCATCGCGCCGTGTTTGGGAGCCCCGACGAGAGCCGGGTCGTCGTGAATATCGGCGGCATTGCCAACATCACCCATCTGCCGCCCGGCGGTCCGGTCGGCGGCTTCGACACGGGGCCGGGCAACACACTCATGGATCTGTGGGTCCGACGCCACCGCGACCTGCCCTATGATGATGACGGGGCCTGGGCGCGGACCGGAAGGCTGCTCGATGACCTGCTCGACCGCCTCATGGCCGATCCCTACCTGCATGCGCCTCCCCCGAAGAGTACCGGACCGGAGTACTTCGGCGCTGAATGGCTGGAAAGGCACCTGGGCGGATCACGCCCCGAAGCGCATGACGTTCAGCGCACCCTGCTGGAGTTCACCGCCCGCAGCGTTGCCGGCGCCATCGCCGCGTACGCCAACGACAGCCGGCGCACCCTGGTTTGCGGCGGAGGCGCCCATAACGGCCTGCTGATGGAGCGACTGGCGGCGCTGATGCCGGCGCGCACCGTGACGGATACGGCCGCCGCGGGGATCGATCCCGACTGGGTGGAGGCAATGGCTTTTGCGTGGCTGGCGAGGGAGGCCCTGCTTGGGCGGCCGGGGAATGTAAGGGAAGTTACGGGCGCCCGTGAAGACGTGATCCTTGGGGGCATCTTTCCGGGCAGTGGCAAGTGGCAAGTGGCAAGTGGCAAGGAATGAAAAAGGGGGCTTGCGCCCCCTCTTGTATCTTGCCTCTTGTATCTTGTCTCTAGCGCTTTCTTACGTCGAGAAAGAGGAACCGCAGCCGCAGGTGGTGGTGGCGTTGGGGTTGCGGATCACGAACTGGGCGCCTTCAAGGCCCTCGGTGTAGTCGATCTCGGCACCCATCAGGTACTGGAAGCTCATGGGGTCGATCAGCAGGGTGACGCCGCCCTTCTCCACCACGGTGTCGCCGTCGTTGATGCTCTCGTCGAAGGTAAAACCGTACTGGAAGCCGGAGCAGCCGCCACCGCTGACGAACACGCGCAGCTTCAGCGCGCTGTTGTTCTCTTCCTCGATCAGGGCCTTCACCTTGGAGGCGGCCGAATCGGTGAAGATCAGCGGGCTGGGCATGGTTTCGTTGGCAGTCTCGGTTGCACTCATGGAATCGCTCTCCGAACGTGGTTCTGTTCGATCTGTTGGGTGATTACGCTAGCATTTGTTGACTTGAACAGTCAAGAATTGGCGCGGCCCGCATCGGCTTCCCCGGGGGCGCCGGATTCCGGTTCGGCGGTCTTTTCCTGCGGCCTGATGTACTCAAGGCGGGGTTTCTCGTTGGAGCGCCGGACGAGGCTGCCGTTGACCTCGGCCCCCATGGCCATCTCGATGAGGTGGTAGTAGACGCTGCCCGTGATGCGGGCGTTCTGTGCCAGCTCCACCCGCTCCGAGGCGTGCACATCGCCCTCCACCGTGCCGTTGATGACCACCCGCGGCACATTGACCTCGCCCTCGATGCGCCCGGTATCGTTGAGGATCAGGATGGAGGGCCGCTCGCCGTCGTCCGCGTAGACGTTGCCGCGGATGGTCCCCTCCACGTGCAGCCCGCCCGAGAAGCGCATGTTGCCCTCGACGACGGTGTTCCGCCCCACCAGGGTATCCACCTGTGCGGAAGCACCCTTTCTCCGATTCCTGAGGAACATCTAGCGTCTCCCCTTCGTAGTGAGCGCGGCATCCCACGCAAGGTCCTGCTCCACCTCCCTCGGACGCTCACCCTCTGTCCGGGCAAGCACCCGCAGGGAACGCGGCGTGACGCCGGAAGGCACCCGAATACGTCCTTCCAGATTCTGGAAGTAACGGAAGCCGAATGCGTGGCCCTCGTCGACGTCGCCCAAGTCGACACCCTGCAGCTCCACGGTGGAGCCCCCCTGACGGCCCGTGACCATCAGTTGCATGGTGCCCTCCACGACACCGCTGCCGCGGATCTGGGTCAGCACCACACGATACACATACTCCCCGCCACGCGCCGACGGCTCAAGGGTGACACTGTGAATCTGCAAACCCGATTCCACATTTTCCGGGGAGACGATGCTGCGGTAGAAGGTCAGCTCCTCCTCCATGGCCCGGTACCGGGATTCCATGTCGTGCACCGATTCGCGCAGGCGCTCAGCCGCTTCCGCTGCGATGAGCTGATCCCTTTCCAGATGAGCATTGCGCTGCAGCAGGCGGCGGTTTTCCCGTTCAAGAGTCGTGACCCGCCGCTTCAGGTCACGGGCCTCGTCGCGGGCGGAGATCTGAAAGTCGCTGCCGACCGCGTAGCCGGCCTGATAGAGGCCCCAGCCCCCCAGAACCAGCAGGGGCGGGAGCAGCACCCAGGGCAACACCCGCCGCAGCGGATGTTGGAAGTGGACCCGATACTCGCCGGAAAGGCGTCCCATGGGGGTCAGGGCAGCACGGCGATCCCGTCGAGACCGGTGGTCTCCGCGAGTCCGAACATGAGGTTCAGGTTCTGGATCGCCTGCCCGGAGGCACCCTTGACCAGGTTGTCGATCACCGACAGCACCACCACCGTGTCGCCGTCCTGCGGCCGGTGTACCGCCAGCCGGCAGCGGTTGGTGCCGCGCACGCTGCGGGTTTCAGGATGGCTGCCCGCGGGCATCACGTCCACGAACGGCTCGTCCCGGTAACGGGTTTCATAGAGCGCCTGCACATCGGTGCCTGGATCCGAGAGCGTCGCGTAGAGCGTGGCGTGAATGCCACGGATCATGGGCAGCAGATGGGGCACGAAGGTCAGGCCCGGTTGGGCGCCCGCCACCTGTGCCAGGGTCTGGAGGATTTCTGGCAGGTGCCGGTGGCCCGGAACACCGTAGGCCTTGAAGGTTTCGCTGGCCTCGCACAGCAGCGTACCCACCTGGGCCTTGCGCCCGGCACCGCTGACACCCGACTTGGCGTCCGCCACCAGGCGGCCCGTGTCCACCAGACCCTGCTCCAGCAGCGGGATGAAACCCAGGATCACGGCGGTGGGGTAACACCCGGGCACCGCGATCAGGCGTGCCTTGGGGATGCTGGCCCGGTTGATCTCGGGCAGGCCGTAGACGGCCGCATCCAGCAGTTCCGGGGCCCCGTGGGGCTGGCCATACCAGCGCGCCCAGAGTTCCGGGTCGCGCAGGCGGAAATCGGCCGACAGGTCGATGACCCGCGTGCCGCGCGAGAGCAGTTCGCCTGCCAACCCGTGGGCCACGCCGTGGGGCGTGGCGAAGAACACCACGTCGCAATCGGCCAGGCGGCCCGCATCCGGCTCCGTGAACGTGAGGTCGGTGTGGCCGCGCAGGTTGGGAAACATGGCCGCCAGCGGTTCTCCGGCGTTGCCGCGCGAAGTCACCACCACGGGCTGCGCCTGCGGATGGGAGAGCAGCAGACGCAGCAGTTCCACGCCCGTGTAACCCGTTGCTCCCACGACTCCCGCCCTGATCACGTCCGCCACCTCCGCATTGACTCAAGGGAGTGGATCATACCTTGACTCGCGGCAGCCGCGAAACGCGCCGGCCCAGGATGCGCGTCCTAGGAGCCTGTCGGACT
>NZ_MVBK01000001.1:0-11441 GCF_002000365.1 Thioalkalivibrio denitrificans | reverse complement strand
AAAATTGGCCTCGCTCTCCCACGCGGCTCGCTACGGACACCTAAGTCCGACAGGCTCCTAGAATCGGGGGCTCAGCTGCCCGCGGCAGACGAACTTTCCTTAACGCCGGCGGTTCCAACCGGTAATATTCCGCCTTCGGCAACATCCGGTCCCGGGAAGAGACGATCCATGAAGACACGCGACATTCTGGCCATCGCCATCGTGGCCGTGCTGGTCGCCGGGGGGCTTTACCTCTGGCTGGCGCCCGAAGGGCTGCGCCCGGCACCCGACGTCAGCCTGCAGACCCTCAACGGGGAGACGGTTTCCATCCATGGCCTGCGCGGACAGCCGGTACTGGTCACTTTCTGGGCCACCACCTGCCCCAGCTGCATCCGGGAGATGCCCCACCTGGTGGAGCTCCACGAGCGCTACAACGCGCGCGGGCTGGAAGTGGTCGGGATCGCCATGTCCTATGACCGGGCGGACCACGTCAGGGAGGTCGTTGAGACACGCGCCCTACCCTACATCATCGCCCAGGACGTGGACAGCGAGGCCGCTCAGGCCTTCGGCCAGGTCAGGCTGACGCCCACGTCCTTCCTGATCTCGCCCGAGGGGCGCATCGTCTACCAGAAGCTGGGTGATATCGACTGGGACGTCGTGGAGCGTAATCTCGAGCGCTGGCTGGGATGACGGCCTACCTCTGGGCCAAGTCCCTGCACGTGATCTTCATGGTCACGTGGTTCGCCGGCCTGTTCTACCTGCCGCGCCTGTTCGTCTACCACGCCGAGACCCGGGACGATGCCGGGAACGAGCGCTTCAAGGTGATGGAGCGTAAGCTCTTCTGGGGCATCATGACCCCCGGTGCCGTCCTGACCGCCGGGTTCGGCCTGTGGATCATGGCCATGAACCCCCAAGCCTACGTCGCCGGCTGGATGCACCTCAAGCTCCTGCTGGTAGCCCTGTTGATCGCCTACCACATCTGGTGCGGACTGCTGGTGCGGGATTTCAAACGCGACGCCAACCGCCACACCCACCAGTGGTACCGCTGGTTCAACGAGATCCCCGTCTTCATGCTGGTGGGCATCGTGGTGCTGGTGATCGGCCGGCAGGTGATGCCGGCGGTGATTGCGATGGGGGGGGTACTGGGCATCTTCTTCGCCTCTTGGGTGCTTCAGAAGCTAAGGATGAAGGCGGAAGGATGAAGGATGAATGCCGAGCATCCCCCCGCTTCAACCTTCATCCTTCAACCTTCATCCTTTTGTTCACGCCTTCCCCGCCCGTACCAACCCACCCAACCCCGCCTGCACCAGCGCATTGTTGAGCAGGGCGCGGATGGCGGCGGGTTCTTCCATCTCCATGCACTGGGCCAGCAGCTCCTGGGCGCGCTCCTGGGAGAAGCTGCGGATGACCCATTTCACCCGGGCCAGTGAGGCGACGTTGACGCTCAGGGAGTCGATGCCCATGCCGATGAGCAGGATGGCGGCGGCAGGATCGGCGGCCATCTCGCCGCAGATGCTCACCGGCTTGCCGGCCTTGCGGGCGCCGTCGGTCACCTGCTGGAGGGCATGCAGGACGGACGGGTGCAGGGCGTTGTAGAGTTCCGCCACCCGGGTGTTGTTGCGGTCCACAGCCAGCAGGTACTGGATCAGGTCGTTGGAACCCACGGAAAGGAAATCCACCCGCCGGGCCAGGGCCTCGGCCAGGTAGACCGCCGAGGGCACTTCCACCATGACACCCACCTTGGGCATTGGGATCACGTAGTGCTCGTCCAGCAGCTCCTCCCGGGCGCGCTGCAAGAGACGCTGCGCGCCCTTGAGCTCGGCCAGGGAGCTGATCATGGGGAAGAGGATGTTCAGGTTGTTCAAACCCTGGCTGGCCCGCAGCATGGCGCGCAGCTGGGTGAGAAAGATCTCGGGGTGGTCGAGGGTGATGCGGATGCCGCGCCATCCCAGGAAGGGGTTGTCCTCCTTGACCGGGAAATACGGCAGGGCCTTGTCGCCACCCACGTCCAGGGTGCGCAGCGTCACGGGCCTCGGGTCGAACGACGCGAGGATTTCCCGGTAGAGGCCGATCTGCTCCTCCTCGCTGGGAAAGCGATCGCGCACCATGAACGGGACCTCAGTCCGGTACAGCCCGATGCCGTCGGCACCCGACTGCTTGGACGGGTTGATGTCCGCCAGCAGGCCGCTGTTGGCATACACGGGGATGACCACGCCGTCCTGGGTGGTGGCCGGCTCCAGGGCCAGGTTGCGCAGGTTTTCGGTGAGTTCGCGCTCTTCATCCACCAGGCGCTGGAACTCCTGGCGCAGCTCCCGGTTGGGCTCGATGAAGATCTGGCCCCGGTAGCCATCGACCACCACCTCGCGGCCCTCGAGGCGTCCCACCGGGAGATCCGACACACCCATCACCGCCGGGATACCCATGGCGCGCGCCAGGATGGCCACGTGGGACGAACCGGTGCCGCGGGCCGACACTAGCCCCGCCAGGTGTTCCACGGGCACTTCGGCCAGTTGCGTGGCCGTCAGATCCTCGCCGATGAGGATGGTGCGTTCCGGGAACTCGTCCGGGGAGCGATGGCTGGCCACCAGGTGCGCGAGAATGCGCCGGCCGATGTCATGCAGGTCCGTCGCACGCTCGCGCAGATAGGGGTCGTCCATTTCCTCGAAGGTGCGCGAGTTTTCGCGAATGGTGTCTCGCAACGCCGCCGGGGCCCAGTTTCCCTCCCGGATGCGGTCCACGGTGCGCTTGATGATGCTCTCGCTGTTGAGCATCATCACGTACGCATCGAACAGCAGGCGCTCCTCGGCGGGCAGGACACCGGACATGCGTTCCTTGATGACGCGCATTTCGTCCTGGACCCGGTTGACGGCTTCCTTGAACTTGCGGATCTCGTCGTCCACCGAGACCACGGGTTCACGGTCAGGCACCGACTCCAGTTCCGCCGCCACGTAGGCCACCACGGCCGTGCCCAGGGCCACGCCGGAAGCGCCCGGAATACCCGTGATCTGCAGGTTGTGCTGGCGCTCACGGCCCCGGCCGCGGCCGGGGCCAACCTCGCCGGTCAGCTCCGCGTGGCTGATGGCCCCGGCCAGTTGAGCCGCCAGGGTAATGAGCAGCGCCACGTGTTCGTCGTCGAAGCGGCGGCGCTCGCCCTGCTGAACCACCAGCACACCCATGAGCCGGCGATGATGAATGATGGGTACGCCGAGAAAGGCGTGGTAGCGCTCCTCGCCGGTCTCTGGGAAGTACCGGAACCTGGGATGATCCGTAGCGTTGTCCAGGTTGACGGGCTCGGCCCGCTCGGCCACGAGGCCCACCAGGCCCTCGCCCAGTTCCAGTTTCACCTGGCCGATGGAATCGGGATTGAGGCCGTCCGAGGCCATCAGCACCAGGTGCTGGCGGTCCGGCATCATGAGGTAGACAGAACAGACGTCGATGGAGAGGGCGTGCTTGACCCGCTGGACGATGATGTCGAGCGCCTGGGTCAGGTCCTCGGCGGCGCTGACTTCCTGGACAATGCGCCGGAGTATGTCAAGCATCGCCGGCCGCCGCTTCGGAGAAACCCGGGGACGGGAAGGTTTCGGGTTCTCCCTTGCGGAGAACCCGCGGTCTAGTGTCGTGTCCCGTAAATATCTTGCCATTCAGCGCGGCTGTGCGGGCGTGTGGCAAGGCACGCTTGCGCAGGAATGGCCACCCCCTTTCAAGCAAGCGTAACACCGCCACACGCCCGCACAGCCGCGCCCGAAGGGAGCCCCGCAAAAGCGCCAATGCGGCGTTGCGGACTCCATCCCTGGAGTCCGCCCTTCGGGCCGGCCTGCGGCCGTCCCCATCTGCTCCCGGCAGATGGGTGCACACCTTGCCAAGGGCCTGCCATTGCCTGCGGTGTGCGCCTTGCCTTGGCGCTTTTGCGGGGCTCTGAATGGCAAGATATTTGCGGGACACGACACTAGGCTGAACTCGCCTCAAACGCCCCTCCCCCGGCGGTGACTTCTCCAACCGTGCTGGCCCGGTACGCCTTCCGGGAACAGCAACGGCGCCAGTTCGCGCAAGGCACGCCGGTAGACGTGGCGCTTGAAGAACACCACCTCGCGCATGGGGCGCCAGTAATCCACCCAGCGCCAGGAGTCAAACTCAGGGGTGGGTACCGAATCGAGCCGCACGCAGTCCTCGTCACCCACCAGGCGAAGCATGAACCAGATCTGTTTCTGGCCGATGCACACCGGATTGGAGCGGCGCCGGATCAGGTGACGAGGGAGGCGGTAACGCAGCCAGTCCTGCGTACTGCCGATGACCTCCACGTGCTCCGGATGCAGACCGGTCTCTTCCGTCAACTCCCGATACATGGCCTCGAGCGGGCTTTCATCGCGACGAATGCCCCCCTGGGGAAACTGCCACGCCTGCTGGCCGATGCGTTTCCCCCAGAAAAGGCGTCTATCCTGATTGCTCAGAATGATGCCTACATTGGGTCTATATCCATCGCAATCAATCACTTACATTGCCCGCTCGGGAACCCTGCCTTTCGTCGCATTGTTCCACAACCCCGCATCGCGGGCAAATCCCGAAACCGCACCCAAAAGGACGCGATCCGATACAATGCCCGCCGTTCACCGGACACGGACACAGGGGGATTCTGTGACACTGGCCATCTTCGATCTGGACAACACGCTCATCGCCGGCGACAGCGACTACGAATGGGGGCGCTTCCTGACGGACATCGGGGTGGTAGACGAGGCGTCCTACCAGGCCACCAACCGGGCCTTCTACGAGCAGTACAAGGCGGGCACCCTGGATATCCACGAATTCTGCCGGTTCGCCTTCAAACCGCTGGCCGAGCACGACCTGAAGACGCTGCTGGAGTGGCGCGACCGCTTCCTGTCCGAGCGTATCGAGCCCCTGATCCTGCCGGCCGCCGAGGAACTGATCCGGGGCCACCGCGAGGCCGGGCACACGCTGCTGATCATTACCGCCACAAATCTGTTCATCACCGAGCCCATTGCCGCCCGCCTGGGGGTGGACGACCTGCTGGCCACGGAACCGGAGTTCCGGGACGGGCGCTACACCGGCGAGTTGCGAGGCGTCCCGTGCTTTCAGGACGGCAAGGTCAGGCGGCTGGAAGCCTGGCTCGAGAACAACGCGGAGACCATGAAGGGCAGCTGGTTCTACAGCGACTCCCAGAACGACATCCCCCTCCTGGAGCGCGTGGACAACCCGGTTGCGGTGGATCCGGACGAGGTCCTGGGCGATCACGCCGCCGCCCGGGACTGGCCGATTATCTCGCTGCGCGAGTCGTAGGTCGGCCTTCAGGCCGACGGAGGTGCCTATCGAGGCCACGCCGTCGGCCTGAAGGCCGACCTACCTGGGGGCCACCAGTGTCCAGTGGCAAGTCCCCCTCCCCGACCCGTTTTCTCCCTCCCCCTCAGGGGGAGGGCCGGGGTGAGGGTGGTCTTCCTTGCCACTTGCCACTTGCGCCTTCCTTTACATCCGCCTGGCGTAGAAGTTCACCCCCTGGATGAACAGATCCTTCGCCACCTTGACCTCGGCGGAGGTGTCGCGGAAGCAGTCGAAGCGCTGCACCACGCGTCCGTCCACAAGCCCCGCCTCGGCGGCCAGCAGGGGGATCTCCGTCTCCACCATCGCGCCCGCGACGCAGGCGGCCCACAGATCCGGGTTCTCGCGCGCATCGAGGGTCAGTTCCCGCTGCACCACGACGTCGGCCAGATACAGCCGCCCGCCCGGGCGCAGCACCCGGGCAATCTCGCGAAACACGCGGGTCTTGTCCGGCGCCAGGTTGACCACGCCGTTGGAGATCACCAGGTCGACGCTGGCATCGTCCACCGGCAGGTTCTCCATGTAGCCGGCGCGGATCTGTACGCGCTCGACGAGCCTCGCCAGTTCCGCCGAGGCCTGCGCACAGGCGCGCATGGCGGGCGTCATGTCCACGCCGATGGCGCGGCCGTGCGGGCCCACCTTGCGGGCGGCGAGCAGCAGGTCCATGCCGGCGCCGCAGGCGTGATCGAGCACAGTCTCGCCCGGGTAGGGGCCGGCCTGGGACGGATCGATGCCCGGCAGCCCTGCGAGCACCGTGGCGATGCGCAGCGGATTGCCGACACCGGCAAATCGTGCCGTGCAGGACTCGGGCAGTTGCGCCAGTTCCTGCGCATCGTAACCCAGGTAATCCACCGCGTAGCGGGGGCCGCGATGGAAGTGGAAGTTGCCGTGCGGGTCACGCGCGACGCGGTCATAGGTGCGAAGGACCTCTTCGCGCAGGTGTTCGACGTCGAAATGGATAGGGGATGTTGCGGCCATGGTTGCAGTCCTCTTTGAAGTGAGAAGTACGAATCGGGAAGTGGGAATTGGGGCCGGCCGGAGCCGGCCCCGGTCGGTCACACAGTCTCCGCAGCGGGATTACCGGGATTGCGGCTCTTGCGCAGGCGCGGCACCAACATGGGTACGCGGCGGCGGTAGCCGGCGTATTCCGGATGGGCGTCCATCAGGTCGCGCTCCTCGAGCCGGATGGCGATGAGGATGTAGGCGGTGGTCATGACCGCGAACACCAGATGCGCCACGGTCATCACCGGCGTGGCCCAGAAGGCGAACAGCCAGCCCACGTACAGGGGATGGCGCACGACGCGGTAAAGCGCGGGGGTCTTGAACGCGAGCGCGGTGTAAGGACGTCCGATCAGGTACAGCCAGGCCTGGCGCAGACCGAACAGGTCGAAGTGGTTGATCAGGAAAGTGGCGAGCAGCACCAGCCCCCAGCCGAAGGCGAAACCGCCGTACAACAGCGCCTGACCGACCGGGTCCGTCACCTGCCAGATCACGCCGCCCATGGGCTCCCAGTTGGCGAACAGCACGATCAGGGCGAGGCTCGAGATCAGCACGTAGGTGCTGCGCTCGGCCGCCTTCGGGATGTACCGGGTGATCCAGCGCTTGAAGACGGGACGCGCCATGACACTGTGCTGTACCGCGAACAGGCCCAGCAGCCCCAGGTTTACCAGCAGGGCCTGCCAAAGGGGCACCGCCGGGATGCCGTCGATGGCTCGCGGCACGAACAGGTTGCCGACGAAACCGATGGCGTAGAGAAAGGTGGCGAAGAAGATGGCGTAGCAGGTCACGCCATAGCCGAAGACCAGAATGCGCTTGAGCATGGTTGAATCCTCCATCACGGGTTTGCCGGGATCGCGGCGGATCCGCGTCCCGTTGATGGAGAGCATGGGCCACGCGTGCAACGGGGCCGTTGGGGATGTGTATCCGGAATGTTGCGGAATGGTTTGCGGGGAAATTGAAGTGGGAAGTGGGAAGTGGGAAGTGGGAAGTGGGAAAGTGGGAATGAAACCACCCTCACCCCGGCCCTCAAATTCCGGACGTCCTGTCCTCCACCCTTCGGGCCAGCCTGTCGGCTGTTCAAATCCGCTCCCGGCGGATTTGTCCTGAGGGAGAGGGAGAAAAGCGGTAGCGTCCTGTCCAATCTGTAAACAAGGTTACCGGTTTCAACCGGCTCGTTCGTCCTCCCCGATGCAAATTACCTGTAAACCATGTGCCCGGTTAAATCTGTAAACGATGGTACCGGTCTCTACCTGTTGTTCCCCTCCCCCTCATGGGGGAGGGTCAGGGTGGGGGTAGTTTGATTCCCACTTCCCAATTCTCACTTCCCACTTCAAGAGAGTGTCGCCTCAAGCACCCGCCGCAACGCCTCAATGTTCACGGGCTTGCGCAGCAGCGCCCGCACGCCGGCCTCGTCCAGGGCAGATTCGGCCAGGTCCTCGCTGTATCCGGTATAGAGGACCACGGGCACCGACGGTGCGTGGTCGCGGATCCAGGCCGCCACCTCCAGGCCCGAGAGGCCGGGCATGGCGCGATCCAGCAGGGCCAATTGAAACGGCCCATCGGTTTGCAGAAGGCGCCGGGCCTCCAGGCCGTCAAAGGCGCGTACCACGTCGAGCCCCCAGTCGCGCAACAGTTCCTCCATGAAGGCACCGGCGGAGGGATCGTCGTCGGCCAGCAGCACCCGCCCGTGCAGGGCCGAGGCGACCTCCACGCCCTGACGCGAGCCGACTGCGGCCTCATTCCTGCCGTCCGGTACCTCTGCCAGCGCGGGCAGCAGCACCCGGAACTCGGCCCCCGTTCCGGGTGCCGTGACCAGCTCCACGTGTCCGCCGTGCTCATGGGCAATGCCGTGGACCGTGGCCAGTCCCATGCCGCTGCCCTGCCCCGGCCCCTTGGTCGTGTAGAAGGGGTCGAAGATGCGATCCAGGTGTTCGGGCGCGATGCCGGGACCCTCGTCACCCACGGAGAGTTCCACGAAGTCGCCCTGCACGGGCTCCCGGCATGAGGCGCACACGCCGTGCACACCGGACCGGTGGCGCAGGCGTACATGAATGGCACCCCGGCCGCCCATGGCATCACGGGCATTGATGCACAGGTTCATCAACACCTGTTCCACCTGCACGGGGTCGGCGCGCACCGCGGGCACCCGCGCGTTCAGTTCCGTGACCAGCGAGACGGTGGCGGGCAAGGTGGAGCGCAACAGTTTGATGGCCTCCTTGACGAGGGGGACGGGATCCAGCGGCCGCGGGTCGCCGCGCTGGCCGCGGCTGAAAGTGAGCATCTGCTGGATGAGGTCGCGCGCACGTACCGCCGACTCCGAGGCCCGCTCCAGGTACTGAAGCAGTTTGGCGTCGCCGCCCGCCGCGGCACGCTCCTGGGCCAGCACCACGTAACCCATGACGCCGGTCAGAATGTTGTTGAAATCGTGGGCGATGCCGCCGGTCAGGTGGCCAATGGCCTCCATCTTCTGTGCCTGGCGAAGCTGCGTTTCCAGCTGCGTGCGGGCGGTCTCGGCACGGTGGCGCTCGGTGATGTCGCGCAGGTAACCGATGAACAGGTCCTCTTCCCCGGAGCGCACCACGTCGATGGCCAGTTCGGCGGGAAACTCGCTGCCGTCGGCACGCTGCGCCGTGACCTCGACACGCTTGCCAAGATACGGCCCCTCGCCGGTGGCGCGAAAGTGCGCAAGACCCGCATGATGGGACGCGCGAAAACGCTCGGGAATGATCAGATCGGCCAGCACCCTGCCCATCACCTCTGCGCGCCGGTGGCCGAAGCACTGTTCCGCGGCGGGGTTGAACTCCGTGATCCGGCCCTCGGTGTCCATGCCGATGATGCAGTCCAGCGAGGCTTCCACCGTGGCGCGCAGCCGATCCTCACTGCGCCTGAGCGCCTCCTCGCGTTCCTTGCGCTCGGTGATCTCGCGGGTGATGGCGACGATGCGCTCGACACCGCCGAGATTGACGCGCTTGAGCCAGACCTCGTCCCAGTGCAGCGAGCCGTCGCGATTGCGCCGGTGCCACTCAAAGCGCGGGCGCTCGCCGTGCCGGGCCCGGTCGATCAGCCGCGCCGCCTCCGCGCCCGTGTAGGGCGGCACCCCCGAACTCAACTGATCCACCGTGAGGTGCAGCATCTCATCGCGGCTGTACCCGAGCGCCAGGCAGGCCTTGGGATTGACGTCGACGATGGCGCCCGTATCCAGGTCATGGATGTAGATGGCGTCCTCGCTCGCCTCGATGATCGCCCGGTAGCTCAGTTCGCTGGCGCGGCGGACCTCCTCGGCGGCCATGCGTTCCAGTTCGGCGGCGGCCCGTACCGAGAAGATGCGCAGGATGGACTCGATGAACTCGGCATCCGGCAGCCGGCTGCCGTGCAGCACGGCGATCAGGCCGGTCGGCTCGCCCGCGGAATCGAACAGGGGGTAGCCGGCATAGCTGTGCATGTCCAGTTCCGCGAACATGCTGTCCCCGGGGAAGCGACTCTGGATGCCGTCAGGGATGTACAGGAAGCTGCGCCCCACCACATGGGCGCAGGGTGTGCCCTCAAGTGCATACTCCACGGGGCCTGCCCGCTCCCCCCGAAGACACACGGCCAGGGCCTGGATGCGCACCGGCTCTTCGCCGACGCGCTTGCCCACCATGGCCACATCGGCGCCCAGGGTCTCGGCCACGGAGCAGGCGATCTCGGCCAGCACGTCGCCGCCCGCGGCAGCCGAGACGTCCATGGCCACCTTGCGCAGCGCCTCCTCGGTACGCTTGCGCGCGGTGATGTCCGTGGAAATGCCGCACACGGCGTAGATCCGTCCGTCGGCATCGCGCAGCGGAAACTTGAGCGACAGGAAGCTGTGCTCGCCATCCGGAAGCCGGTAGGTCTCCTCGAACTCCACCGGCTCGCCGCGTTCAAACACGCGGCGATCGTTCTCGCGAAAACGCTCCGCCACCCCGCGCGGCACCACCTCCGTTTCGGGGCGGCCAAGAACCTGCTCCGCCGTGCGGCCCACCACCTCGAGAAAGCGGCGATTGACCAGCAGGTAGCGGCCCTCCCGATCCTTGACGAAGATGACCGCCGTGGTGTTGTCGAGGATCTCCTGAAGCGGGGCCTCGCGCCCGGCCATGGTCTGCCCGTCGGCCCGGGAATCTGTCACTTCCATGGATTCACCCCGCTCGGTTCACAAAGCCCTTGGGCGCAGTGTATCAACGGCCTCCCCGCACGAGAGGCTCGATAACAATTGCGCAACAATTGAAACGCTGCCGTTACGCGGCGGGATTCGGGCGTGACACCGGGGCCGGCACGTACATGTAGCCGACGCCCCGCACCGTGCGCAGCACGCGGGGATGTTCCGGATCCACCTCGAGCTTGCGGCGCAGGCGCGTCATGTGGATGTCGATGCTGCGATCGGCAGGATCCCACTCGCGGTTGCGGGTGAGCTGCATGAGCTGGTCCCGGGAGAGCGGGCGGTTGGGGCGGGCGGCGAACACGTTCAGGAGATCGAACTCCATGGCGGTGAGCGGCAGCTCGCCGCCGTCGGCATCCAGAAGTTGGCGGGTGTCCAGATCGAGCTGGCAACGCCCCATGACGACCCGCCGCGTGCCCTGCACGGATGCCCCGGCGGCGGCCTGGCTGATGGCCGACGGGCGCTGGTAGCGGCGCAGCACGCTCTTAAGGCGGGCTCGCAGCTCACGCGGATCAAAGGGCTTGGTGATGTAGTCATCGGCCCCGACCTCGAGGCCCACGATGCGGTCCACCGTCTCACCCGCCCCCGAGACGATGATGATGCCCAGGTCGAACTGCTCGCGCAGAAAACGTGCCAGCGACAGGCCGTCCTCGCCGGGCAGGCCCACGTCCAGCAGCACCACCTGCGGCACTTGCCGGGCCACCGCTTCGCGAAGCGCGGCGCCGCTGGCCGCCTCGATCACCGCATAGCCGTGCTCGGAGAGATAGTCGCTCAACAACGAGCGCACCTGGGGATCATCGTCCACGACGAGCACGGTCACGGTGTCTTCTGTCACCGGTATCACCCGCGAAAGATGGGGGAAATGCTGGAACTATAGCAAGTCGCGGGGAAGTGGGAAGTGAGAATTGGGAAGTGGGAAGGAAGGCCCCCTCCCTGGCCCTCCCCCGCAAGCGGGGGAGGG